>CAXSGV010000602.1:0-3975 GCA_964236615.1 uncultured Polyangiaceae bacterium
TGAGGACATGGCGCAGAGGTTCGGCTTCAACGAGGCCGTGCCCTTCGACGTTCCGGTGCAACCAAGCACGTTGAAGCTCCCGCCCGACGCGCTCGGCTACGCGCGCACCGCGGCCGGCTTTTGGAACTCCACGCTCTCGCCCATCGAAGCGGCATGGATGAGCGCGACGGTCGCACGTGGCGGTGAGTCGCCACGCCTGTCGATCGTGAAGGACGTCAGCGAGGCCGGCACCGTCGTCTACACCGCGCCTGGGCCCTCGACCGTGCACCGCGTGATGAACCGTGACACGGCGCGGGCCGTGACGACGATGATGGAGCACACGGTCAGCGAGGGGACGTCGTACCGCGCGTTTCATGACGTCTCGGGTAGCTCGTTTCTGCCCGGCGTGTCGGTCGCGGGTAAGACGGGCACGCTCGCCGATGCGGAAAAACAGCACCTCTACACGTGGTTCACGGGCTTCGCGCCGAGCCGCCCGCTTCCCGGTGTGAAGCCGATCGCCATCGGCGTGCTCGTCGTGAACAACCCGATCTGGCGCGTGAAGGCCAACGTGATCGCGCGCGAGATGCTGCGTGCGTGGTTCGCCTCGCAGAAGGTCGAGCACGTCACGAGGCCGCCGACCGCCCGCATCGCGCGCCGCTGATCGCGCGCCGCTGATCGCGAGCTGTTTAGCGCTCGACGGGCTCGACTGCGTTCGAGACGAAGCACCGGCGGCAGCGCGCTTCGTAGGCGGCAGCGCCACCGACGAAGAGCTGGCCTTCGCTCGCGACGAGGCGCTGCGAACGACAAGCGCGCGCGCCGCACGACGCGCATACGGCGTGGAGCTTGGTGACGTACTCCGCAACCGCCATGAGCATCGGCATCGGGCCGAACGGCTGCCCGCGGTAGTCCTGATCGAGCCCCGCGACGATCACGCGGATGCCGCGATCGGCGAGCTGCTCGACGACGCGCAGGATCGTCTCGTCGAAGAACTGAACCTCGTCGATGCCGACGACCGCGACGTCCTCGGGAACGCAGGCGCTCAGCTCGTCAGCGCTGCCAACCGGCAAGGCATCGGCGTTCGCGCCTTCGTGCGAGACCACCTTCACGGCGTCGTAGCGATCGTCGACGCGGGGCTTGAACAGCTGCACGTGCTGACGCGCGAGCCGCGCGCGCTTGATGCGGCGCAAGAGCTCCTCGGTCTTGCCGCTGAACATCGAGCCACAAACGACCTCGATGCACCCCGCCCGCCCCTGGAAGGCCAGGTGCTCGCCGCTTTGTTCCATCATCGACCGGGACGACTACCCCAATCCGCGGTCGTCGAAAAGCGGGCGACGCTTACCCGGTCGATTCCGCGAGGGCGTCTTCGCGGCTGCGAACTTCGAGGCGGTACCGGCTGTTGATGGTCTCGATGTAGAAGACCTCGCGCCCGGCGATACGGAGGACGCGTTTCACCGGCGTCGTGACGTACTCGTGCATGCCGTCCGGAAATTCGATGACGACCACGGAGCCCTTGCGAGGAGCTCGCACGAGCCTGCCGGCGACGGCGCGCGAGCCTTTGCCAAGCTTCCGAAGCACGACGTCCACAACATCAATCTAGCACCCCCGCCCCCCGCGTCTACTGGACACGTCGATTGCAAAATCAGGGTCTCCATGTCGAGCGATCGGCAAGGATGGCCGCTTTCGGCGGCGCAACGCGCGTTGGCGCCAGCTGCCTTCACGTGAGGACATGTCGGTGCTTTTGGGGCGCGGCTTGACGTGCGCGGCAAAGTCCGCGACTCTCCGCCGAATTTCGCGCTCTATTTATTCGCCTCTGGAGACACTCGCTCAATGGGAAAGTTCGACCGTCGCAACTCGCAGAAGATGAAGCGCCGCAAGGCTCAGACGAAGAAGAAGGAGAAGCTCGTGCGCCAGGCTGCGGCACGCAGCAAGAAGCCGGCAGCGCCCGCGAAGAAGACCGCGCGGAAGTCTGCCGCGAAGACCGCCTCGGTCGCCTGAATCGGGTTACTCGCTGCTGAGGCGAACCGTCGGGAACTGCGCTTGCCGCAGCGGCGCTGGCGACTCGATCGCCTGGACTGGCTCACCGAGCAGCCCGATGTCACCATCGATGCGCTGCTCGTCTTCGAGCTTCCAAACGCCGTCGTAGTCCCGGTACCGCTGGCGAATCGTCGTCAGCCGAAGCTCTTGCTCGTTGGGTTTGTACCAGGAGACCTTCACGGTCACCTCGGCCTGCTCCTTGGAGGTCAAGTGCATGCCCGCGAGCTCGGAGTCAGCGATGCGCACGCGTGAGCCCCACGTCTTGTGACGGGCGACGAAGGCATCGCGATCCTTCGCGCTGACATGCTCCATCGCGAGCTCGAGACGGCCGAAGCGCGTGTTGAGATTGAGCTCGTTCGCAGCCTCCTGCATGCGGGCGGCGCCTGATTGGTTCGCCATGCATGCGCTCGTCGAGAGAGCAGCGAAGACGAAAGCGATCACTGCGCCGTAGCGCGGAGTCGGAGTGTGGCTCATGGCTCGACCCTAGGTCTCCAGACCTGCGCGGGCCCAATTTTCAGCGCCACTCCTCTCGACGTGCCCGTGCCCGTGCCCGTGCCGACCGTCTTCAGAACGGAACGGCCGCGACGAAGTAGAGCTTGTCGAGCCCGCCGCTCGCCCAGCCTCGCGCAAAGCCGAGGCGGAAGTTGAAACCGAGGACGTACCCGAGCGTCGCGTCGAACCACAGCTCGACGCCGGTGCCGGTCTTGAACTTCGCGGTGGCGGCATCGTTGAACGCGCTGCCGTAGTCGACGAAGACGTTGCCGCTGATGCGTTGGAGAAAGATGGGCAGCGTCGAAAGGCCGCGATCGATGTTCACGATGGGGAACCGGTACTCGACGTTGAAGAGCGTCATGTTGCGGCCCGCCTCGATCACCGAGGGGTAGCCACGAAGCGCGACGCCGCCCTGGATGAGGAGATTTCGGATCGTGTCGTAGAGCGGGACGTCGACGAAACCTCCGACGTAGAAGGGGCCACGGCCGGGGATGTTCGCGCTCGCCGTGCCAGCCTCTGCGTGGAATGCCATCGAGTGGTGTGCGAGCCAAGGCATGAGCACGTAGCCGGTGAACCCGACCTCGGCCGCGAAGCCCTCGAAGTCGGAGGCGAGCGCGGGGTGCGTCACGTTCAAGTTGGCGCTGACGCTGAAGCCCTTCTCCGGACCCACACTCCATAGGAAGCGCTGCGCGTTGGAGTAACCCCACCCGAGGTTCAGCGTGCCCACGGTGCCGCGCACCGGGATCGTCGGTGTCTCGTAGGGATCGAGCTTGTCCGTCGGAACCGGGAGCTCACCCGCCATGCGCGAAGCCGAGTACGTGAGCGAGAAGGACTGGCCCGCGAACGGGCCCGGCATGGCGTAGCTCAGACCGGTCTGGACGCCGATGTTCTCCATCGCCCAGGTGGGTTTGTAATTCTGGCCGAGCGCGTAGCCGCCACGCGGTGAGATCAGACGGTACACGCGCGCGCTCAGATCGACCGGCAGTCGGCCATAGGAGTAGCTGAGATCGAATTGGAGCTCGGGATGCTCGGCCTCGACCGCCATCGACGCGCCGAACGCGTGGTGGCCGGCGATGTCGGCGCCCGCCGTCGACAGGATGAAGGCCTGACCGTAGTTGCCGGGCGTGATCTGCAGGCTGTAGCGGCGCGGACGAAGCGTTTCGAGCGGGTCGTAGTCGCGCACCGGAAATTCGCGGTGCTCGGGCTCGGGGTTTTGCGCGGGTCGATCGTCGACCCACGGCGCCGCGTCGGTCCACGTCGTCGGATCCACTTTCATCGCGAAGATGTCGTAACCGCGGTGCGTGTAGCCGAGGTAGAGCAGGGTCTTGTTGTCGCGCGAGATGCTGGGCTGGTACGCGCCGTTGAGGACGTTCGTGACCTGCTTCGTCCTTCCAGTCGCGATCTCCCACGCGTAGATGTTCATCACCTTCGTGCGATCGGAGGGGAAGTAGAGCCACTTGCCGTCGGACG
>CAXSGV010000603.1:0-3972 GCA_964236615.1 uncultured Polyangiaceae bacterium
GCTCGATGCAACGCGAGCTTGCAAAGCGTCTTCCCGCGGTGATGGTGCCACGCGCCGTCGTCCGCATCGACGCGCTGCCGCTCTCGACGGCGGGGAAGGTCGACCTCAGGGCGTTTCCGCACGTGCCGCGGAGCGCGGGGAACGCCGAACGAACGCGTCCGAAGACGCCGCTCGAGCGCGAGCTCGCGAACCTATGGAGCGCACTCCTCGGCGTGAGCGAAGTCCACGTCGAGGACGACTTCTTCGCGCTCGGCGGGCACTCCTTGCTGGCGACACAGCTCTTGTCGCGCGTGCGCAGCCGCCTCGACGTCGAGCTTCCGCTGCGTACGCTCTTCGAGTCGAGCACGCTCGGAGCGCTCGCGAACGCGGTCGAGGCTGCGCGTGGCGCGCCGCGGGCAACCACGGCGCGCGCGCTCGGCCCGCGTCGCGTGGGCGGACAGCCGCTCCTCTCGCACGCGCAGGAGCGCCTCTTCTTCCTCGACCGTCTCGAGCCGGGGCTTGCGACCTACAACTTGCCAGGTGCCGTCGAGCTGCTCGGGGTGCTCGACGTCGACGCGCTCCTCTCCGCGGTGCGCTTCGTCGGCGATCGTCACGACGTTCTCCGTAGCACCGTGCGCGACGTCGACGGGAGCCCGGTCCAGACGATCGCTGCACCCGGCGCGATCGCCGTCACGGTGCACCATCGCGAGGCCGCGCCGGACCGCCTGGCCGCCGCGCTGCGCTTTGCCGAGGCGGAGGCGGCGACGCCGTTCGATCTCGCGACGGGACCGCTCGTCCGCGCGAGCTTGCTCGTGTTCGCGCCCGATCACCACGTGCTCGTCACGACGATGCACCACATCGTTGCGGACGGATGGTCGACGGCCATCCTCTGCCGCGAGGTCGCCGCCGCGTACGCCGCTTACACCGTAAAGCGCACGCCCGATCTTCCGGCGCTGCCCATCCAGTACGCCGACTTCGCGGCGTGGCAGCGCGCGACGCTCGCCGGCGACGGGCTCGAGCGACGGCTCGCGTTCTTCCGTCACTCGCTCGCCGACGCACCGCCGTACCTCGATCTGCCGACCGACCACCCACGACCGCGCGTGCAGGGCCACGCTGGCCGCGACGTTCCGATCGCGCTCGGTCGCGATCTCGCCGATCGCCTCGCCGCCTTCGCGCGCGCGCGTGGCGCCACGCCGTTCGCGGTGCTCCTTGCTGGACTGCACGCTCTCCTCGGTCGTCTCGCACGGACACACGACGTGCTCGTCGGCGCGTCGGTCGCCAACCGCACCCGTGAAGAGGTCGAGCCGCTGATCGGATTCTTCGTGAACGTCGTCGTCTTGCGCGCAGACCTCGTCGCCGCGGCGACGTTCGCCGATCTCGTGGATCAGACGCGTGACCGCGCCATCGCGGCCTTCGAGCACGAGGAAGTTCCGTTCGACCGCGTCGTCGATGCGCTCGCTCCCGAGCGCAGCCTTGGCCACTCGCCGCTTTTCCAGGTGAACTTCGTGCTTCAAAATGCGCCCTCCGCCAGCTTTGCGCTCCCTGGGCTCGAGGTGCGCGCTCTCGCGTCGGGCGCGGGATCGGCGCGCTTCGACCTCATTTTTGCGGTCGAGGAGGACGCGAGTGGCTATTCGGGGACCCTCACGTACCGGACCGATCTCTTCGAGCACGAGACGGCAGTGCAGTTCGTTGCCGCGTGGAGGACGTTGCTGGACGCGGCGCTCGATGCGCCTGACACGGAGCTTCGACGTCTCCCGCTCACGACTGCGGAAGAGCGAGGCGCGGCGACCGTGCGCGGGCAGGGGCCCATCGTACCGGCGTCGGAGCTTCCGCTGCCGCGCATGATCGAAGAGGTCGTCGCCGTGTCGCCCGATCGCGTGGCCCTCCGCTTTCGCGACGAGAGCGTCAGCTACGGTGCGCTCGATCGTCGCGCGAACCAGCTCGCCCGCTTCCTCGTCGCCTCGGGGGCGGCGCCAGGCGTGCGCATCGCCATCCTGCTTCCGCGGTGCCCGGCGCGGATCGAAGCGGTGCTCGCCGTCATGAAATCAGGCGCCAGCTTCGTCCCCATCGATGAACGGAACCCGGCGCCGCGGATCGAGCGCATTCTCGCGGACGCCGGCGTCGCGATCGTGGTCACGAACGAACAGATCGCCGATCAGCTTCCCGCGCCCGCCGCGGTGCTCGTCGTCCTCGAGGAGCAAGAGACCGCGCTGAGGGCGCTCGATGACGCGTGTCTCGCGACCGCGCCCCTGCTCACGGACGAAGCGTATGTACTCTACACCTCGGGGTCGACCGGTGCGCCGAAGGGCGTCTCGGTGACGCACCGTGGCCTTCCGAACCTCGCCCTCGCGCAACGACGAGGCTTCGGCGTGCAGGCCACCGACGTCGTCCTTCAGTTCGCGTCGTTCGGTTTCGACGCGGCTGTCTCGGAGATTGCGATGGCGCTCACTGCGGGGGCGGTGCTCGATCTCGGCGAGGGCGCGGACTTTGCCGTCGACGAGCCGATCGAGTCCTTGCTCGCACGGCGTCGCGTCACGGTCGTCACGCTTCCTCCGTCGTTGCTCGCGCTTGCCGACCCGTCAGCCGTCCCGGCGCTTCGTGTCGTGGTCTCCGCCGGTGAGGCGTTGCCGCCTGCGCTTGCGGAGCGATGGCGTCACGGCCGCGCAATCTTCAACGCATACGGGCCGACGGAGGCCACGGTATGCACGAGCCTTCACCGAGTCGATGCTCGCGACGCCGCGCGCTCTCGCACGCCAATCGGACGACCGCTTCCAAACGTCACGATGCACGTGGTGGACGATCTCCTCGTGCCGGTCCTTCGCGGTGTGATCGGCGAGATCGTCGTCGGCGGCGTAGGCGTGGCCACCGGCTATGTCGGAGCGAGCGCCGAGCTCGGAGCGGATAGGTTCGTCGTCTCGCCAACCCTCGGACGCATCTACCGCACTGGCGATCTCGGGCGGGAGAACGCCGATGGTGAGCTCGAGGTGATCGGGCGCGCCGACACGCAGATCAAGTTGCACGGTCACCGCATCGAGCTCGGCGAGATCGAGCACATTCTCGAGTCGAGCGCGCGCGTCCGCAGCGCGGCTGTCGTGCTCGATGATCGCGGCGAGGCGGCGGTATTGGTGGCGTTCGTCGTTCCCGACGGAGATTCGAGCGAGCAGGAGCTCCGCGCGTTCGTCGCCGCGCGGCTGCCTGCGTACATGGTTCCGTCGCGGGTCGTCGCCCTCGACGCGCTTCCACGCGCATCCAATGGCAAAGTGGATCGCGGTGCGCTCGTACGCGCCGAGCGCACCGCTAT
This sequence comes from uncultured Polyangiaceae bacterium, assembly GCA_964236615.1. Lineage (GTDB taxonomy): Bacteria > Myxococcota_A > Polyangia > Polyangiales > Polyangiaceae > CAXSGV01. The sequence goes on from CAXSGV010000603.1 coordinate 3,281, forward strand.
TTCTGCCAGCCGCGAGACGCGCGTTCCGCCGCGGACGCACGAAGAGCGCGTGTTGGCCGCTGCCTTCGAGCGGGTTCTCGGACGCAAGGACGTGGGCGTGCATGACAACTTCTTCGAGCTCGGAGGCGACTCGATCCTGAGCCTCCAGGTCGTTGCACGCGCAGCGGCCGACGGCGTTCGCGTGAGCGCGAAGGATATTTTCGAGCACCAGACCGTCCTTCGCCTCGCGCTCGCAGCGAACGGCCGGCCCGCGATCGAACGGCCGCCCACGCCGCAGGTGCAGCACGTGCAGGCCGAGGGCGACGTGTACACGCCGACGCCGCTCCAGCAGGGCATGCTCTTCCACGCGCTCTACGATCCGATGGCGCCCGTCTACGTCTCGCAGCTCTCCGCTCGCATCGAGGGTCGGCTCGACGTCGAGCGTCTCCGCGCCGCGTGGGCCCACGTGATGCAGCGTCACGATGTCCTTCGAACCTCGTTCGCTTGGGGTGACGATCGTCCCATCGCACGCGTGCACGCGGCGCTCGACGTTCCGATGACGATTGCGCACTTGCCCGATGCGACGGCGGACGCCATCGACGCGTTCGCGAAGACAGAGCGTGCGCGCGGACTCGATCCGTCGCGCGCGCCGCTCTTCCGGGTCGCCATCGCGCGCGTGGCGCCCGACGTGCACGAGCTCGTATGGACCCGCC
>CAXSGV010000604.1:0-3898 GCA_964236615.1 uncultured Polyangiaceae bacterium
CGTGGTGCAAGCGGCGCAGCCCGCAGCCTTAGCGCGATTCGGGGTGCGCGAAGGCGAGGAGCCCCGCTACGGATTCGCGCCGCCCGTTCTCGCGAGCCTCGCCCTCTTTGCCGCGCTCACCGTCCTTTACCGCGACTTCGACCGCCGCAACGCCGCCTTCTTCCTGATCGTCGATGGCCTGCCGCGGGGGAGCACCACGCTCGTCGTGACGCGCGAGATGATGGCCGGCGAGCACCCCGAAGAGAAGAGCGGCGACCCGGCGACGAGCGCGCCAGCGTACTGGTGCTGGAACAGCTGGCCCGCCGTGTTGAAGGGCGGCTACGCGCCCTATGCCTTCGATCAAGGCGTGCCCATCGTGCCTACGAAGCGACTCGTGGCCCCGCCATTTCCGCCCCCCGACGATCTAGCGCGGGAGCAAGCGCCCGGCTTTCAGTTCTACCTCCTGCGTCGTCCCACCGAGGCACAGCGCACGTCGACCTCCTGGCACGAAGTGCGACGCGAAGGCGAATGGGTGCTGTTCGCGGCCAGCACCAACCCGTGACTGGTTTGCTTGGTGGCATCCGACGGAGTATCCCGTCCGCGTGATCTCCCGTGGGGTGCGTGTGCTGGCTGCGCTTTCGTCTTTGACGGCGGCTTCGCTGCTGACCGGCTGCACGCAGTCGGACGCGATCGACTTTGCGATGAGCAGCGCCTACCGCTCGACACGCCCGAGCGCCGAGGTCCGCGCTGTGGCCCGGCGGCACGGTCAGCAGCTTCTCGGGGGTGACATGCACTGCCACGTCCTTCCGCCCGACGCGGCGTGGCACGTGGTGCGAACGCTGCCGGAGACCATTGCGCTCGCGCACGCCGAGGCCCTCGACTTCGTCGTCCTCACGCCGCACGTGCGCGCACGCTTCTTCATGGATCCCGTTTTGCGCGAGTCGACGCGCGCCGCCAACACCATGCTGCGCGCGAACGTGGCGGCGAGCGACCGCGGATCGCTCATCGTCATCCCGGGCATGGAGTACACCGACGGCGATTACGGCCACGTCGGCGTCGCGTTTGGTGACCTCGATCGCACGCTCGAAGAGGTTCCACTCGAGACCGCACGCGAGCATCCTGGGCTCTTCTTCGAGCGCTACGTCGCGTCGGGTGGGAACCTCGTCATCAACCACCCGCTCGTGCTTCCTATGGATTCACCGTTCTCGTTCACGAGGAACGATCTCTCGTGGCGCGGCTTCACGAACCCGGCGGGCGGTCTGCCCCCGGAGATCGCCGCGATCGATCAACTCGCGCAAGGCGTCGAGATCTACAACCTCTCGGTCACCCACCTGCGCGACAACTTTCTGCTCGGTGATCCCGATCGCTCCTTCCGTCTCGCGGCGTACACGACGATGTCGGCGGCACGGTCGCGTCACCGGAGGCTCGCCCCCGTCGGCGGCAGCGACAGCCACAGCGACCACCTGCGCGCGACGACCTGGGTGCTGGCCACCGAACGCTCCGAGCGTGGCGTGCACGACGCCATCGTCCAAGGCCGGACCTGCGTGAAGAGCCCCGAGGCCTGCTCTCTCGAGGTGCGCGACGCCACGAGCCCCGTGTGGATCGGCGTCGGCGGGACCCTTCACGGCGCCTCGCGCATCCAGGCGCGCGCCGAGGGCGCAGAGATGTCGCTCTACAAAGGCGGCGAGCTCGTCGCCCGCGCCACCGCCGGGACCGTCGCCGAAGTCACGCTCGATCGCGATCGGTGCGCCGTCTTGTGGGCTCGCGTCGGTGAAGGTATCTCCGCGCCGATCTACGCGAACTGCGATTTCTGAGCTCCAGGCTATTCTGCCGTCCATGCTTCCGCGTGCCATTGCTTTCATCGCTCTGATCGCGCTCTCGAGCGGCGCGGTCGCGTGCAGCAGTGACGCGCCCGCAGCGTCGAGCGCCGACGGTGGGGATGGTTGCCTCGTCGGCGAGAAGAGGAACGAAGTCGGAAAATGCAGCCTCGTTCTTCCGCCGTCGACGTGCGCACCCGGCACGATGCCGCGCATGGGCGAGCGCGAGTGCCAGCCCGTGGGTTTTTCGGCGTGCGCGGCGGGCTTCGTTGCGGACGAGTCGGGGTGGGGTTGCCGCGAGGTGGTCTCCGCCGTCGCGTGCACAGGCGCGACGCGCGACGCGCTCGGCCGTACCGACTGCGCACCCATCGGCGACTGCGGCGCACCGTTTCCTCCCGCCGATGCGCGACTCTTCGTGAGCGCGACGGGGCCCCTCGACGCCACCCATTTTCGCTCTATCGAGTCTGCCGCGGTCGCGTCGCGGCCTGGCGACGTCATCGCGGTCGACACCGGCATTTATCGCGAGAGCGTGCAGATCGATCGCACGACCACGATCGTCGGTCGCTGCGCCGAAAAGGTGATCCTCGACGGCAGCGATCCGAGCATCAAGACGCCTGGCCTCATCATCGACGCGCAGACGACGGTGCGCGGCATGACCGTGCGGAAGTTTCCTTCGGGCGCGCAGCTCTCCGCAGGGCTCGTCGTCGAAGACAGCGTGTTCGACGGCAACTACGACGTCGGCATCTACTCGGAAGGCAAGGCCATCACCGCGAAGGTCGTGCGCAGCGTCATCCGCAACACGGTCTCGCGCGACTACCCGACCGCGTTCGGTATCGACCTCGCGCTCGGCACCACGCTCGAGCTCACCGACAGCGCGATCGTCAATAGCGCGGGCGGCAACATCATCGTCGTGCCCGGCAACATGATCCACATCACGTCGTCGGTGATCCGCGACGGCGCGGCCGACACCAAGGGTTCCGGCGGCTACGGCCTCAACGGGCAAGGCGGCTCGGCCACGATCGAACGCTCGGCGCTCCTCCACAACGCCGACACCGGGGTCCGCTCCTACAAGGGTGCGTCCATAACCATCACCGACTCGGTCATCCGGAGCACGCAGGTCGGCGAGCTCGGTCGCGGCTACGGGCTCGTCGCGGCAAACGGCGCCACGGTCGAAGCCGCCCGCGTGAACATCGTCGATACGCAAGGCGTCGGCGTCGTCGTCCAAGGGTCGACCGGCACCCTCACCGACTCGGTCGTGCGCGCGCAGGGCAGCGTGCTCGACGGCGACTTCGGCGACGGCGTGTACGTGTTCGGCGGCGCGAAGGCCACGATCACGAACACCGCCATCGTCGACAACGCGCGCCAGGGCGTCGCCTCGTTCGACAAGGGCACCGAAACGACGCTCGATCGCACATTGATCTCGGGCACGAAACCGATGCCGGGCGGCACCATGGGCCTCGGCCTGGCCGTCGCGTTCGGCGGTCACGCAACGCTCACGTCGAGCGCCATCCTCGACAGCCACCACAGCGGCATCTACGTCTTCGAGGGCGCTACCCTCGACGTCCTCGCGTCGGTCATCCGCAACACGCAGACTCAGCTCGCGAGCGAACCGCTGGGTCACGGCATTCTCGTCACCGACTCGCCGCACGTCACCTTGGTGCGCTCGGAGATCCGCAAGAGCGCCGTCGTCGGCCTCGCGCTCGCCGCAACGCCCGCGCTCGTATCGCAGTCCGTCATTGCAGACAACGCGGTCGGTATCCACGTGCAAGACGGCTCCAAGCTGCGCGAGGTCGCCGCCGTCGGCAGCGAGCCCAAAGGCCTCAACGTCGATGTGTCGAAAGACACGATCTTCGAAGGCAACGGAAGCAAGGTCGGAAACGGCGCGATCCCGCTGCCGGAGCCGTTGCCGCACCTATGAGCGCGCGCAGCCGCCGGATGTCTCCCGCCGTCTTTCTCGCCGTCGTCGCGCTCTCCGCGTGCAGCGACGATCCGGTCTCGAGCAGTCCTGTCGTTCCGCCGACAGGTCCGTGCGATCCCGCGAACAGCGCCGCGACCGAAGGTGCATCCTGCATCGATGTCGGCTGGCGCGCGTGCCCGGCGGG
>CAXSGV010000605.1:0-3872 GCA_964236615.1 uncultured Polyangiaceae bacterium
GTCCGACACCGCCGCGCTCGCCGCCGTCACCCCGGCGTCGGTCGGCGTGACGCTGTCGGGCGGCAACTCGACGAACCCCCAGTGCGCGAACACGACTTCGACGCAGCACCTCACGGGCGCCGACTGCAAAGAGCTCGCGCTCCGCTTTGCGTTTGGATCGTCGACGGGCCCGGGTGGCCTCAACTCGACCTACCGTCCGTTCCAATCGCGCTACGACAACGCGCTCGGCGACATCTTCCACGCTTCGCCCATCGTCGTGGGTCCGCCCGACGCGCTCATCCGCGACGAGAGCTACCAAACGTTCCGCGCGACCTGGTCGTCCTCGACGACGACCCCGCCGAAGCGACCCACGGTCATGTACGCGGCGACCAACGACGGTTTGCTCCACGCCTTCGACACCGGCGTCGCCGCGCAGGAGTCGAACGAGATCTGGGCCTTCATGCCGCCCGCGGTGATGCCGCAGATCTTGGCGACCTACCCCACGACCCACGCGCTCCTGCTCGACGGTGCGCCGACGGTGAAGGACGCGATCTGGGATCGCACCTCGGCGACGCTCAGCGCGGCGAGCAACTGGCACTCGACGCTCGTCGCGAGCTTCGGCACGCAGGGCCGCGGCTTCTACGCGCTCGATGTCACCGATCCCGATCCGACGAACAGCAAGGGCACAGGCCCCAAGTTCCTGTGGCAGCTCACGGGCATGCCGACGGAAACGGCGCCGGTTGGTCCCGCGCGCCAGCTGTTCGGAACGCGCTCGGGCACGCCGGCGATCACGACGGTGTTCATCGACATCACGAGCGGCGCGACGACGGCCAAGCACGAGGTTGGTGTCGCCATCCTTCCGGGTGGCATGGAGGGCGCGGCCGACAACAGCTGCGGTGGCGCAACCCCCGATCGCCGCGCGCGCGCCGGCGCCGATATCGATCCGGCGTCGAACTTCGCCATGCCGAAAGCCGGCTTCGCGCCGCGCAGCCAAGTGAAGTGCTGGCCCTCGGCAGGTCGCTCGCTCACGGTGGTCCGCCTCGACAACGGCGAGATCCTCCGCACCTTCGTGCTCGACAAGACGAAGGACGCGCCGTCGGTCCTCGTCGCGAAGAACCTCGTCAACGACGCGCCCATCTATGCGCCGCTCATCGGCACGCCTCTCATCTACCCGGGTACGGTCGGTGCGGTCGCGCAGCGCGTCTATGTCGGCGACGCGGATGGTACGGTGCTTCGGTTCGATCTCTCGTCGTCCGATCCGGCCAACTGGCGCGGCGACATCTTCTTCGACACCGCCTACACCGAGACCTACAAAGACGGGCAGCCGATCGCGGTGCCGCCGGTGCTTGCGCTCGACCGCTCGGGACGCGTCCTCATCGAGATCGCCACCGGCGATCAGGAGACCTACACGGGCACGGGCACCAACTTCGTGTGGTCGGTCAGCGAGACTCTCTCCACCGAAAGCCCGCCCCGTCTCCGCGCCACGCCCAACTGGTTCTTGAAGTTCCTCAACGGCAAGCGCGTCACCGGTCCGATGGCCATCTTCGACGGCACCTTCTACTTCGCGACGTTCACGCCGGAAGCCGTTGGCGTGTCGAAGTGCGGCGGCGGAACCCCCGAGATCTACGGGCGTGACTTCATCACGGCGAACGGCACAGTCTCCTCGGGGCTCGGCGGCATCCCGCGCTTCAACCCGAACAACCTCGGCACGATCCCCGACTCGGTCTCGCCCACGCCGGCCGCGGCCGACTCCGTCGGAAAGCTCGTTCCGGGCGTGACGATCAACCTTCCGCCGACGTGCGCGAAGACGTCGGTGCAGACCGATGACCCTTACGTTCCGGGCGCGAAGCACTTCGCAGCGACGAACGTGAACGCCTCCTCGCCGAAGCTGACGTTCCAGCTCGCCGGCGTGACGGGCACCTCCGATTCAACGAAGACGGAGATTGCGCTCCAGCAGCCGGTCCTCGCGACGACAGTCGACTCGTGGGCTGCGGTCGTCGAGTGAGGATCGGGCTCGTCCTTTTTCTCGTCACATCCGGTATCGGCTGCAAGGGCTCCGGCGACGAGGTCATCCAGGCTCGCGCCGCCGCCTCGGGCGCGCCCGTCACCGCGACCGCAGCGCCGGTCGATCACCTCGCGCCGGGCGAGCTGGTCGAGGGAAAGGAGCACGCGTACGGCATCGCGCTCCCTCGTGACACCGAGCAAATCAAGGCGATCGCGCCGAGCGTCTACGGGCGCGTGCATGCGACACCGACGTCGCTGGAAAAGTACTTCGCGGCCCGCGTCTCTGGCGGCAAGCTCGTTCGCGAGCCCGCAGGCTCGATCATTCTCGACAAAGGGCACGGCGCCGATCCGAAGATTGCACTCTACATTCGTATCGATCACGACCCGGAGTTCGGCGCGCGCTTCGAAGTGCGCGACGCCACACCGCCCGTCCCCGAGCTCCACGCCAACGACGAAGAGCGATGGCGCGCGAACGGCCTGAAGCCCAACGGCGCCGTCGATCCGACCACCATCCACTGAGGAGCAGCGGCTAGACTGCCGCCGGTGCGTACCGGTTTCGTCTTGCGTGGGCTCTCGGTCGCCATCCTCGGCGGCGCCTTTGCCAGCTGCGGCCCGAGCTCCACGGGCACCACGCCCGCCGCCGGCTGCACCGACACGCTCGACGCGCTCGTCGCCATGAGCGACTACGACTCCAGCGCGTGTGGCGCGGTCACGGTCGACGCGCGCATCGCGCCGACGCTCGAGGCAGGACCCGATCTCGGCAAGGATCCTCAGCTCGTCGTCTCGCGTGGTCGCGCCTTCTTCATCGCGCGCGATCGCGATGAGGTGTTCGAGCTGCGCGCCGCGTGCGGAGTGCCCTTTGCGAAGGTCTCGACCGCAGAGCCCACGCACAGGGGCAGCACCAACCCGCAAGACGTCGCGGTCGCGAAAGACGGCTCGCTGTGGATCCCGCGCCTTGCCATCCCGTCGATCGTCGTCATCGGTCCGGACGGAAAGCAGCGTGGCACCATCGACATCTCGAAGAGCCCGCGCGGCCTCACCGATCCCGACGGCAACCCGAACGCGAGCGCGATCCGCATCGCCGACGTCGGGGGTAAGCAAAAGGCCTTCGTTGCGCTCGAGGTGCTCGACGACAACGATCGCCTCGCGTCGAAGCTGGACTCCAAAATGATCCGCATCGACGTGGACACGCTGACGGTCGAGGACGAGGTCGTGCTCGCCGCACGCGACCCGTTCAACCCAATGACCGAGCACGCGGGCGCGTTCTTTCTCGCCGCACCTGGAAACTTCGACGCGCTGTCGGAGAACAAAGCCGGCATCGAGCGCTTCGATCCGCTCACCTTCACCAGCAAGCTGCTCGTTCACGAGAAGGACCTCGGGGGCAGCGTCACTGCGATCGCGATCACGGACGGCTGCGGCGCGGCGATCGTGGCCGACGCTACGCTCGACGTGAACGCGACCGGCCTCGTCACGTTCGATCCCACGACGGGCACGGTCGTCACTCCGCTCTCGGCGTCGCCGCTGAGAACGGACGGCTTCGACATTCTCGCCCTCGCGTGGAAGGGCGACGTGCTCCTCGTCGGCGACAAGCGCCGCGCAGCGTCCGGTTATCCGATCCACGCTTTTCAGCGCAAGCCGGGGACGTGCGAGCTCACGCCGCTTCCCGACCGCGTGTTCGTTGCGCAGAAGCCGATCGTGCTGCGCACGCCGGGCTGATAAGAGTCGCCCGACCCCATGACGGACGCGAAGGAGACGACCGTGCACACGGCCAAAGCGGTCGGCCGCGGCGGCATGGCGGTGCTCGGCGCGAAGGTCTTCTTCATCGTCATTGGCTTCTTGCAGCAGACGCTGCTGCCGCGCGCGATCGGGCTCGCGGGATGGGGCGCGCT
>CAXSGV010000606.1:0-2244 GCA_964236615.1 uncultured Polyangiaceae bacterium
TCGCCTTCGAGAGCGGCGAGGTGCAGCCCGAAACGCCGAAGTGACCCGGCGCTACTTGGCAGGGTCGAGCCGAATGAGCGTGCCATCGCTGGTGACGTAAACAGTGCGTCCGACGATGACCGGCCGCTCGACAGTCGTCCCGCCCGGCGCCGTGTCGGAGCGTCCCGTGGCAACGACGCCGCTCCACTTCACACTGCCGTGCTCGAGCTCGAGCACGGCAACGTTCACGCCCGAAGTGACGACGAGCGTGCTCGTGCCTTTCGCAACGGCCATGGTCGTGACCGACTCCTCGAACGCAGCTTTGCGTGGGAGCGGGTTCGACCAGACGAGAGCGCCGGTCGCGCGATCGTGCGCGCGCACGCCCTCCGCGCCGTGAACGATCACGAGCTTGCCGCCGATGACGGGCGCAGGTCCGCGCGCCCAAGGGGTGATCTCGGACCATTGCGGGCGGCCGTCGGCGAGCGAGCGCGCCACGAGGCGGTCGCTGGGCTCGCCCTTCCAGCGCTCGACCGTGAACACGCGTCCGCCCTCGATGCTCGGCGAGCTCTCGGGCCAGGTGTCGGCGGCAGTCCACTTGCGATCGCCGGTCTTGGCATCGTGCGCCGCGAGCGAAGGAACGACGCGCGCGCCCATGGCCGCCGCGTGCACGATTGTGCCCTCGGCGTAGGCGACGCCTCCCGTACGCGGGACGCTCTTGCCCTTGCCGGGGTTGATTACGCTCGCGCGCCACGACCAGTGGAGCGACGCGTCGATGGCGCCGACGAAGGGGCCGGACCCGTCGAGCTGGAAGGTGTTGTCGACGTAGAAGCTCTCGCCGACCACGATGGGCTCGCCCCACACGTCGAGCTCACGTCCGTGTAATTTACCCGTTTCACGATCGACGAGGAACACGCCGTCATCGGTGCTCAAGATGGCGTCGCCCGCGAACGCGGGCCAGCTGCCACGACCGAAGTCGCCGCGGCTGAAGGTCCACAGGGGCTCGCCGCCGGTGGTCACGCGCATGACGGCAGGCGAGCTTCCGCAGTCGACCGCGGCGAAGAGCGCGTTCTCTTCGGCGATGACGTGAAGGATGCGTCCGGCGCGCGACCGAAAGCCGCACCCGCCCTTGCGCGTGAGCTTCCACGTGATCGCGAGAGGTCCGTCGACGCACCCCTCGCTCGCGGACGTGCGCGCCGGATCGTGTCCGTACGAGGACCACGGCGTGGCGGGGCATGCGGACGACGCCATGCTTGGTGCCGCGTCGATCATCGCTCCCGCGTCGGGGGCTGGCGCCGCTAGTGCGCTGGCGGAGGCGGTTGCCGCAGGCTCGTTGAGAGCGCCGGTAGCCACGTTGGTCGCGCCGGGTGGAGGTCCGGCGCTCCGCGGCTCGTTGCAACCCGCGCCGACGCCGAGGAGGGTCGCGAGGGCAAGGAGGTGGCAGAAACGCATCGTCCTCTCTCTGCTTACCACGTGGTATTCGCTGCCGATGACCTCCGTTCCGCTCGATCCACTCATCTTCGGCGAGGACCAAACGTGCTTCGGTTGTAGTCCGACGCACCCGACGGGGCTGCGAATGGGGTTCGCGCGCGAGGGCGACGTCATCGTCACCGAGCTCGTCCCAGGCGAGGGCCACCAGGGCCCACCGGGGATCATGCACGGCGGCCTCGTCACCACGCTCGCCGACGAGCTCGCCGCATGGGTCATCATCGGTGTGCTCGGCAAGTTCGGATTTACTGCCGCAATCGAGTGCAAGATCCTGAAGCCGCTGCGCGTCGGCATCCCGGTGCAAGGTCGGGCATGGATCATTCGGCCCGGTACGCGCGTCGTTCGCGTCGCTGTCGTTCTCTCGCAAAAGGGCGAAGAGGCTTACAAGGGCGAGTTCACCTTCGCGCTCGTCGATCGCTCCGGCGCCGAGAAGCTGCTCGAGGGGCCGTTGCCTGCGGCGTGGGAGAAGTTCTGCCGGTGAGGCACGCGTTCGCGCTGGCGCTTCTCTTCGCGGCGGGGAGCTGTAAGAACCGAGCGCATCGAGCGCCGCGCGAGGTAATGTGAGCACAGTCCTCTTGCGCTCTCTTTTTCTCGCCAGCGCTTTGCCGCTCGTGCTCGCGGGCCCGCTCGGATGTGGGTCGCCCACGCCGTACACGACGAACGTCGAGGTCATCCAGGTTCAGACCTTCGGCAAGGATCCGAAGGTCCCTGCCGGGATGGACGTGGAAATGCGTTACGTCGATTGCCCAGGCGACAGCCGGCGCGTCCTCCGCGGTGACA
>CAXSGV010000606.1:2254-3872 GCA_964236615.1 uncultured Polyangiaceae bacterium
CGTTCACCGCATGCGCGAGCAAGCTCAAGGCGGGCGACAAGGTCCCTATCGACTTGCTTGCATCTTACAACTCCGAGAAGGGGAGCTACCGCGTCGTGGTCACGAAGCTCGGGGACTGCGCGGTGAAGCAGGACCCGAAGGACGAAGCGAACTACGAGATCGTCGAGACCTGCTCCGACGTCAAAGCGAGCGGCGAGGTCGTTGGCGTGCACTGCGACCGAACGCGCAGCAAAGAGCTCGTGGCCAAGTGTCCTTGGTTGAAGCGGCGGTAGTCAGGCGAAGACGGCGAGCGCCATCACGATCGCGGTCAGCACCGGCACGACGCTGCGCGCGATCCGAAAGACCTGATCCATCTTCTCGTCCTTGACGAGGAACATCACCCACGTCGAAACCATGCCGAGCGCGAGCGAGACGTACACGCCCATCATGAGCTTGTCGGCGCGCGTGAGGTAGCTCGTCGCGGGGAGCTCCTGCATGAGCGCGAAGTGAAAGAGCACGGCGCCCGCGAGCATGGGCGCGCCGGAGTTAGAGCGGACCTCCATCTCCGACGGCGGGACCCACATGCCGAGCAGTGCGATGATCACGATCACGAACGCGGGAACGAACACCTTGAAGGCGGCGCTCGTCGCGAATCGGTCGAGTCCGACCGCGAAGATGTAGCGGCCGTAATAGAGGTCGTCGCCCTCGAAGCGATCGGGGTACGAATGCTTCTGCGAGTGCGCGTCGACGAAGCTCACTTGCCAGCCGACGGCGCGGAAGCCGCGCGCGAGCTTGGTGCGCTCGGGATCGGCGCTGAACTGGAGCTGATCGATCCCGCGGAGGTCGTCCTCGATGACGATCTTCAGCTCCTGCGAGTCGAACGGGTAGGTCCGCAGATCGGCCGGCGACTTGAAGCTGCCGCTCAAGCGAAAGAGCTTGAACGTCGGCTTGTCGGCCAGGACCTCTTTGTTGTCGAGCTTGCCGTTGGGAAACTGCAGGTTCAGCGCGGGCATCGGCTCGGCGCTCGTGAGGCTGAGGAAGAAGTCGGCGAGGAAGGTGCCGGTCTTGACGTCGTAGTCGTCGACCGAATTCAAGAGCAGGCCGACCTTCACGAGCAGAGGCGATCCTGCGTCCGGCTTGGCGAACGGGGATCGGTACTGCGTGCCGGCGAGCTGCCGCGGCACGCCACCGTCGGGAGCGACCGCGAGATCGATCGGCTCGAGCGCGGCACCTGCATCGATCGGGAGCGTCGATGCTGACATTGCGGACGCTGCCGAGGCTGGCGAGGATGGCGAGGCTGGCGAGGCGGGCGCTTCCGGGGCGGCGGCGTCGCTCGATGTCGGAAGGCTCGAGGAGCCTCTTTTCGAGCTCGAAGGCGGCGTCGCGGCGAATGCGTCGCCGGGCGCGGTGGTGTCGTGCCGGAAGAAAGCAAACGCGCCGAGCACGACGGCGACGACGAGACAGAGCACGTTGACGAGGCCCGCGCGCTTCATTCCTCGCCTCGACCGTGCGTGCTCCGCCTTCACGCGGTCGGTGCGCGCACGAACTGCTCGAAGACCATCAGGGTGATCGGAGTCTCGTCACCGATCTCGGTGAGGACAGACTTCACGCGCGGCCAGTCGAGCCCGCCCGGCTGCTC
>CAXSGV010000607.1:0-2566 GCA_964236615.1 uncultured Polyangiaceae bacterium
ACCCGATCCCATCCCGAACTCGGAAGTTAAGCTCTTCGGAGCCGATGGTACTGCAACGGAAGCGTTGTGGGAGAGTAGGACGCTGCCGGGATTATTCCCGAAAGGCCTGAATGCCGACGCGGTTGTTTACGCGCGCATTCAGGCCTTTTTTTATTTTGTTCGCGTGTCCCGCGCGCAGCGTCGCTGCCCTCCTGGGTGCCGCGAGCTCACGCGTCGTCGTCGTCGTCGTCCTCGTCAGCGCCTATCAGGCCGTCGAGCTTCGCGCGTCGCGGTCACCTCGGGGCCGCGTCACGTCCGTCATGGACGTCTTGCTGGCCTCGGCGGTTGCGTCCGCCTCCGGCGGCCGGCCGCTCCGTCGCCGCGACCCTTGGCAAAAGAGTCGACGTCGCCCAAACCTCTAGGAGCTTTCGAAGGATCCATCGCGTTGCCTGAACACCCGAGCTCCGTTCGCCGCCGCCATTCCGCGCGTCGAGCCCACAACAGTCATCTCTTCCAAGAACTCGCCCGCCCGGACGGTTGTTTCGCTACACTCGCTCGATGGGGAAGGGCTCCGCGGCCGTCGACGTGACCGCAGAGGAAGCGCGGGAGAAGCCGCCCGTCAACGCGGGCGACCTCATCAGCGGCAAGTTCCGAGTCGAACGCCTGATCGGCGAAGGCGGGATGGGCTTTGTCGTCGAGGCAACGCACCTCCAGCTCGACGAGCGCGTTGCGTTGAAGTTCCTTCGCAAGAGCGCAATGGCGCTGCCCGATGTCGTCTCGCGCTTTGCTCAGGAAGCGCGGGCCGCAGTTCGGTTGAAGAGCGAGCATGTCGCGCGCATCATCGATGTCGGCTCGCGCGAAGACGGCATGCCGTTCATGGTCATGGAGTACCTCGAGGGCGCGGACCTCGGGCAGGTCGTCGATCGCGATGGCCCACTCAAGATCTCGGACGCGATCGAGTACGTCATTCAAGCGTGCGAGGGGGTCGGCGAAGCGCACGCACGCGGCATCGTTCACCGCGACATCAAGCCCGAGAATCTCTTTCTCGTGACGCGTGATGACGGCTGGAAGCTGATCAAGGTTCTCGATTTCGGCATCTCGAAGGCCGCGCTCACGAGCAACGCCCCCGAGCTCATCGGGCACGAGACCAAGTCGCTCATGGGCTCGCCTTTCTACATGTCGCCCGAGCAACTGCGGTCGACACGAAATGTCGATCACCGCGCCGATATCTGGTCGATGGGCGTCGTTCTTTTCGAGCTGCTGACGGGCACGGTGCCCTTCGATCCGGAGCGCTCGTTCACGGAGCTCGTGGCGGACATTCTCGAGACGCCGCATCGGCGTTTGCGCTCGTTCCGGCCGGACGCTCCGCCTGAGCTCGAGGAGATTGTCGATCGCTGCCTCGAAAAGGATCGGACGTTGCGGTTTCAGAACTGCGCCGAGCTTGCGATCGCGCTTCTGCCCTTCGCGCCGCGCCGTTCGCGTGTGACGGCCGAGCGCACGACCTCGTTCACACGCGCGGCCGGCCTCCTGAGCGATCCCCACCTGCAGGTGCCCGCGTCGATTGCGCCCCCGGCGTACAGCAACGGCCCGCCCGAGCACTCTCCGTCCGCGATTCACGCTTCGATGAGCAGCCGCGCCGCTGCGCCGACCGAGCCCCAGCTTCAGTCGTTCTCGCCGCGCCCGGTCGTCGCCACCGCGCCTCCCGGCTCTTCACGTTCGTGGATCGTCGTGGTCGGCGGGCTGCTCGTGCTCGCGATGCTCGTGGTCGTGGCGCTCCTTTTCCGCAATCGCCCGTCCGACGCGACCCGCTCGTCGCAGACCTCGGTGCAGAGCACCGCCCAGGTCACGCCAAACACGCCGGTCATCACCACAGTCGCCACCGCTCCCGCGCCCGCGACGGCAGCCTCCATGGAGCCCACGACCGACGCCGCGCTCACCTCCGCAAAGCCGGTTCCCGCAAACCGTTCGGTGCCGCTCGGCACCGGTCATAGTGCGCGCCCGGCACATTCGGTCGCGATCCCAGGGGCACCCTCCTCGACTTCGGTGGGTCCGCGCAACGATGGGCTCGAAATTCGTCGCGAACGCTGACGTATTCTCTTGGCCCAATTGCGCGCCGTAGCTGAGCCTACGTGCCATGCAACGTGGCTGGGCTCGTCTCCTCTTCGCTTCGTTCTTAGTCCTCCTCTGCACGTTCGCGCTGCCTGCGCGCGCCGACGACACGGCGGACGAAGCTGACCTTCACTTCCAGTTGGGCGCCGATCGGTACGAGGTCGGCGACTTCAAAGGGGCCCTCGAGCACTTCCTCCTTTCGAATCGGCTCGTGCCGAACCGGAACGTCGTGTTCAACATCGCCCGCACCTACGAGCAGCTCAAGCAGCTGCCGGATGCGTACCGCTACTACGTGCTCGCTCTCGATGGCGAAACGGCACCCCAGTCGCGCAAGCGCGTCGACGACGCCCTCGCGCGCATCGCGCCGAGCGTCGCGGTCGTTCGCGTCGACACCGATCCCCCCGGCGCGACGATCTTCATCGATCGCCGCGATCTCGGCCCGCGCGGTAACACGCCGCGCTCGCTCGGCCTCGTGCCC
>CAXSGV010000607.1:2576-3850 GCA_964236615.1 uncultured Polyangiaceae bacterium
TAGGCCTGCTCGACTACCTCGACCGCGCGCAGCTTCTCTTCCCAGACCCGCTCGAGCGAGCGCGCCACGAGACGGTTCTCCGGCTCGACTGCGTCATACTGCCGCCGCGCTCGCTCGGCCTCGTGCCCGGTAAGCACAAGGTCACCGTCGATCTTCCCGGCTACGAGCCCGTGGAGCAAGACGGCGTCGAACTCAAGGTCGGATCGGTCGTGCCCATCACCTTCAAGCTCGTCCAGATCGTCGGCACGATCCACGTCGAAGGCTCCCCCGTTGGTGCGAGCGTGCACCTCGATCGTCCCGATGGTCCGGTCGCGTGCACGATCCCGTGCGACGTCACGACGCCGCCGGGCCAGCGCCTGCTCGTCGTCACGAAGGAGGGCTACGAGACCACGACGCTGCCCGTCGATGTCCCCGCCCGCGGCCGCGCGAACGCACGCGTGGCGCTCGCCGTTCAAACGGGCAACGTTCTCGTCAGCGCCGACGTGAAGGACGCGCTCATCGAGGTGGATGGCCAGCCGAGTGGCTTCACGCCCGCGGTGCTCAACGTTGCCGTTGGCCGCCACACGGTCCGCGTCGCGCAGAGCGGGTTTCGCCCGGTTGTGCAAACGATCGACGTCAAACCGAACCAGCAGGTGAAGCTCGAGCTCCAGCTCACCACGCAAGAGGAGGTCACCGCAGCCTCGCGTACGGCCGAGAGCGTCGACGACGCGCCGGGCTCGGTCACGATCATCTCGAAAGAAGAGCTCAACGCGATGGCGTACCCGACCATCGCGGACGCGGTGCGCGGCGTGCGCGGCATGTACCTCTCGGACGACCGCAGCTACGTGACGATCGGCGTGCGCGGGTTCTCGCGCCCCGGCGACTACGGCAACCGCATCCTCGTCCTCATCGACGGGCAGCCCACGAACGACAACTACATCTCTTCGTCCTACGTCGGCTTCGACGGGCGTACCGATCTCGCCGACATCGAGCGAATCGAAATCGTTCGTGGCCCGGGCTCCGTCCTTTACGGAACGGGCGCATTCTTCGGCGTCATCAACCTCGTGACGCGGAATCGAAACGATCCGACGCACGCGGAGGCCGGAGTCTCCGCGGTCGAGAACAGCGTGGGCCGCGCGCGCGCTTCGTACACGTGGCGGGCCACACCGTACGCGGGGTTCTGGACCTCGGTGTCCGGCGGCAAAGGCCGTCAGCACGTCCATGACGGCAGCACCGTCGAGTGCACCTACGTGCCAGGCGAGACCCGCCACGAGACTTACGGCAAGGGCGAGTTC
>CAXSGV010000608.1:0-1730 GCA_964236615.1 uncultured Polyangiaceae bacterium
AAGGGTGATCGCCCGCCGCGACCTCGCGCACGACGCGCAGCCCGGCACGTTCGAAGTGCACGCGAGAGCGCGCGAGGTGAAAGCCGCAGGTGACGATCACGACCTCGCGAATGCCGCGCCGCTCGAGCATCAGCGCCGTGTAGCGGGCATTGTCGCGCGTCGAGTGCGAGCAGCGCTCACGCAAAATGGACGACGCCGGAATCCCCGCCGAGGCGAGCGCCGCGGCGAGCGCGTCGGCTTCCACGAGACCGCCCCACGCCCGCCCGCCCGTCGCGACGACGATCGGACCGGCGCCAGCTTGCGCGCCTTCGCGGTACTGCGCGACGGCTGTTGCGACACGTCTTGCCGCGGCTCCGACCAGCGATCCACCGGCGTCGAACCGCAACTGGCAGCCAAGCACGCAGATTGCTGGCATTTGGGGCTGCTGCGGGACAGGCGGCGATGCAGCCATCGGCGACTACGGTAGCGGCGTTTGACGTTGACGGACAATCCAGCTGGGCTCTATCACCGTAGATTGCGATGCGGATCACGTTCTGGGGAGTACGCGGAAGCATTCCGACGCCGGGTCCCGAGACCGTAGAGATCGGCGGTAACACCAGCTGCATCGAGGTAAGAGCGGGCAAAGCGCTCGTCATCTTCGACGGCGGCACCGGGCTTCGCATGCTCGGCCAGAAGCTCCTCAAGGAGATGCCGCTCACCGCGCACATCTTCTTCAGCCACGTGCACTGGGACCACATCCAGGGCTTTCCGTTCTTTGCGCCCGCGTTCGTTCCGGGCAACAACATCCACCTCTACGGTGGCAACAACGTGTCGCGCACCCTCGAGGAAACCCTCGCTGGGCAGATGGAAAACCCGTCGTTCCCGGTCCACCTGACCGAGATGGCCGGCAAGATGACGTTTGCCGATCTCTACGAAGGCCAGATCCTCGAGATCGACACCGGCGACGGCCACAAGCTCAAGATCACGTCCGGTCGCGGCAACCACCCGAACGGCGTGTGGGCCTACCGCTTCGAGCACCGGGGGCACTCTGCCGTCTACGCGACCGACACCGAGCATTATTCGGTCGTCGACCCCAAGCTCCTGCGCTTGTCGAAGGGCGTCGACACCCTCATCTACGACGCCATGTACACGCCCGAAGAGTACGCGGGTACGGCGGGCAACGGCGGACCCAAGGTCGGTTGGGGTCACAGCACGATCGACGAGGCGGCGAAGCTCGCCAACGCCGCCGGCGTCCGGCAGCTCGTCCTGTTCCACCACGACCCCAGCCAGAACGATGCGGCCGTGCGTGAAAAAGAACGCCGAACGAAGGAATGGTTCGCGAACACCGTGGCCGCCTACGAAGGGCTCGTCATCGAGCTCTGAATCCGCGAAATTGTTGCGCACGGTTTGACGGTTATCGTCGGCCTTGCGCGATAGGGAAAAGCAGAGCCCTGCGCCGCGCCGCAAACGCGGGTGCCCCGTCTGGCACCGCCGATGCAATTGGGCCCCTCGACAACCGTCGGTGTGAAATCGACGCGAGGAGGTACACCATGGGCTCCGTTTTCGACGGCGCATCGCTGCGGGCGTACAGGCAGAATTTGAGCGGCGTGACTCCGCTGGATCGCGAGACCGAAAAGGACCTCGCACGTCGTTGGATTCTCGGCGACGCGCGTGCGGGCGAGCGTCTCGTGGAGGCCTGCTTGCCGTTCGTCATCTCGATCGCGCTCGAGTACCGCCGCTGGGGCATCCCG
>CAXSGV010000608.1:1740-3839 GCA_964236615.1 uncultured Polyangiaceae bacterium
GCTGGAGGACATCGTGCAGCAGGGCAACCTCGGTCTCCTTCGCGCCGCGAAGAAGTTCGATCCCAATCGTGAGTGCCGTCTCGCGACTTACGCGGCGTACTGGATCCGCGCAGAGATTCGCGAGTACGTGGTGCGTGGTTACCGCGTCGTGCGTCTCGGCACGACGAAGGGCGAGCGTCGCGCTCTCCGCGCGTACCGCACCACGTTCGAACGCGATCCGGAGGCGCTCGCCAAGGTGAGCGGTCTCTCCAAGGAGCGGGTCGAGATGCTCCTTCCGATCCTCGCCGCGCGCGAGTCGAGCCTCGACGCTTCGACTCTCGACAGCGGACCCGCGGTCGAACGCATGGTCGCCGCGGGACCTTCGCCCGAAGACGAGGCCGAAGCCAGCGAACGCCAACGGCGCGCCGAGGACGCCGTCGCGATCGCGTTGCGCGAGCTCTCCGAGCGCGAGCTGCTCATCGTGCGCGAGCGCATGATGAGCGATGATCCCGTCACGCTGCAGGAGCTCGGCAACCAGCTCGGCGTGAGCAAGGAACGCGTGCGCCAGCTCGAGGAGCGCGCACGCACCAAGCTGCGCCTGCGGCTCGCCGGGTTCCGCGCGAACGAGGCGCACATTCGCGAAGAGCCGGCTCTCGCAGAGCTCGCCGAGGCGGTCTAGCCGCGCGGTTGCGGTAGCTAGCTAGCCGCGCGGTTGCGGTCGCTAGCCACGCGGTTGCGGTAGCTGGCGGAAGTGGCCGATACCCGTGAAATTCAGCCTCCGCAAAACCGAGCTGCTACGCTCGTAAGCGGCAAATGAGGTCGTTGCTCACGCGAAGAGTGCTCATCGCGGCGGCCTTTGCTGCCGCGGGCCTCGGCGTTTGGACAGGCACGCGCCACACGGCCGTACCGCTCGGAAGCGGAGCCGATGCTTCGACCGTCGCCTCCGAAGAGACAGCGGGGGTCGACTCCGGACCGCTCGAGCCCGAGGACGAAAAGGCGAGCTCGTTTCGGATCCCGAGCGGCGCGCCGGCCGCGCTCGCGTGCGATGACGCGCGTCGCGTCGTGCAGCAGGTGCGCAAGGGTGTTGCGTTCGAACCGCCAGCGGTCCGCGCGTCGCTGCTCGCTGCCGGGACGATCGACTGGCTCGATCCGCATGGCCTGTGGAGCGCGGCGCCGGGGACACCCGTGGCGGCGGCGATCGAAAAGAGCGCCGCCGCGCTCTTGAAAGAGCTCGAGATCGATCCGAGCATCGACGCGAGCGGCGCCGGGTCTCGCTGCGTGACCGCGCGCGCCATCGGCCTCGTCCTCGAGCGCTGGGTGCGCGATCTTCGCGCCACTTTCGATCGCGCCCACGCGCGCGGCCCCGGCGGCGATGCCAAGCCCACGCTCGAGGCCGCGATCTCCGAGCCCATTCTCGACGGGACCACGACGGGCCGCTCGCCTTCGGTGTTCGCCGCGCTGCTCGGCGATCGCCTCGCAGCCATCGACGACAACGAGACCGGGCTCGGCACCCGCGGCGCTCCCTACGCGACGGCGGCGCGCGAGCGCTTTTTTCCGACGCTCGACGCCGAAGGTTGGTCGAAGGTCGTGCTCGCGGCGGCGGTGCGCGCGTACGTCCCGCTCGTCGATCCGCACGGCGCGTGGGCACCGCTCGACGAAGAGGCAAGCGTGTACGAGGTCGATCTCGACTCGCATCCGCCGGTGATGCTCTGGGAAAAAGTCGCGCGCACGGCGATCGGCGCGCGCATCGAGGCAGGCGCGCTGTCGCCGCTCCACGACGGCGATGTCCTGCTGTCCTTGGCGGGCGTGCCGACAGCGGGCTTGCCGCTCGAGCAAATCGAGCAGCTCGCCATCGTCGTCGCCGACACTCGCGGACCGAGCGAGATCGTCGTGTTGCGTGGCGGCGTGAAGGAGCCCCTCGTGCTCCACGCAAGCCCTGCCACCGAGCCGTCGCCCGCGACGGGCCATGAAGATCTCCCAAGCCAACGCGTGGCCTACGCCGAGGGCGACGTCGTCGTCATCGGGGTGCACGAGGTGAAGGACGACCTCGGCGAGCAGATGATGCGCGCGGTGATGCGCGAGAAGCTCGAGTATTCGTCGACGGGCCGGTCGTTTCTTGG
>CAXSGV010000609.1:0-3835 GCA_964236615.1 uncultured Polyangiaceae bacterium
TGCTCGACGCGGCCGGCATGAAGTCCGCGCACGAGATGCTGGTGCGGGAGGGCGCGGACTGGGAACGCTACGTCCCCTTCTGCATTTATTCGGTCCAAAACGCGCGGCGCACGATCTGCTTCGACCGCGAGCTCGAGGAGACGGGCGGCGAGCTTGGCGTCATCGAGTGGACGCAGAGCGACGTGCGGTTTCTCGCGCCGCACTTCGGCGACTGGCTCGACCTCGTGGCCGACGGGCGCGAGGAAGAGATCGAGCGCTCGGCCAGCATCCCGATGGGGCTACGGAAGCTCCTCGTGCAGCTTGGCTTCTCGTTCGACGATCCGATCGTCGGCCGCCTCGAGACCGGTGACGTCGCCGCGATTCAAGAGCTCGTCAGCGCCACCACCGCGCGCGAGATCCGCGGCCATGTCGACCGGCTCTTCGACTCGAGCGGCAAGGCGTCGCTCACCTTGAACCTCGACGAGTTCACGATCGCGGTCTCGCTTCGCACCGGGATCTTCCTCTTCGAGGCCGAGGACGTCTTCCGCTGGCTTCGCTCGTTCCGCGACGAGAACTTCTTCGGCGACAGCGTCAAGCACCCGGCCCACCCCGATCAGGTGCGCGACCTCCGAAAAGCCCCGCGCGAGCCGCCGCTCATCCAGCGCGGCATCACCCAGGTCGCCGTCCAACCCTCGCGCAAGTACACGTTTCGCAGCGCGAGCGGCAAGAGCGCCGACGACTTCTTCCTGCTCGGCCGTACGCACTCGATCGCGGATGCGGGCAAGGCTGCGTCGAGCCTCGTCGTGCATGTGGTGAAGGGGGAAGTGAAGGATGTGCACGCCGTCCCCGATCCACTGAACGATCTCTACGTCACCACCGACGGGACTCTCTGGGGCCTGTCGCATACGGGCACCGCGGTGCGCTTTGCGGGCGGCACCGCGCGCTCGTTCCCGCTCGAGCGACCGACGCGTGGTCGCGCCTGGTGGTACGGCATCGGTGCGGGCGGCGATCGCGTCGTCGTCTGGGGCGCGGGCGCGCTCCTCGAGTTCGACGGCGGCGGATTCGAGGCGTTCCTACCCGACGCCGGTCTGCTCCCCGAAAAGAACGTCATCGCGCTCTGGGCGGGCAAGCGCGAGATCGCGATGCTCGTGTGCGGCGATCACTTCGGCGCCGTCGCACGCTTCGACGGCAAGCAGTGGATACCGATTGGCGAAGACCACGTGATCGACACCACGCTCGCCGACCTCGACGTGTGGCGCGGTATCGCGATCGTCCTCGCGCGCGACGGCCGCGTCTGGCGCATCGAGGGTGCTGGCGCGCCGAGGCCCGTGAAGTGGGACCGCGGTCAGGAGGCCTTCCTCGTCGAAGGCGTGCCGCGCAACTGCCACGCGGTACGCGGGTTCGATGGCGGCGCCATGGTCGCGAGCGATGGCGGCGTCATCATCGTCGGCTCCGGCGACCCTGTGTTCTACGAGGCCGGCAACACGAACGAGCCTGCACGCCTCGCGCGCGTCGGCGCGGCCACGCGGCGCGATGGCCCACCCGGCCCGCGCGGCCAGGAGAATTCGAGCGAGACCGCGCTCGTCGCGATGTGCGGCCCCAACGCTTGGCTATGGATGAACGGCGGATTCTCCGTAATTGATCTGACGTCCCTGTGAAAAGGAACTCTGAACTGATGACGAGCGCAGCGCGCACCAAGATGATCGAACAGTTGAACGAGGCGGCCGCATCGCCGTCGGCCATGCTCACGTTCGAGGGCGTCGTGCCCTTCGGCCAAAGCGGCGAGGTGCTCCGCTACCGCCTCGGCAATGGGCTCAAAGTGCTGCTCATGATCGACCGCTCGGCGCCCGTCGTCAGCTACTTCACCTGGTACAGCGTCGGGTCGCGGCACGAGAAGAAGGGCAAGACCGGTCTCGCGCACCTGTTCGAGCACCTCATGTTCAACGAGACCGAGTCCCTCAAGGCCGGCGAGTTCGATCGCAAGCTCGAGGAAAATGGCGCCGAATCAAACGCGGCGACGTGGTTCGACTGGACCTACTACTACGAGAGCCTGCCCGCCGACCGCTTCGCCCTCGCGGTGAAGCTCGAGAGCGACCGCATGGCGCACCTCGTTCTGCGCGAGCCGCAGGTCGCGAGCGAGAAGGAAGTCGTCGCCAACGAGCGCCGCTACCGCGTCGACGACGACGTCGAGGGGGCCGCAAGCGAGCTGCTCTACAAGGTCGCGTTCACGACGCACCCCTACCACTGGCCGACCATCGGCTGGATGGAGGACATCCAGAACTTCACGCCGGCCGACTGCGAGTCGTTCTACCGGACCTTCTACGCGCCCAACAACGCGACCGTGATCGTCGTCGGCGACATCGTCGAGAAGAGCGCGCTCGCCAAGATCCGCGAGGCGTACGGCGTGCTCGACGCGTCCGAGATTCCGGCAGAGGATCTCGAGCCCGAGCCGCCGCAGCTCGAGCCCAAAGACGTCACCATCCACAAGCCGACGGCGACCGAGAAGCTCCTGCTCGCGTTCCACGGTCCGGCGCTCGGTGACAGTGACCACGCGCCACTGACGGTGCTCAACGAGGTTCTCTTTGGTGGCCGGGCCTCGCGTCTCTACCGCGCGTGCCTCGTCGACCGCGAGATCGCGACCGATCTGCGCGGCTGGGTATCGACCTTCCGCGACCCCGGGCTCTACGAAATGTACGCGACCGCCCGCGGCGGCAAGACCACAGAAGACGTGCAAGCGATCTTCGAGCTCGAGATTCAGCGCGCGAAGGACGAGGTCGTCACGCCCGACGAGCTCCAGCGCGCGAAGGCTCGCCTCGAGCTCGGCGCGCTTCAGGGCATGGAGACGATGTCCGGCAAGGCCGAGCAGATTGGCTTCTACGAGGTCGTCCTCGGCGATCCCGCCGCGGCCTTTCGCCGACTCGAGGAGTACCGTCGTGTCACCGCGAGCGATCTTCGCCGTGTCGCGCGGCGCTACATGGTCGATCGCGCGCGCACGATCATCCGCGTGCTTCCCGAAAAAGCCGCTGCGACCGGCGAGGCGGCACAGTGAGCGCCGTGACCACAGGTAGCGGCAGCGAAGCCCCCGAGGGCGTGGCGACGACCAGCAAGGCAAACAAAGCACGCGCGGCCACCGAGCGCGTGGATCTCGAGGGCGGGACCATCGTCCTCCTCGAGCAGTCGCACGCCCTTCCGATCGTCAACATCATCGTCGCTCTCCGCAGCGGCGCGGCGCACGATCCACTGGGGAAAGAGGGCGCCACGCGCATCACCGCGCGCATGCTTCGTCGCGGCTCCAAGGGGATCGCGGCGCGCGAGGTCGAGGACGCCATCGACCGTCTCGGCAGCGAGCTCTCGGTCGACGTCACCGTCTCCACGACCGCGGTCTACGGTCAGGTCATCAAGCGGAGCCTCGCGCCCTTCGTCGAGCTCATGGCGCGCGTCTTGTGCACGCCCGAGTTTCCCGAGGACGAGCTTCTCCGTTTGAAGCGCGAGACCATCGCCGAGATCGTCGAGGCGCGCGACAACGACCGCGCCGTCGCGCAGCGCGCATTTCGCCGCGCGATGTTCGGCTCGCACCTCTACGGTCGCTCCTCGGGCGGCACGACGAAGAGCATCGAGTCGATCACTCAAGACGACGCGAAGGCGATCTTTGCGAAGCACTTTCGCAAGGGCAACATCGTGATCGCGTTCTCGGGCGACATCACGAAGGACGAAGCGGTTCTCGCCGCCAACGAGCTCGTGAAGGGTCTCCCCGATGGCGGTCACCTCCCCGATCCGGTCACGCCGCCCTCGATGGTGCCGGGGCGCCGCCTCGTCTTCGTCGACAAGCCCGAGCGCACCCAAACCCAGATCCTGA
>CAXSGV010000610.1:0-3834 GCA_964236615.1 uncultured Polyangiaceae bacterium
GCTGCACCTCGCCGCTCTCGAAGGCGAGCGGAACGGAAACGTAGACGCACGCGGTGACGCCGGGGACGGAGCGGATCTCGCGAAACAGCTTCTCGACGCAGTCGTCGACGGCGCGTGAATGCATCGTGCCGTCGTGCACGATGGCGCTGCAGGCGTCGCCCTGCGCACCGAGCGTGACGTCGACCTTGATCGTTCCATGCAGCCGCGTGTCGGCGACGCGCGCGACGCCGTAGCAGTGCCGCGATCGGCGCGCGATCGCCACGATGGCCGCGCGCGCCTCGTTCGAGAGCGTTCCCGTGCGGCCGCATTGGCTGCACCCGCCGGCGTCGGTCTGCACGACGCCGAGCTCCTCGGAGATCCCGAGCTCGTCGGCTGTCACCGGATCGTGCACGTGAGGGTCGACCGCACCGCGCTCTGCATGGCGCGGGGCGGACGACTCCGACGCGGCGGTGGTTCCGACAGCGGCCGTCGCGGTCGTCGTAGTCGTCGCGATCGTCGCGCTGGGCGCGGGCGCCGATGGGGCGGGCTGCGATGCGCATGCGCCAAGCAACGCGACGCATACGAGGACGAGTGAAGAGCCGCGGAGGAGGTTCATGTTTCGCGCCGAGCGTCGGGGTCTCCCCATGGTAAGTCGAAACGATGCTTCCGGACTTCGACAAGCTCGGCGTGTTCTACCTCGGCCGCACCAACGACGAGCCGTTCGTGCTCGCCTCGACCGACTTTCTCACGCACGCGGTCGTGCTCGGCATGACCGGCAGTGGCAAGACGGGGCTTTCGATCGGTCTGCTCGAAGAGGCTGCGATCGACGGCATCCCCGTCATCGCAGTCGATCCGAAGGGCGACCTCGCGAACCTCCTCCTCACCTTCCCCAACCTCGCGCCGGCCGACTTCGCACCGTGGGTTCCGGCGGGCAAGACAGCCGAGGACGAGGCGGCGAAGTGGACCAAGGGGCTTGCTGACAGCGGGCAGGACGGCGCGCGCATCCAGCGCCTCCGCGACGCGGTCGACATGGCGCTCTACACGCCGGGCAGTCGGGCGGGCACGCCGATCTCGATCCTCGGTTCGCTCGCCGCACCTCCGCTGTCGGTCCGTGAGTACCCAGAGGCGATGCGCGAGCGCGTCGCCGCGACCGTGTCTTCGTTGCTCGGGCTCGTGGACGTCGAGGCCGATCCCGTGCGGAGCCGCGAGCACGTGCTCCTGTCGAACATCGTCTCGAGGACATGGGCCGCGGGCAAGGATCTGGATCTCGGGACGCTCGTCGAAAAGATCCGCGACCCTGGCGTCGAGCGCGTCGGAGTCCTCGCGCTCGACTCTTTCTACCCGAAGAAGGATCGACAGGAGCTGGCGGTGCGCTTCAATTCGCTCCTCGCCTCGCCCGGCTTCGAAGCGTGGCTCGAGGGCGTGCCGCTCGATCCGCAGTCCTTGCTCTTCACGAAGGAGGGGAAGCCGCGGCTCTCCGTCATCTCGATCGCGCACCTCGCCGACGCCGAGCGCAGCTTCTTCCTCTCGCTTTTGCTCGGACAGCTCGTGCAGTGGATGCGCGCGCAAAAGGGCACGAGCTCACTGCGGGCGCTCTTCTTCATGGACGAGATTGCGGGCTATTTTCCGCCAGTCGCGAACCCGCCGACGAAGGCGCCGCTGCTGTTGTTGCTGAAGCAAGCGCGCGCCTTTGGGCTCGGCATCGTGCTCGCGACGCAGAACCCGGTCGACCTCGACTACAAAGGTTTGTCGAACGCGGGCACCTGGTTTCTCGGCCGCCTTCAGACGGAGCGTGACAAGGCCCGCGTACTCGAGGGTCTCGAAGGGGCGCTGGGCGGAATTGATCGTGCCGAGATGGAGCGCACCATCGCCGGGCTCCAGCCCCGTCAGTTCGTCGTGCATAGCGTGCATGCCAACGCGCCTCGGCTGATGACGAGCCGGTGGACGATGTCGTATCTGCGCGGGCCGCTCACGCGCGACGAGATGCGCACGCTCGGAGGCTCCGTGCAGAGTGCACATGTTGCTGGCGGGGCGGAAGGATCCGGATCGGTCTCGGTCACGGGCTCGGGCTCGGGTTCCAGCACGAAGACTCCGCCGCCCGATGGCGTCACCGAGGTGTTTCTTACTGCGGATGCCAGCGCGGTGCTTCGTCCGCACGTGCTCGGCGTCGCGCGCGTCGGCTTTCGCGAAACGAAGACGGGCCTCGACTTCGTGCGCGAGGTTTCCTTCGCCGTGCCCATCGAGGACGCGGCGGTGCCCGTGCGTTGGGACGCGGCGCTCTGGGTGAAGGTGGATCTCGCTGCGCTGCCGACCACACCGCCGGAGGGCGCGCGGTGGGCGCCGATGCCGCCGGCCGGCCGCGAGGCCAAGAGCTACGCCGCGTGGTCGAAAAAGTTCGTGGCGTGGCTGTGCGAGTCGCAAGGGCTCGCGCGGTACAAGAGCCCATCGCTTCGTGTTCTGTCGGAGCCGGGGGAGGACGAGGGGTCTTTTCGCGCGCGCATCTCCCACGAGGGACGTGTCGTTCGCGACAAGGCCGCGGCCGACCTCCGCGCCAAGTACGCCCCCAAGCTCACCGCGCTCGAGGAGAAGCTCCGTAAGGCGCACCAAGCGGTGCAGCGCGAGCAAGCAGAGGCCCAGAGCGCAGGGTTCGACGCCGCGCTTTCCGTCGGCGGCGCGCTCCTCTCGATGCTGGGTGGTGGCCGCGCGAGCAAAGTACGTGGCGCGACGAGCGCCGCACGCAGCGCGGGCCGTGGGGTGAAGCAGCAAGGCGACGTCGCACGGCAGAAGGAGAACGTCGCCGCGCTCGAAGCCAAATGGCGCGCGATCGAGGCCGAGATGAGGGAGAAGCTCGACGCGCAGGCGGGTCCGCAGACTGGCGAAGAGAAGCTCGAGCTCGTTCAGTCGCGACCGAAGAAGGGCGACGTCACGTTGGAGCTGGTCGCGCTCGCATGGATGCCGTGACATCGACGTGCACGACCTCGATGTCGCGTGACCCTTCCGGCAAGCGCGCCTCGACGCAAATGGCCACGGCGTGAGCTTCGACCTCGAGCGACGCGAACGTCCAGCGTGAACGGTCGGGCTCGTTCGGCGGAGGAGGCTCCGGTGCGAGCACGAGACCCGACATCGCGAACGACGACGGAGGGAGCGACATGCCGAGCCCGCGCGCTTTCATGTACGCCTCCTTCAGCGTCCAGAGCTCGACGGCGCGCCGGTTTGCCGACGCCGCGCCGAGCGAGGCGAGCTCGGCAAGCTCGGTGGCCGTGAACACGTCGGACGCGACGCGAAACACCTGGTCGGCGCGTGCGAGCGGCTCGACGTCGACGCCGACGGTCCGAGCATCACAGACGGCGCAGACGACGAGGGTGAGCGCGTTCGACAGGTTGAACGACAGCCCAGGCACCGCGGGTTCGAGCCCCGGCTTGCCGTACGCGTCGATCGAAAAGCGCACGGCGTCACGCGCGACGCCCGTGTACGCCGCCAGCACCGTGCGTGCGAGCGCGCGCGTCGCGAGGAACTCGATGCGGTTTTTCTCGAACACGAATCGATCGCGGCGGGCGCGCTCTTCATCGGTCAAGATCGCCTCGCAAGCGGCTTTTGCGGACGCGGGGGCGACGTCGGCTGGACGCGCGTAGAAGAGGCGGATCAAGGCAGAATAATACGCGCGCGGTATACTTGCGGCGATGAAGCTGTACTTCACCCCGACGTCGCCCTTCGTTCGCAAGGTCCTCGTAGCCGCGCACGAGCTCGACTTGGTCGATCGCATCGAGACGATCATGCTTCGACCAACGCCGATGAAGGCGAGCCCTGAGCTTTCGAACATCAACCCCCTCTCGAAGATCCCCGCGATGGTGACGG
>CAXSGV010000611.1:0-3818 GCA_964236615.1 uncultured Polyangiaceae bacterium
GTGGCATCGACTGTGGCGCGATCACGCGTTGGAGCGCGTCGAAGAACCTGCCCGGCGTTTCGTACCGCTGTTCGGGGCTCGCCGCCATCCCGCGGAGAAGGACGGCGCGCACGTCGGGCGCGATGCCGTACGCCTCGAGCAACCCCGCGATGAAGTCGTCGCCACGCACGCGCTCGGTGAAGGTGGAGCGAACGTCGTTGCCCTCGAACAGCGGCTTGCCCGCAAGCATGTAGACTGCAACGAGCCCGAGCGCGTAGACATCGGTCACAGGGCCCTGGGCGGAGCCCGCGAGCTGCTCGGGGGCCGCCCAACGTGGCGAGAAGAGCGTGATGGTGCTGACCTCTTCGCCGTCGCCGGTCTCCTAGGCCCACCCACGCTGGCCGGGTCGCGATTTCTTGCGGAGGTTCGAGTGGGCAATGCCGAAATCCGCGAGCTTGGGGACGAGGTACTCCCCCATGCGGCCGAAGATGATGTTCGACGGCTTGATGTCGCGGTGGATGATCTTGTGCTCGTGCGCCTCCGCGACTGCGCCCGTGATGCGCTCGAGGATCGCCGCCGTCTCGTGCAGCGTGAGCGCGCCGCGCGCGCGAACGTACTGCTCGAGGTTCCCCCCATCGAGGAACTCCGAGATCTGAAAGGGCAGTCCTTTGTCGTCGAGGTAGCCGAAATCGTAGATGCGAAGCGTGTTCGGGTGCGTGAGCCGCGAAAGCGCGAGCGCCTCCTGCAAAAAGTGAGAGTACGTCGCGTCGTAGACGCTGCGGCCGCCTGTGCTCCCCGAGCCCTCGAGCTCGAGCCGAAGAAGCTTCACGCATACGACGCGGTCGAGCCGCTCATCCATCGCGCGGTAGATGGACGCCATGCCGCCCGAGCCGACGCGATCGATGATCGTGTAGCGGTCGAGGAGCCGCGTGCCCTCGGCCAGCTCGCCCTTCTCCGCCCCTGTCACGCGCGCGTCACTTCCCGAGCAACTCTTTGACCACCGCGTCGGCGCCGTAGATGTGCGTGAGCGCTTCGATCATGCCCGCCGTGTCGACGCTCACCGCGCGCTGCGTGGTCTCGCCGTAGACGAAGCGGTTGGCGAGGCTCGAGATGTTGCCGTCGAAGATCAGGCCGACGATCTCGCCGTTGGCGTTGATCACGGGACTGCCGCTGTTGCCGCCGATGATGTCGTTGGTCGACACGAAGTTGAAGGAGACGGGCTCCTTGATCGTGGACCACTTCTCGACCCAGCGCGGCGGAAGCTTGAGGGGCTCCTTGCCCGTCGCGTGGCTCTTCAATCCGCCGAAGCTCGTGGCCCACGGGACGCTCTTCCCACCTTCCGAATACCCTTGTACCACCCCGACGCTGAGCCGAAGCGTGAAGGTCGCGTCGGGCGCCACGCTGGCTCCGTGCACGGCGAAGACGGCCTCGGCGATTTTCTGTCCGGCGGCGCGCATCGGGCCTTCGATCTCGTCGTCGTAGCGCTTTCGGATCGCGCGGGCCTCGGGATCGAGCGCGAGGATCACGTGGATCGCGGGATCCTGCGATTCGAGGATCGCGTTCTTGCCGCCGTCGTGCAGCTTCTTGCGCGTGTACGCATCGGAGAGCTTCGACGACGCGATGGTCTCGCGTGCGGCGCGTGCGGGGGTGCGGCCGGCGAGGATCTTCTTCACCACCGGATCGTTCGCGCCGAGGTCGCGCACGATGCGCTCGAGCCACGTCGTCATCAGCGCGACCTCGACCGCGCCGTAGACGGGGGCGGGCGACAGCAGGT
This sequence comes from uncultured Polyangiaceae bacterium, assembly GCA_964236615.1. GTDB lineage: Bacteria > Myxococcota_A > Polyangia > Polyangiales > Polyangiaceae > CAXSGV01. Next base: position 1,754 of record CAXSGV010000611.1, read on the forward strand.
GCATCTTGAGCGAGTCGAGGTTCGACGAGCGGTACTCGCGAAGCCGCTTCTCGTTGGGGAGCTCGGTCTCGACCGGGAGCCGCACGAGGTCGCGCGCGATGGCGAGAACGCTCGAGTCGACTGCGCCTTCGAGCCCGGCGTAGCGCTTGTACATCTCGCCGAGCTTGCCTTGTGTCTTGTCGACGTCCTCGAACACCTTGCCGTAGGCGGCGGCGAGCTCCGGCTTGTCGAGGATGTTCTTCTTCAGCAGAGTCTCGTCGGTCTGCTTCTTCGCCATCAGCTTGGGATCTTTGAGGCCGCCCTGAAAGCCGCTGATCGCTTTGAAGCCGTTCTCGATCGAGAACATCGGCTTCTTCACCTCGCGCGCGGGCTCCACGCCCTCCTTCGCGAGCGCGAGGAGCGCCGCCTTCTGCTTCGTGAGGCGATCGAGCGAGTACGGGTAGACGGTGTCCCGCAGGCGAAGGAGCTGGCTGTAGGTCGCCATGCGCCCGGTGCTTCCGGGGTGACCGCTGACGAACGCGACCTCGCCGTCCTTGGGGCCGGACTCGTTCCACTTCAAGAAATCCTTCGACACGAAGGGCTTGTCGTTCTCGTAGACGCGAAATAGCGCCATATCGAGATCGAAGCGCGGGTAGGTGAAATTGTCGGGGTCGCCGCCGAAGAACGCGATGGCCTGCTCGGGCGCGAACACGAGCCGCACGTCGGTGTGCTTTTTGTACGTGTAGAGGTTGTATTGCCCGCCTGCGTAGAGCGTGACGACGTCGCAGCGCGAGCCGGTCTTCTCGCTGCAGAGCTTCTCGATCTCGCTCATCTTGCCCTTGATGGCGACGTTCGCGTCGGCGTCGGTCATGCCGGGCTTCTTCACCGCCTTCACCTCTGCGGTGACGTCCTCGATCTTGAGCAAGACGTTGAGCTCGAGGTCGGGGCACTTCACCTCGGGGCCGTCCTTGCCGGCGATGTAGCCGAGCTCGAGCCAGTCGTGCGCGCTGGTCGCGATCTTCGCGATGCAGTCGGTGCCGACGTGGTGGTTCGTGAGCACGAGGCCGGTCGGCGAAACGAACGACCCGGAGCCGCCGCTGTTGAAGCGCACGCTCGAGAGCCGCACGTGATCGAGCCACGCGTCGGTGAGCGCGACCTTGTGATCCTTCTGAATCGCCTCTTTCGGAACCATGTTGAAGGGCCACATGCCCTCGTCGGCCTTGGCGCGGGTCGGCCCGGCCACGAACGCGAGCGACGCGGCAAGCGCGGCGAGGCCAACCTGGCTGAGAGCGCGGATCTTCTTCGTGCGGATCATCGTGTTTTCGCCTTCGCCTTGGTTTTCGTCTTCGGCTTCGTGTTCGTGTTGGGGAGCTCGAGCGCGCGCCAGAGATACCAGCTCGCGATACTTCGCCAGGGTCGCCACCGCGCGGCCCGGCGGGTCATGGTGGCGGCGTCGGGGAGCTCCTTCGTCTTGAAGACGAGCTGGAACCCCTTCTTGATGCCGTAGTCGTTGACCGGCAGGACGTCGAGCCGGCCGAGGCGGAACATGAGAAGCATCTCGACGGTCCAGCGGCCGATGCCGCGCACCGTGATGAGCTTTTCGATCACCGCTTCGTCGTCCATGGCGCCGAGCTCCTCGAGCGTCGGGATGCTGCCGGCAAGAACCTTCTCCGCGAGATCTTTCAGCGACGCGGCCTTCGCGCGTGAGAGCCCGGCCGAGCGGAGGGTCTCGTCGCTCGCCGCGTGCACGTCCTCGGCGCGCAGCGCCTTCGCCTTGAATAGAGCGACCACGCGCGCATGAATCGTCGCCGCGGCCTTGCCCGTCAGCTGCTGGTAGACGATCGAATGCGAGAGCGCGTCGAAGGTCGTCTTCGCGGGGCGGCTCTCGAGCGCGAACGCGCCCACCTTCGCGATCAGGCGACCGAGCACGGGATCGGCGGTGGTCAGTGTCGTCAACGGATCGAGCGGCGCGCCTTCGCCCGCGAGCAGCTTGGCCTTCGTCGCGGTCCCTCCGAAAGCGCTGAACCCGCCCGGCGTGTTGCCCTTGGCGAGAATGCGGTGGCAGGGGATCACGATGGGGTAAGGG
>CAXSGV010000612.1:0-3807 GCA_964236615.1 uncultured Polyangiaceae bacterium
GTTGATGCGCATCGTCGTGTCGTTCGCGTACGCGCGGTACATGTAATCGCGCTCTTCGTCGGTCACCATCTCGAGGGTGAGCTCGTCGTGGTTGCGCAGAAAGAGCGCCCACTGGCACGTCGGGTGGACCTCCGGCGTCTGCGCGAGGATGTCCATGATGGGGAACCTGTCCTCCATGTGAATCGCCATGAACATCCGCGGCATGATCGGGAAGTGGAAGTTCATGTGGCACTCGTCGCCGTCGCCGAAGTACGCGGCCGCGTCCTCTGGCCACTGGTTGGCCTCGGCGAGGAGCATCTTGCCCTCGAACTTCTGGTCGATGCGGGCGCGGAGCTTCTTCAGGAACGCGTGCGTCTTGGGGAGGTTCTCGCAGTTGCTCCCCTCCTCTTCGTAGAGGTACGGAACCGCGTCGAGGCGAAGACCGTCGACGCCCATCTCACCGAGCCACCAGTCGCACACCGCGAAGAGGGCCTCCTGCACGTGGGGGCTCTCGAAGTTGAGATCGGGCTGGTGCGAGAAGAAGCGGTGCCAGTAGTACGCGTTCGCCACGCGGTCCCACGACCAGTTCGACGGCTCGAAGTCTTTGAAGATGATCCGCGCTTCTTTGTACTTCTCCGGGTTGTCCGTCCACACGTAGAAGTCGCGCTCGATGCTGCCCGCGGGTGCGCGACGCGCTCGCTGGAACCACGCGTGCGCGTCCGAGGTGTGGTTGAGAACGAGCTCGGTGATCACGCGGATGCCGTGCGCGTGGGCGGCTGCGACGAAGCGCTTGAAGTCCTGCACCGTGCCGACGTCGGGGTGCACGTCCTGGTAGTCGGCGATGTCGTAGCCGTCGTCGCGCCCAGGCGAAGGGCACAACGGCAAGAGCCACACGGCGGTGACGCCGAGGTCTTGCAGGTACGGCAGCTTCTCGGTGAGCCCGGCGAGATCGCCGATGCCGTCACCGTTGGAGTCGTAATACGAGCGCGTTCGCAGCTCGTAGATGACGGCGTCCTTGTACCAGAGTGGATCTGCGAGCAGCGGTTGGTACGACGGGGTCTTCGAGCGCTTTCGCTTCACCCACGCATAGTTATCACCAAGCTCGCTGCGAGAACCAGGTCACCACGTCACCAAGGGAACCATTCGTGCGGAACGCGCTGCCACGCGGTCGGCCGGCGCGGGTCGCCCTCGGGCACCACAAGCGAGCCAACGAAGTCGGCGTGCTCGTAAACGCTGCCAATCGAGCGCGCGATACTGTCGAGATCCTGATCGCTGACGACCCCGTTGCTGGTCGCTTTGTAGAACTGAACCGTAATGCGAATCGGGAATTTCGGATCGCGGACGAGGCGGAGGTTGTGACCCTCGTTGAACGGCCCGAGGTTCGGTCCGTGCCCGAGCACCGCTTGCTCGACGTCGCTTTTCTCGGCCTGCGCCATGCCGGGGGCCGAAGGGGCCGCTTCCGAGGGCGCCGACTGCGGCTTCATCGCGCCCTTCGGCGCGCCGCCGCTCGCCGAGGCCATGCTGGGCATGTCCATCGCGCCGCCCATGCGTCCGATCTGGCGATGCATCAAAGGCACCTGAATGAGAAACAACGTGTCGGCGCCCTTCGCGAGCGCGGACCGGTCGTTCTCGGTCTTGGGGCCGCCTTGCGCGGCGATGCGCTGCTCGACCTCGGCCTTGCGCTCGGCCGTGAAGGCGGCCTTCTGCCCCTTGTTGTTGAAGTAGATCTCTTGCCCGTTGCCGGTGCTCGAGAGATCCTCGCCGCGGTTCTCGACGACCTGCATGCTCGTGCCTTCGCGCGTGATGAGGATCGAGAGAACGGCCGGTGAGCCGGGCGCCGACTGGTAGTTGAAGAGCACCGGGTTGAACTCGCTCTTTCCCTTCTTCGGAATGGGAAGGAACACGGCCTGTGCGCTCACGAGGAAGTGCGAGTCGCGCGGCGCGAGGAGGTTGCCGTCGCCGAGGAGGCTCGAGGGCATCGTCGCGAACGACTTCAGATCTTTGAGCACGTCGGTGAGAGCCATCGTGCGAAGTGACCCGCTACCGCGCGCCTGCTCGTTGCCGACGCGGACGAAGAACTTGTCGGCGGGCACGTCGCCGGTGCGATCGGAGAAATTCGGAAAGCGAATGACGGGCATCAGCGCCGACACGAAGCGGCCGCTCTCGTCCTTGCGACGGACCTGCAGCGTGAGATCCGTGATGTTGGGGCCGACCGAGGAGCCCTGCGCGCGACCCGTGTCCTCCCAGTTGACGTTCACGACATCGAGGCGACGCTGGTGCACGCGCTGCACGAGATCGGAGTCGCTCACCATCGCGGTGACCTTGTCGATCGTCCGCTGGTACTCGACCGAGTCGTTGCGATCCATGATGCCCCACTGGCCGTCTTCGCCGGTGCGCTGGTCGTCGGTCGCGATCGGGTTCGTCGGCTTGCCGTCGGGCGCAGTCGTCGCCGCGGCAGGCTCGTGGATGATGATCACCTTCTCCTTGCCGCAGCCCGGCACGAGAGCGAGGCCAATGGCGGCAAGAGCAAACGAGGCGAAGACGGCAGGACGACGGCGCATGGGATTTTCCTCGGGGAGGTGGGGGCTGCTCACTTCGTTCGTCTTGAGCTGCGGCTTCTGACGTGCCGACCGGGCGATGGATCTATTTGCCGTCCTCTGCCGGATCGAAGCCGCGGAGCGACTCGTATTTCACGAGCTGATCCTGGCTCAGGATCTTGCGCGTCTCGATGTCGGCCTGAAGGTGCATCAAGCGGATCTCGCCGCGAAGGCGCGCGCTCTCGCGCACGATCGCTTCTAGCTTCGGCGGATCCTTCTCCTGATCTTCGAAGTAGAGCTCGAGCTTCGTCTCCTCTTCGAGCAGCTGACGTCCGAGCTGCATCGTGCGCCGTCGAAGCGTGTCGTGGATGGCGCGCATGGGCGCGATCTGATCTTCGAAGAGCGCTAGCTCCGAAACCATCTTCAGCGCGAAGTACGGCGCCGGGTAGTGGTTCTTTTCGGCGACGCGCGCCTGCGTCGTCGCGCGACCTTCACGCCACGCGCGGATCTCGTCCTTGGTCATCGCTTTGAGCTCGACGTCGGTGCGTCGCGGCGGTGCCTTCGCGGCGGCGTTCGGTGGAACGACGGGCCAGGTGTCCGCCGTGCTCGCCGTGCTCGCCGTGCTCGCAGCCACGGTGGTGGTGGACGCCGGCTTCGATGCGGCCCGACCGGGAGTCGACGCCGCAGGCCGCGCTGCAACACCATTCATCGTGGCCCCTTCCGGCACGTCGGTCGGAGGTTGGATCGTGCCCTGGCACGCGGTGAGCGCGATCAACACCGGAAGGGCGATTGCAAGGCAATAGCAGCGCATTTGATACCCGCGGTTTACCATCTTTGTTAGCGTTCGCGCGCCCATGAAAATGCACCTTCTCGCCTCGACGGTCCTCCTCGTTCCCCTCGCCGCGTGCGCGGGGTCGAGCCCTCCGCAACCGACGTCGAATACGCCGGTCGTGCCGACCGCGACGGCCGCGGGCCCCGCGGGTACGAGCGTGGCGAACATGGCCGCTCTGAAGCACGACGCGCTCGAGCGCGCGGACGTCAATCGTCTCGCGGTGCGGCAGAACCTCCCCCTCTATTGGGCGGCCGACAAGAATGGGAACAAGACGATGGATCCCGAGGAGACGAAGGCGCTCCTCTTCTACCCGACCGAAGGAAAATGGGTCGACGGTAAGGGGTTCACGCGCGCCTTCGAAGACACGTACGCGCGCCTCAAGTCGGCCGACGAAGCGCAGAAGGGGCTCTCCGCGAGCGAGACTGCGCGCCGCGCGCTCGTCGCAGAGGATCTCGATCA
>CAXSGV010000613.1:0-3799 GCA_964236615.1 uncultured Polyangiaceae bacterium
CGAGTCGATGCCGTTGATGTAGAGGAGGGTGTCGCGCGAACCGCCGGTGCCGTCTTTCACTGCGCCGATGACCTGCTTCAACCGCTCTTCGATCTCGCCGCGCAGCTTGGCGCCGGCGACGAGCGCGCCCGTCTCGAGCTCGAGAATGCGCAGCTGGCTGAGGTTGTGCGGTACGTCGCCCGCAGCGATGCGCATGGCGAGCGCGCCGACGATCGCGGTCTTGCCGACGCCGGGATCGCCGACGAGAAGCGGGTGGTTCTTGTGGCGGCGCTCGAGGATCTGCAGGAGGCGCCGCACTTCGACATCGCGTCCGATGACGGGATCGAACCCGTCACGCCGCGCGCGCTCGATGAGATCTTGTGTGAAGCGCGAGGCGGCATCGCTTGAGGTGGTCGACGTCGATGACGAGCCGGTGACGTCGCGGGGCACGCTCTTCAACGCGGCCATGTGCGGACGGAACGATCCAGGTCCGAGCGCGAACGCCTGAAGCACGATCGCGGCCGAGCCGCGGATCTCCTGCGAGAGCGCGTTGAGGAGGTGCTCGACGCCGACGGTCTGCCCGCCCGCCTCTTTTTCGGCCCGCCCGAGCAGCTCGAGCATGGCGTTCGACAGGTAGGCAAGCCCACCGCCCGTCTTCGCGATGCGTGAGAGCGCGGACTCGGCTTCGACGGCGACATCGGCCGGGTCGGCACCCGCCTTCTTGAAAACCTCGGCCACCCCGCGATCGCGATCGATCGCCCGTGCGAGCAGATGAATCGGCTCGACTTGCGCGTGCTTTCGCTCGTCAGCGAGGGTCTGCGCACCAGCTACGAGTGCCTTGGCGTCGGGCGCGTAACGTTCGAGATGGATAGTCTGTTCGGCGGGGGGCATGGCGGTCCGAGGCTACCATTCCCTCCCGGCCCGCACAGAGCGTGATTAGACTCTCCGCTTATGGCGGACATCAAGATCTACACGACGGACATGTGCGGCTACTGCACGGTCGCCAAACGACTTCTCAAGACGCGCGGCATCCCCTTCGAAGAGATCAACGTCTCTGGGGACGCCGCGCAGCGCGACTGGCTCGTGAAGACGACCGGGCGCCGAACGGTTCCCCAGATCTTCATCGACGGCGATCCCATCGGCGGCTCGGACGAGCTCCACGAGCTGGACCGCTCCGGCGAGCTCGCGCGCCGTATCGGTGCCTCCGGCGTCGCCGAATGACGTCGTGAACAGGCACCGGCATCGAAGCCGGCGCTGACGGCTCGGCGCGTGCGCGGGCGCGGGCCTTAGATCGAAAGCGCGTCGACGAGGCGTGGGACGTCGCGCTCGGCGACCGAGCACAGCGCCACGCGGAGCGCGCCCTTCGCGGGCACGACGAAGACGCCCGCGTCGCGCATGGCGGCCGCTTTGACGAGCGCGTCGTCGTGGAAGACGGTGACGAAGAAGCCGCCCTCGTAGCGCGGGTAAACGAGCCCCTTCGGACGCGCGAGCTCGTTGAAGGCAGCGACGCGAGCGAGCAGGAGCTTCTTCAGCTCTTCGCGCTCCTTGGTGCACGCGGCGGCGAGCGGCGCGTCGGTGAGGAGGCGCGTGATCGCGCTGAGCCCACCGCGAACGCAATTCGACCAGGTGCCGCGCGACGAATAGCTGAACGCGGCCTCGGTTGCGGCGCGCTCCTTGGCGTCGGGAACGCACGCGATGAGCGCGCCGACACGAAGGCCGTAGTGCGTGAACGATTTGGACGCGCTCCAGGCGAACAAGAGACCGGTCTTGCCGAGCAGCGGCGTGAGCTCGGAGAGGAACGCGCGCGGATCGCCCGCGCCGTAGGCGAAATAGGCGACGTCGACGAGCAGCGTGATCGGCGCGTTCGGCGTGCGCTCCGCGTGCGCGAGCAGACAAGCGACGACCGCTTGCCACTCGCTCGGACGCATCGAGTACCCGGTCGGGTTGTGGCAGGGATCGTTCAAGAAGAGGAGAACGCGGCCTTGGGACGCGATCTGCTCGGTGAGCGCGCGATCGAGCGCGGCGACGTCGAGCCCGCCGTCACGGTCGAACATCTTGAATGAGGCGACCTTTCGATCGGCCTCGTCGGCGAGCGTGGAGTAAGGGCCCCAGAAGAAGCTCGTCGTCAGCAGCGAGTGGCCGGGCTCGAGAAAATTCGTGATCGCGTGACGAAGCGCGCCGCTTCCGCCCGGTGTCGCGCAGGCGATCGCGTGCTCGCGAAGGAGCGGGGCCGTGCCGAGCATGTCGTCGATCGCCGCCTTCAAGAAATCGGGGCTGCCGGCGATCGGCGCGTAGGCCGCCCACTCGCCCGGATCGACCTCGTGCACCGCGCGCGCGGCTGAGGGCAGCACCGCAAGCTTCCCCTCGTCGTCGAGCAGCGCGCCCACCGTGGCGTTCACGATCGCCTCACCTTTGCTGCGCCGCCCGGTAGCTTCGCGGTTCAACGCGAAGATGGGATCGTCGGAGGGGCGTGTCTGGTGGGTCGGAATGAGGTGCATCGGCGGCATGGCGAAAACCTACTGTACGCGGGCCTCCTGCGGGCGCGCGATCCCGTCTGCCAGAATGTCAGCCCGCGGACCTCAGCACGGTCGAGGCTGCCACGTTGGCTCCAGCGCGATGGCCATGTGCGCGCGATCCCGGGAATTTCTGCGTGGCACGCGCTATGCTCAACGGCCTCCGATGCCTTCGCGGTCGACCGCTTCCAGAACCTCTTCAGTCTTCCGACGTGTATGCGCTGGCCTTGCCGCGCCTCTCGGCGTGACCGTGCTCGCGGCGATCAGCCTCGTGGGCTCCGACGCCAACGCGCAGACGACGGTCGCGGACCCGACGATCACCGTCAACCCGACCGTCGTGCGCAAGCTACCGAACGGCGACGTCGCGGTGTCGCGTGGGAACGGGCAAAACCCGACGGGCATCAGCTTTGCGGACTGCGACAACGACGTCATTCTCTACTTTTCCCTCGCGCTCGGCGGGCTCCCGCAGAACGACCGCCACATCGAGGCGTGGGTGGGAAGCACCGACTGCACTCCGCTCGCCGCGCGCTCGGCCACCACCGCAGCGTGCAAGCCGGCGGCGCCGCTCGGCATCAGCGCGAGCGCGACGACGACGGTGCAGGTGCACGCGCGCGACCTCGTCGCGAACCAATCCGACAATCCGAAGCCTGTAAACTACACGCCTGCCGGCAAGGACGCGTGCACGGCTCAGAAGACGTCGGGCGCGCTCGCGCTTGCGGTCTACTTCATCTGGCTCGACGGCGCGGGCAACCCCGTCGGCACAGCGGCCAAATACGACCTCAAGACGGACATGCTCGGGCCGAACGCGCCCACCAACGTCGTAGCCGGCGACGGCGATCGCATCCTCGTCGTGGACTGGAAGCCCGCGACCGACACCGACACCCAAGGCTTCGTCGTCTACTGCGATCCCGTGGCCGACGTCGCTGCGGTGATCCCGGCGGACTCGGGCCCGGCCGCGCCGGTCACCGAGACGAGCTGTGTCGACGGCGGCCTCGACGACGGCGGTGTCGATGAAGCGGGCAACCCCACGCCGCCGCAAGCCATCGACGGCGGCTGCACGACCATCAACGTCACGCCCGACGCCGGCGACACGAGCGCCGATCCCGCCTGCCCGGCGCCCACGTTCAAGCACGAGTGCGGTCCCCGCATCGGTGGCAACACGAGCACACGCGCCATCATCCCGGACCGCGCGAACGGCACGAGATACACGGTGGCCGTCGCAGCGACCGACTCCTTCGGGAACTCGGGCGCCATCTCGACCGCGAGCTGCGCGACGCCGGGTCCGGTCAATGACTTCTGGAAGAAGT
>CAXSGV010000614.1:0-3734 GCA_964236615.1 uncultured Polyangiaceae bacterium
GCTCCTGGAGCTGGCGGATGCGCTCGCGCGACAGGTTGTACTTGTCGCCGATCTCTTTGAGCGTGAGCTCGTCTTCGTCATCGAGGCCGAAACGCCAACGAATGATGCGCGATTCGATGGGCGTCAGCGTGCCAAGCAGGCGCCGAACCTCCTCGCCCCACTTCTGGGAAACGAGGTTCTCGTAGGGCGAGAGCATGTTCTCGTCCTGCAGAAAATCGATGAACTTGCGGCCATCCTCGTCGCCGACGGGGCGATCGAGCGAGAACGGGGTTTCCGCCCAAGAGCCCTTCACCTTGTCGAGCTTCTCCTGCGGAATGCCGGTCTCCTTCTCGAGCTCGGCGAGCGTCGGATCGCGGCCCGTGCGTGCAATCACGGCCTGGGTCGCGCGCGCGACGCGGTTGTGCGTGTCGAGCATGTGCACCGGAATGCGGACTGCGCGCCCCTTGTCGGCGAGCGCGCGGCTGATCGCGTGGCGAATCCACCACGAGGCGTAAGTCGAGAAGCGGTAGCCGCGTGTGTGATCGAAGCGCTCGACCGCCTTCATAAGGCCGATGTTGCCCTCTTGAATGAGGTCGATCAGGGGGAGGCGACCGCGGTTGTAACGACGCGCGATCGAGACGACGAGCCGCAGGTTCGCCTTCACGAACTTGTTCTTCACGAGCTTCGAGCGAACGGCCGTCTCGCTCATTTTCTCGCAGAATTTGCGGAACTCCTTCGTGGCAGGAAGCGCCGAGGTCGTCGAAAGCGTGGCCGATTCGGGACCGACGGAGTCGTCGTTCGGATCGGGCACCTGCCCGAGCTTGCGCACGGTCTCCTCGGCGTGGGCGACCCACAGGCGATCGCTGTCGGCGAGGCGGATGGCGCGACCGAGCGAGTTCGCGAACCCGTTCCACTTCTTTTCCTGGTCCTTCGAGAGCTTCTTGTTCTTCTTGAAGGCCTTGAGGAGCTTCTTCATCTCCGCGATCTGCGGGAGCGTGAGGATCTCGTCCTCGGCCGTCGGAAGATCGCGCTCGAGCGACTCGAGCGCCTGCTCGGCGGCCTGGTGGTAGCTGAAGATCGCGACCCAGTGATCGACCTCGGCCTGCTCGACCTCGGTCGCGGTCGCGAGCTCTTCTTCCGGACCCATCACGTGGTGGGTCGCCATCTCGCGGAAATAGCGGGCGAGCATGGAGTCGCCGCCACCTTCGTCGAAGGACTTCGTCGGCGCAGGCTTGGCAATCGGCTCGATGGCGTCGATCTCGGCGACGACCGCCTCGGCCTCGAACTCGTCCTCGACCGCGTCGAGATCGGGGGACGCCGCTTCCGGCGTAGCCGTCGCGCGCTCCTCTTTCTCCTCCGCCTCGTCGTCGCCGGCGTATCCGGGCGGCGGGATGCTTTGGCTGGCCTTGTTTCCGCCCCTCGACGAAGAACGGGTGTTCTCGCGGGGGGCAGCGACTGCGGCGGCGCGGTTGTTCTTGCTCATGCTCGATTCCTTGCTGTGGTTCTGCGGGGACTTCCGGAGAAGCTGTGTAGCGGTGGGGCCACTCGAACTATTTCTTGAATTTTTTGAGACGCGCTGCGGTTGTTGCGAGTTTCCGTGCCTTCGTCTTTGACAAGCCCCCTTTTGGGGCTAGAAACGGTGGAGGGGCGGCCCCGACTCGTTCGTTCTTGCCCGAATCACGGCTTGGGGCGAGAGGAGTGCGGGAAGAAGAAGGCGAAGAAGGCGTGGCGGGCACGGACTGACGTGCAAGCTTTGTTCCCCGTTCGCCTACATCCACCCCTTCCCTCTTTGCGACGTTGGAACGCGAGGATGGAACCTTCTGAGGGGTTCGTTTTGCACGCGCGAGGGGGCAGGTCCGTTGCTCTTGAAATGGCCTGACGCCCTCCGAGTTGTGAGCGGCTACAAGGGTTCTGATGCGCGAGCGACGTCTTTCCTTCTACGCGCACGTGCTCCGGCAGGTTTTGGTTCGGCGCGGCCGGCTCGCGCTTTTCGTCCTCGCTTCCACCATGCATGCGCTCGGCCATGCAGCGCTGGCGGTTGCGGCGGGGGCGCTGCTCGCGACGCTCGCCGGGGGCGGGCTCCCGAGGGGCGCGGGATCCACGTGGCTGGTCCATGTCGTACCAGGCACGAGCGATCCGTTTCTCCTCGGAATTGTAGGGCTTGGCGCGGTTCTGACGAAAGCGATCGCCGGAGCCATCGCCGCCTGGGTGCAAGCGACCGTGGCTGGCGACGTGGGCTGTGGGCTTCGCGCCGAGCTCCTCGACGCGTGGATTGGTGTTCATCGATTGCGCCGTCCGCGACACGACGATCATGGTGCCGACGTGGGTACGCGTGCGCACGAGGTCGGCGAGCACGCACGTCGTGTGGCTGCGCTGACGCTTCGGGTGCGCGACGTCGAAGCGGGGCTCGACGGCGTGCTCGGTGGTCTGCGCGCCATCGGGCAGCTCGTGCCACTGGCGCTCGTGCTCGTGCTCGTCTCGGCGCGTCTCGCGGGGGCGGCGCTCTTCGTGCTCGTTCCCTTTGCGATCGTGCTCGGCAGCGCGCGCCGTCGATGGAAGCGCGCACATTCGCGCGCAGCCGAGGACGGCGACGCGCTGCTCGAAGCGGCGGAAGAAGCCATTCGGCACGGCGATCTGTGGGCAACCTATGGTGCGAGCGCGAAGATCGCCACGCATGTGGCACGCCTCGGCCACAGCCTCACTGCGCATACGGCACGCCTGCACGCGAGCGCGGCAGCCATGACAGGCGCCAACGAGGTCCTCGGGGCGCTTGCTCTCGTAGGCGCGCTCGGTGCGGGGCGAGCCGGCTGGCTCGGCGCGGGCGAGCTTCCTCTCGTCGCCTTCGCGGTGCCTTTCTTTCTCGCCTACCGCCCCCTTCGCGAGCTCACCGAAGCGCGCCTCGCGCTCGCACGCGCGACGGCCGCCTACGACGCGCTGCCCGTCGCGTCGTCGGCAACCGACGACGTGTCGAGAACGGGCGACGTGTCGAATGAATCGTGTCGCGTGTGGCCGCTCGAAGACCTCACGCTCGACAACGTCAGCCTCGTGCACGGTCACGGCGACACCTTCGATCTCACGCTGCGCGCGGGGGAGATCGTCGCGCTCGCAGGACCCACAGGCTCCGGCAAGACCACGCTGCTTCGCACGCTGCTGGGTCTCGAGTCGCTGCGCACGGGCGACGTCCGTTACGGCACGACGAGCTTGCGCGCATCCGGTATCGGGCCGTCGGCACGCCCGTTTGCCTGGGTCCCGCAAGACGCCCCGCTCCTCGCCGACACACTCGAGGCGAACGTGATGCTCGCCGCGAGAGACACGACGACCGAGGCGATGCTCGAAGCGATCGGCGCCACACGACTCGTCACCGACGTCGGCAACGCGAAGCTGGCGGGCGGCGCCGCGCGCGTCTCGGGTGGCGAGCGCCAATGGATCGTGCTTGCTCGCGCCATCGCGACGCGCCTCCCCGTCTTGCTCCTCGATGAGCCCACGAGCGGCCTCGACGAAGAGTCCCAACGCCGCGTTCTGGACGCGATCGTTCGGCTACGCGGCGAACGCACGGTTCTCATCGTCACTCACCGCCCGGAGCCACTGGCCATCGCCGACCGTGTGATTCGCCTCGGACCTTCGACCCCGCCCGTCGTGCGTGAAGTCTCCGGCCTCATTGCGACCGGCTAGCTGATAGCTACACGGAGGTGCAGAAGTAGACGCGTCGGGAGCCGTTTCCTCGGATGAGCGTCTTCGGAACTCGGTCCGAATGG
>CAXSGV010000615.1:0-3727 GCA_964236615.1 uncultured Polyangiaceae bacterium
ATCCGCACTACCGTCTTCCGGCCCTTTTTGAGGTAGGCGACTTCCTCGTCATCGCCCTCGCGGTCGGCCACGGGAAAGCACGTTTTCCCCTCCGCGGTCCCATACGGAATCACGCACTCACGACCTAGCTTGGTGTCGAAGATCGCGTGCACCATGCGAACGTTCGACGTCGCGCCGAGCGGCTGCGCCCAGCGAATCTTGAGGCGCGATCCGCTTTGGTACATCGGCACGCTGCGCCCGCGCTCGGCCTCCGCGACAAGTGCGGGCGCGGGCGGGGGCACGACGGGCGCGACGGGCGCAGGACCGACGAGCGCAGGCCCGGCCTCACGCGGTGACGCTGGGGAGGCAGGCGCTTTCTCGTGCGCGCACGCGCCGACGAGGAGGACGAGCACGAGAGCAGCGCGCCGCATCGTCCTTGCTCGTCAGGCCGAAGCTTTGACGTGGCTCTCGTAAGCCGTCGCGTCGAGCAGCGCGTCAGCCGCTTTCGCATCGCTCGGCGTGATCGCGATCATCCACGCGCTGTAGCAGTCGTCGTTCACCTTCTCGGGTGATGCGTCGAGCTCGGCGTTGAGGCGCGCGACCTTGCCGCTGACGGGCGCGTAGAGATCGCTGAGCGTCTTCACGCTCTCGATCGTGCCGAACGCTTTGCCCGCCGTGATCTCGTCGCCGACCTTCACGTCGAAGCTGACGAGCGTGATGTCGCCGAGCTGCTCGACCGCGAACTTCGTGATGCCGACGGTGAGCTCACCGCCGCCCTCCCCGCCGTTCGACTTCACCCACTCGTGATCCTTCGTGTACTTCAGCCCCGCGGGAATGCTGTCGTCGGCCACCTGCGCTGTCATCCCTTCTTCTGTGCTTTGTAGAACGGCGTCTTCACGACGACCGCTTCGATGTTCTTCCCGCGGCAGTCGACGAAGAATTTCGTCCCGATTGCCGTCATGGCCGCCGGCAGGTAGCCGAGGCCGATGTTCTTGCCGACCGTCGGGCCAGGGCTGCCGCTCGTGCACAGGCCGACCTCCTGGCCGTCGAGGTCCTTCAGCTTGTAGCCGTGCCGCGCGATGCCTTTGCCGGTGACCTCGAAGCCGACGAGCTTGCGCGGGAGCGGGCTCGCCTTCACCGCCTCGATGGCCTCGCGGCCGACGAAGTCGCCCTTGTCCATCTTCACGACCCACCCGAGGCCCGCTTCGATGGGGTTCGTGGTCTCGTCGATGTCGTTGCCGTAGAGCGAGAGCCGCGCTTCGAGGCGGAGCGTGTCGCGCGCGCCGAGACCCGCCGCTTTCAGCCCCAACGGCTTGCCGAGCTCGACGAGCGTGCGCCAAAGCTGCGCGACGTCCTTCATCGGGCAGAAGATCTCGACGCCGTCCTCGCCGGTGTAGCCGGTGCGCGCGACCGTACAACGCACGTTGCCGACGACCGCGTCGCGGAAGTGGAAGCTCTTGAGCTCGTGGAGCTTGGCCGCGTCGGCGCCTGCGAGCGCGAGGACGTCGAACGCCTTCGGGCCCTGGAGCGCGATGAGCGCGGTGTCGTCGCTCTGGTCCTCGAACTCGCAGTGGTTCTCGGCCGCTTGCGAGAACACCTTGGCGATCTTCTCGCGGTTCGACGCGTTGCAGACGATGAGCCAGCGGTCGTCGCCCGCGCGGTAGACGATGAGGTCGTCGAGAATGGTGCCGCGCGCGTTGCAGCAGCAGGTGTACGCGGCCTGACCGACCTCGAGCTTCTGGACGGAATTCGTGACGAGGTAGTCGACGACCTGGCCGGCGTACTCGCCGCGCATCTCGAGCTCGCCCATGTGGGAGACGTCGAACAGTCCGCAGGCGTTGCGCACTGCCTGGTGCTCGTCGACGATACCTGTGTACTGTACAGGCATCTCCCAGCCCGCGAAGGGGACGATGCGCCCTCCGAGCAACACGTGCTCCTCGTAAAGTGGCGTTCGGCGGAGCGGTCCGTCGGTGGCAGCGTCGGTCATCGCCGCGCAGCCTAATCTGCGCCGAGCCGCATGGGAGCGACGAAATGTGCACGCTCGCGTGGAAGAGCTGCGTGCTCGCACTTTCTGATCGCCTCGTTGTGCCTTATGCTGCGCGGATGGCGACCCCGTGGGACCGTGCCGCCAAAGGGTACGTCGAGGAGTGGGTTCCGCGGTTCGTTCCGTACCACCTCGATCTCGTCACCGAGCTGAAGCTCCTGCCCGGGCAACACGTGCTCGTCACGTGCGCAGGACCCGGCGCGGAGGTCCTCGCCGTCGCGCGCGCCGTCGGCGAGCATGGCAAGGTCGTCGCGACCGACGCCAGCAGCGAGATGGTCGCGATCTGCGCGGAAAAAGTCGAGGCCGCGGGTTTCAAAAACGTCGAGTGCCGACAGGCCGACGCGCTCGACGCGAGCGGTGGACCGTGGGACGCGATCCTCTGCGCGTTCGGTCTGTGGCAGCTCCCCGACCGCGTGAGCGTGCTCTCGGCGTGGCGCAAGCAGCTCGCGCTCGACGGCAAGATTGGCATCCTCACGTGGGGGCCGCCCGAAGAGGACGATCCCTTCGAGCGCATGGGGCGGTGCCTCGCGCACGTCGAGCCCGGCTACTCGGCGCCGAGCCCGCGCATCCTCTCCGAGCGCGACTCGATGACGATGATGTTCGACGAGGCGCAGCTCTCGATGGTGCGCCACACGGTCGTTCGCCACACGCTCACGTTCCGTAGCGCCGAAGCCTTCGTCACGGCGGTGCGTGAGGCGTGCACCTGGCGCAAAATCTGGGAAGAGATCGGCGACGAGCGCCTCGGTCGTGTCGCTGCCCGCTTCTATGGTTTGGTCGGCGGGCCCGACGCGCCGCTCTCGTGGGATCCCCCCGCGACGATGGCGATCGCGGGGCACCCCGGCGCCGACATCCAGCTCGAGTCGCGCCGCGCGAGCGTGCGCGTTCCGGCGACGCCGAGCAGCAAGCCAGACGTCGGCTGACGGTCGGCCGACAGCCCGATTCACGCGGGCCAGCAAGCGGCGCCCCCAGCCGATTTGACGGGCGTCGGGGTGCGTCATTTCGGCCTAGCCGCGCGGCGCGTAATCGAGCATGCTTCCGCGCCCCTCGACGCACCACGCGCGAGGGCGAGCATTTTCGCGACCTTTGGGGGTCAAGACACATGTCACGTTACCAGTCCACCCCCGAGTCCGTGCCCGAGGGACACCCGGACAAGGTTTGCGATGCGATCTCCGACGGCATCCTCGACGCGATCCTCACGCAGGATCCGAAGGCGCGCGTTGCGTGTGAGTCGCTCGCGAAGACCGGCATGGTCGTGGTTGCTGGCGAGATCACGACGTCGGCGTGGGTCGACATCCCGGTCATCGTGCGCAACACGGTCCGCGAAATTGGCTACGTGAACTCGGAGATGGGCTTCGACGCCAACACGTGCGCCGTCATCACCGCGATCGAGAAGCAAAGCGTCGACATCTCGCAAGGTGTCACCGAGGGCGAAGGCCTTCACAAGGAGCAGGGCGCCGGCGACCAGGGCCTCATGTTCGGTTTCGCGTGCGACGAGACGCCGAACCTCATGCCCGCGCCGATCGACTTCGCGCACCAGCTCGCGCTCGAGCTCGCCACCGTCCGCAAGCAGGGCAAGGTCGACTTCCTTCGCCCCGACGGCAAGACCCAGGTCACGCTCGAGTACGAGAACGGCACGCCGGTCCGCATCGACGCGATCGTCGTCTCGTCGCAGCACTCGGAGTCGGTGAAGCAGAAGGCGCTTCG
>CAXSGV010000616.1:0-3336 GCA_964236615.1 uncultured Polyangiaceae bacterium
CGCGGCGTAACCGCCGACACGACCTGCGTCCTCGCGACGCGATCGTGCACGGCGAGGTTCCGCGTGCCGAGCGCGACGAGAAACGACGTGAACCAGGCGACCAGGACGACGGCCGTCGCGACGTTGCCGGCTTGACCGTGAAGGACGAGCGAGATCAGGTCGACGAGGATCGGTCCCCAAAGCTTGAGGGCCGAGCGAAAGACCGCGCGACGCAAGGTCGGCTTCGCACCGTGCTCGTCGAGCGTACACAGCCCCATCAGGCGCTTGCCCGGTGTACGGCCCCACCGCGCTTCGACGAGCCCCATGAGCAAGGCGGCGAGCGGAAACGCGAGCGCGTGCGAGGCGAGGCGCGCGACCTGTCCGAAGATCGAGAAGATCAAAAAATCGATGCCGAAGCCGATGCCTCGCGGCAGGAACGGCGCGGCGGCGAGCGGCCGCGCGCGGGCGTCCTCGAGCGCGTGACGAAGGTCGCCATAGGTGGCAAACCGCGCGTCAGGGCTCTTGGCGATCATGCGGAGTACGACAGTCTCGATTGCGGGTCGAAGCTCGGGTGCGTGGATCCGCGGCGAGAGTGCGGCGTCGGCCTTGTGTTGCTCGATGACGGCCATGTGCGTCGCGCCGGTGAAAGGCGGCTCGCCCGCGAGCACCTCGTAAAGCGTGATCCCGAGCGCGTAGATGTCGGCACGGTGATCGACCGGCGCGCCCGTCGCTTGCTCCGGTGCGAGGTACGTTGGCGTACCGACGATGGCGCCGGCGTGCGTGAGCTCGTCACCGCGGCCCGCGCTGCGGGTGCTCCGCGGGGACTCCGGCGCCGCGTCGACCGCGTGCATTTCCTTGGCGAGACCGAAGTCGGCGAGGAGCACCCGTCCGTTCGGCTCGACGAGGATGTTCGACGGCTTGATGTCGCGGTGAATGAGACCGTACGCGTGCGCCGCCTCGAGCGCCGCTGCGACCGCGAGCACGATGTCGAGCGCGCGCGCTTCGGGGAGCCGGCGCTCGCGACGCAACACCGCGGAGAGCGTCTCGCCCTCGACGAGATCCATCACCAGGTAGGTGAGCCCGCCCTCTTCGCCGACGAAGTGGATCGGCACGACGTGCGGGTGCCGCAGCTTTGCCTGGGCACGCGCCTCGCGAAGAAACCGTGCGCGTGCGTTGGGGCTGTCGAAGAGCAACGTCTTGAGGGCCACGGGGCGCTCGAGGCTCGTGTCCCACGCGCGGTACACGGCGCCCATGCCGCCGCGTCCAAGGATCGAATCGATTCGAAAATGCCCGACGGTGCGGCCGATCAGCGGGTCGACGTTCTCGGGATGCTCGCGAACGACCGCGGGCCCGGAACGAACCGAGGGACCGTCCGACGGAAGGGTCTCCCCCTCCGCGTCGATCCCTGCGGTGTCGTTTCTCGCTAGCTCCACCTCACCCACGCGCCGATGGTACGGCGCGCCGCTCAGAATTGCTCGGCCTCGGTCGATTCTCCGAGAGCGAGCGTCGCGGACTTGCCCGACGAGATCACCTCGGCCACTTCGTCGAAGTACCCGGTGCCGACCTCGCGCTGGTGGCGCGTCGCGGAGTAGCCGTATTGCTCGGCCGCAAACTCGCGCTGCTGAAGCTCGGAGTACGCCGCCATGCCGCGGTCCTTGTACTGACGGGCGAGATCGAACATCGAGAAGTTCAGAGAGTGGAACCCCGCGAGGGTGACGAATTGGAATTTGTAGCCCATCGCGCCGAGCTCACGTTGAAACTTCGCGATGCTCGCGTCATCGAGCTTCTTCTTCCAGTTGAACGACGGCGAGCAGTTGTACGCGAGGAGCTTGCCCGGGAACGCCTTGTGGACCTCCTCCGCGAAGCGCTTCGCCTCGGCCATGTCCGGCGTCGAGGTCTCGCACCAGATCACGTCGGCGTAGGGCGCGTAAGCCTTGGCGCGCGCGATGGCGCAATCGAGACCGCCGCGTAGACGGTAGAAGCCCTCGGGCGTACGGCTCTCGCGATCGATGAACGGATGGTCGCGTTCGTCGACGTCGCTCGTGAGGAGCTTCGCGCTGTGCGCGTCGGTTCGCGCGATGAGGACCGTCGACACATCCATCACGTCGGCCGCGAGCCGCGCCGCCTGGAGTGTGCGAATGAACTGGCTCGTGGGGACGAGCACCTTCCCGCCCATGTGGCCGCACTTCTTCTCGGCCGCGAGCTGGTCCTCGAAGTGAACGCCCGACGCGCCCGCCTCGATCATCGCCTTCATGAGCTCGTGCGCGTTGAGCGGTCCGCCGAAGCCAGCCTCGGCGTCGGCAACCATCGGCGCGTACCAGTACTTGTCGGCCTTGCCCTCGGCGTGATCGATCTGATCGGCGCGCTGCAGCGCCGCGTTGATCTTGCGCACGACGTTCGGAACGCTGTCGACCGGGTAAAGGCTCTGGTCGGGGTACATCTGCCCGGCCGAGTTCGCGTCCGCCGCCACCTGCCAGCCCGAGATGTAGATCGCCTTCAGGCCCGCGCGCACCATCTGCACGGCTTGGTTGCCCGTAAGCGCGCCGAGCGCCGGCACGTAGTCTTCGTCGTGAAGCAGATCCCAAAGTCGACGCGCGCCCATCTCCGCAAGCGTGTGCTCGATGCGCACCGACCCGCGGAGACGATGGACGTCGGCAACCGTGTAGTTGCGAACGACGCCGTCGAAGCGGTGCGGGTTGGGCTCGGACGTGTAGCTCTGACGAAGAACTTCGACTTGGGTCACGGCGGCAGACATGGATCTCTCCCTTATGGAATCAGCGCAGCTCTGCGTAGGCAGGCAGCGTCAAGAACTCCCCGAATGAATCCGACGTCGACATGCGCTCGAAGAGCGCGCGCGCGTCGGCGAACCGACCTTCTTCGAACTTCGATTGACCGACCTCTTCGCGTATCTGCTTCATCTCCTCGTCGACGACGCGCCCGAAGCGGTCAGCGTCGACCTTCGAGCCGTCCTCGAGCAACGCCCCGTGCTTCATCCACTGCCAGACCTGGGCGCGCGAGATCTCCGCGGTCGCTGCATCTTCCATGAGGTTGTAGAGCGGCACGCAGCCTTGGCCGCGCAGCCACGCCTCGATGTACTGAATGCCGACGCGCACGTTGTGGCGAAGGCCGGCCTCGGAGCGCGTGCCGTCGGGGATCGCGAGGAGATCCTTCTCCGTGATCGTGACGTCCTCGCGCATGCGGTCGAGCTGGTTCGGATTGGCGCCGAGCTTCGCGTCGAAGATCTCCTTCGCGATGGCAACGAGGCCGGGGTGCGCGACCCACGTGCCGTCGTGACCGTCGTTGGCTTCGCGCTGCTTGTCGGCGCGCACCTTGGAAAGCGCAGCTTCGTTCGCTGCC
>CAXSGV010000616.1:3346-3708 GCA_964236615.1 uncultured Polyangiaceae bacterium
GGTCGCCCTTGATCGGGATCTGCGCTGCTATTCCGTTTATTGTGTGTATATTGTGGCGGTGGCACGTCTTGATGAGGAGCTGCGAGTAGGCCCTGAGGAAACCCTTGTCCATCGTGACCTGGCTGCGATCGGGAATGACCGCGGTGGGGTCCGCCGCGAGGCGCTTGATGAAGCTGAAGATGTAGTCCCAGCGCCCGCAGTTGAGGCCTGCCGAGTGCTCGCGCAGCTCGTACAAGATCTCGTCCATTTCGAACGCAGCCGGCAACGTCTCGATGAGGACGGTCGCCTTGATGGTGCCGCGCGGGAGCTCGAGCACGTCCTCCGCGCGGAGGAACGCGTCGTTCCAGATGCGCGCCTCGAGG
>CAXSGV010000617.1:0-1635 GCA_964236615.1 uncultured Polyangiaceae bacterium
TGGGGCTTCGTGGAGTAGACCGGGCGGCCAGTATTGTACTTGCCCGAGTCATCGGGCTCGATCACGGGCGTGACCGGGTGCGGGGCACCGTCTGCCGAGAATCGAAGCACCTGCGTTCGCCAGAAGCGCTGCTCGGGCCCCGGCAAGCTTTCGTCGTAGCGCGTCAGATTGCCCGAGACCAACACCTCGCCGGCGGCCGTCACGGCGATGCCTTGGGGTAGAAAAAATGCGGGCACGTCAATCACGGCCGTGCCGTTCGTGCCGAAGGTCGCGTCGGGCTTGCCTTGGGCAGTCACGCGCCACAGCAAGAGCTTGTTGGGCGTACTACCCCGCCCGGCCGCGACCGAGGAGGCTGCGACGTACGACTCGACGTACGTGTTGAATCGCCCCGCAATCAGGATTTTACCGTCCGGCTGAACGGTCCAAACGGATGCGGCGCTGCGATCCTCATCGCCCAACTGCACTTCGCCGTTCGCGCCGAAGGTTCGATCGATCGCCGCGTCGTCCCTGAGATTGGATTCCGTTGCCTCCGCCGATGCTCCGTCGTTCGAAGCACATCCCCCAGCAAAGGATGCGAGCGCGAGGGCGACGAGCAGAGGGACCTTGATGCCGATTCGCTTCATGCCGGAGATGTAAGCAATAGGCGCGCCTATCCCACACGGCGCGATTTCCGCTTCTTTCTTCGCAGGGAGGCGCTGCGGCCGGGCACGTCCACCCGCGATCGATCGGATCGCACCCAGCGAGCGCATGCGAACGAGTCGATCGCACCCCGCTCTGCACGCCCACCGCCCCGGTGGGTTCGCGCGCGTCACTCCGTCATGCGGTCGCGAAGCGGTGGTAGCGGGCGCGCAACATCTCGTAGACGCCGAACGCGATGAGGCCGACGGCGACCGCGCCGAGCAGGAGGCGACCCGCGGTGATCTCGAGCAGCGACGCGAGCGCTTCGCCGAGCCCCCGCGCTTCGTTTGGGTTCGACTCGACCGCCGCGACCACGAGAAACCCACCCACGAGCGCGAACACGACGCCGCGCGCGGCGATCCCGAACCGGCTCACCTGAAGGACGCCGCGACGCGCGCGACTCCCCAGGTCGTCGAGGCACAGCTGGTGATCGAGGTCCGCCTTCCACGCCTTGTAGATCTGGAAGAGCGCGAACGCGCCGATGGCGATGCCGACTCCGCCGACGACCCACGCGCCGCCTTCGTGCGCAAGCAGCCGCGCGGTCCATCCGCGAGCGCTCTTGCCACCGCCACTTCCGCCCAGTGCGACGCCCGTGAGGAGGCCAACGGCGTAGACGACGAGGCCCGCGTGCAGCAGCCCCGTGCCGAACCGGCCGATGCGTTTGGCGATGCGCGAAGCAGTAAAGCGTGTACCCGGCGAGACCAATCGCCATCGCGAGGAGCAAGACTCGGCCGAACGGCCCCGTCGCGATCTCGCGCAGCGCGCCCTTCGAGTCCTTCGTTTCGCCCCCGGTGCCGTCGATCGCCGCCAGCGCCGCGAGGCCACCGATCGTCGCGTATTGAACGGCCTTGGCCGTGTACCCGGCGCGGCCGAACAGCTTCACCCAGGGCCCTGCTCGGCGCGCGGTTTCACCCATCTCGTAGTCGATGCCCGATGCCACCCAGCGCATCGACCAAT
>CAXSGV010000617.1:1645-3705 GCA_964236615.1 uncultured Polyangiaceae bacterium
AATCGGATGCAGGCGCTGCTGTTAGATTCGCCCCATGACGAACGACGCTCTGATCGCGCGCGCATGCAAGGCGGCTGAAACGATCGCGCCGCTCGCCGATCGCATCGAAGAGGGCCGGCGTCTTCCGGCCGAAGCGGTACGCGCACTGTCCGACGCGGGCGCGTTCAAGATGCTCGTCCCGCGCCTGTACGGTGGCTCCGAAGCGTCGCTCGTCACCTTCGTGCGTGTGCTCGAAGAGATCGCGCGGGCGGACGGCTCGGCCGGTTGGATCGCGATGATCGGCGCCACCTCCGGTCTGATGTCGGCGTACCTCGAGGCGCCCGCGGCGCGCGAAATCTACAGCCCCGACGACGCCGTGACCTCGGGCGTGTTCGCGCCAATGGGGCGCGCCGAGCGTGTCGACGGTGGCTTCAAGGTGAGCGGACGCTGGTCGTTCGCGAGCGGGTGCGAGCACTCGCCGTGGCGCATGGGCGGCGCGCTCGTGTTAGGCGCGGCCGGCCCCGAGACGCTTCCGAGTGGAATCCCCGACGTCGTCAGCATGATCTTCCGCGCCGACGAGACCGAGGTCATCGACACGTGGAGCACGAGCGGTCTTCGCGGAAGCGGTAGCCACGATCTCGAAGTGAAGAACGTCTTCGTGCCGACGTCGCGAAGCTTTTCCCTCTTCAGCGGGGCGCCGCGCGTCGAGCACGAAGGCGCTCTCTACCGCCTGCCCTTCTTCGGGGTGCTCGCGGCCGGCGTCGCGGCGGTCGCGCTCGGCATCGCGCGCAACGCGATCGACACCGTGATCACGCTCGCGAAGGCCAAGCATCCGCTCGGCGCGAAGCGAGGTCTCGCGCACCGCGAGCTCGTGCAGCTGCAAGTCGCGCGCGCAGAAGCGAAGTACCGCGGCGCGCGCGCGTTTCTTCTCGAAGCCGCGACGAACGCCGAAGCGGAGGTCGTCAGCGCACGGCAAGGCTCGCTCGCGACGCGCGCGCTCCTTCGCCTCGCGGCGTCGCACGCCACGACCGAAGCCGCGGCCGCGGTCGATCTCGCCTACGAGACCGGCGGCGGTACTTCGATCTACAGCAAGAGCCCGCTGCAGCGCTGCTTCCGCGACGTGCACGTGGCCACGCAACACATCATGGTGAGCCCCACGGCGACGACGCTCGTCGGCCGCATCTTGCTCGGCCTCGAGTCGGACACGTCGACCTTGTGATCGCCGTGCGTCGCCCCCGTGTGAGTCACGCGGTGGCTCAGGCCGGGATCGCCTCGAAGAGACCCGCCGCGCCCATGCCGCCACCGATGCACATGGTGACGATGGCGTACTTCCCGTTGCGACGACGGAGCTCGTACAGCGCGCTCGCCGTCAGCTTCGCACCCGTGCAACCGAGCGGGTGGCCGAGAGCGATCGCACCGCCGTTGACGTTGAGGCGGTCGATCGGGATCTCGAGGGTGCGCTGGACGTAGACGGCTTGCGAGGCGAATGCCTCGTTCACCTCGAACACGTCGATGTCCGTGATCTTGAGCCCCGTCTTCTGAAGGAGCTTCCGCACCGCGGGGATCGGGCCGATGCCCATGAGCGCAGGGTCGACGCCCGCCGTTGCGAAAGCGCGGAAGTAGCCGAGGCCCTTCACGCCGAGCGCATCGGCTTTTGCCTTGCTGGTGACGAGCACCGCGGCGGCGCCGTCGGAGAGCGGAGAAGCGTTGCCGGCCGTGACCGAGCCCTTCGTCGAGAACGCGGGACGAAGAGCGGCGAGGCCCTCGGCCGTGGTCTCGGAGCGCACGAGCTCGTCGACCTTGAACTCGGCGCCGACGTGCTTGCCGTCGACGAAGGTCGTCGCTTGCACGGGGACGATCTCTTGATCGAACTTGCCGGCCTTCTGCGCCGCGGTCGCCCTTTGCTGGCTCGAGAGCGCGAACGCGTCCTGATCGGCGCGGCTAATCTGGAACTTGTTGGCCACGTTCTCGGCCGTGATGCCCATCGGCGTGTAGACGGACGCGGCGCGCTTCATCGCTTCCGGCGAGGCCGAGAGCTTGTTGCCCGTCATCGGGACCATCGACATCGACTCGACGCCGCC
>CAXSGV010000618.1:0-3692 GCA_964236615.1 uncultured Polyangiaceae bacterium
GGCGCGCTTCGGTTCACGGCAGGCTCGCTCGTCGTCCCCGGCCCCGTCCTTCTCTATTTCGCCGCGCATCACGCGCTCGCTCCGATGATCGACATCGTCGTCGGCGCCAACCGCTACTACGTGGAGCACGAGAAGACGTTCGGCACTCTTGGCGAGGCGCTCGACCGAATCGCCGACTACCTCCTCATCTACACGCCCATCTGGATCGCTTTCGGCGCGGGGCTGATCGTCGGCGCCGTACGTTCGCATCGCGCTGGCGACACCGAGAATCGTCGAAGCTTTCTCCTCGCGATCGCCTTGCTCGTTGGCGCCTTCCTCGCTGTCTACATGCAGCAGAAGCTCTACCTCCTCCACTTCACGGTGATGCTCCCTCCAGCGACGGTCGCGGCGGCCACGCTCCTCCGCTGGGCGCACGAGAAGCGTCCCGGACACGCGATCAGCACGTACGCCTGGGCCTTCCTCGGCTTCGCGGTTCTCTACACCCACGCGTTCTTCACCGATGCGCCTCGAAACTGGTGGCGCGTGAACGTCGTCTCCGTGAAGTACGTGCGTCACGACATCTCGCGCGAGCAATTCGCTTCGCACTTCATCACGCCAGTGCTTGGCTTCTTCTACGTGCGCAGCGAGCGCGTAGGGCTTTGGCTACGGGACCACACGACGCCGGACGACCTCGTCACCGTGCGCGGCTTCGAGCCCGAAGTTTACGCGGTCGCAAACCGTCACCACGCGGGCCGATTCTTCTGGACGACGTTCATCACGCACCCCGACCGCGCCTACCGCCGGGACGAGTGGCTCGCGGAGGACCTACGCGATCTTCGCGAGCATCCGGCGAAGTACGTCGTCGCCATGGATGGCGTGCAGGAGGGGCCTGACTCGGTCGGCTACTTCCTTCCGCTCGGCTACCACTTCGTGGCCTCCTTCGACGGCTACACGATCCTCGAAAGACGACCATGACGGACGCCAGCCCCGAAGCTGTCGCAGCCGCCGATCCCCCGTACCGCGGTTGGTCGCGCGGCGACGTCGTGCTCGTCGTCCTCGGCCTGGCGTTCGGCGCGCTCTCGCTCTGGTACCCGTTCGGCCGCGACCAAGGGCTCTACTATTACGTCGGGCGGGAGTGGGCTCTCCATGGCTCGATCCCGTACCGCGACGTCTTCGATCACAAGACGCCCGGCATCTACATTCTTCACGCGGCGATGGTCGTTCTCTTCGGCGACGTGCTCTGGGGGATCCGCATCGCCGAGCTCGCGTGCGTCGTCTGGGCGGGTCTCGTCATCGCGTCGCTCGTCACACCCGCGAGCCGTCCCGTGCCGCGCGGCCTTCGGGGTTTGGCAGTCTTCGTCACGAGCGTCCTCTATTACGGCTTTCTCGATTTCCGCGAGACGGCGGAGGGTGAGATTTGGCTCGCGACCATGAGCCTCGCGGCCTGCGCGCTTCTTCGCCGCTGGAAGCGAACGCGAACAGCCATCGCCACTGCCGGAGCGCTTTCGGCCGCGGCGTTTCTCATGAAGCCGTCGGCGCTGCCGCTCATCCTCGTCGTGATTGCGATGACCGTCGTGCGCTTGCGCGGGGACAATGCCGGCCGGCGTCAGTACGCGGAAGCGCTCGGGCTCTTCGCCGCGGGCGGGCTTGCGCTCGTCGTCCCGATCTTCGGCTATCTCGCGGCGCACCACGCGATGCCGGCGTTCTTCGAGATCGTCGTAGGCGCGAATCGGTTCTACGTGAAAAATGAGACCGCACCGTCCGGCATCGACGACATGTACGGCTATTACAAGTGGTACCTCGATTGGTACCAGCCGGTGATGGCGGTCCTGTTCTTCGGGCTCGGTGCGGTCCTCGTTCAAGCGCGACGCGCGAAGGACGCGGCGACGCTGCGCGCGTATGGCGTCGTGCTCGCCTCGCTCGTGGCGTCCTGGGCGAGCGTTGCCATGCAAGGCAAGTATTACCTGAATCACTGGGGCGTGATGACGCCCGCGCTCGCGCTCGCGAGCACCGCGTTGGCCGTCACCTACATGACGCGCGCGCGAGCTGCGCATGGCCCGCTCGCGACGGTGCCGGCATGCGCGGCGATGTTCCTCGTGCTCTACGCGATGACGGGGCGCCCCTTCGCGCGCTACACCGACGTGCTCGTGGCGACCGTGAAGTACGCCGTGGGGTCGATTCCCGAGGAGGAGTACGCGACACACTTCATCGAGCACGGGGCCGGCGCGCGCTGCTCCGACAACGTCCTCGCGGCGCGCTGGCTTCGTGAGCACTCGACAGAGAATGACTACATCGCAGTCCGCGGATTCCAGCCGCAGATTTATGCATTCGCCAAGCGCCGCTACCCAGGGCGCTTCTTCTGGACGACCTTCATGCTGAGCCCCACCCGAGCGTGGCATGGCGCCGAATGGTTGGCCGAGGATCGGCGCGCGCTCTCCGCGCATCCTCCTCAGGTGGTGCTCACGATCACCGTCGCGAACGATGGGAGCACGGACACCACCGATTGGTGGCTTCCGTTCGGCTACACGAAGCGAGTGACCATCGGGGACTTCGACCTCCTCGAACGCACGCCCGAAACGGCGACCGAGACGCTGTGAGCCAGACACCTCGAACGACGGACCCGCAAAAGCGGTGGCGGCTCTCGGTGCTGCTGATGGGCATACTCTCCATCGGGCTCGTTCACGGCCCGCTGATTGGCTACAAGACCTTCGCGAACGTCGACGAGGCGTACGCCGGTGCCCTCGCCGAGCGGCTGCTCGACGGCCACAAACTCTACCAAGGCGCGGTCAGCCAGCGCGGCCCGCTCATGTATTACCTGTTCGAGCTGCTCGCGTGGCTGCACGGGTGGGACAACATCGTCGCGCTCCGGATCTGGGCGCTCGCGCTCGCGATCGTCCACGTCGTGCTCACGTATTGGGTCGGGCGCGTGCTCGTCTCGAGGACGTGCGCGACCGTGGCCGCCGCCGTCTCCGCGTATGCCCTCGCCTTCGGCTTTCCACCCGAGGACGCCATCGCGATCAACGGCGAGCCACTGCAGATGCCGGCGTTGCTCGTGGCAGTCGTTCTCGGCGCGGTGGCCGTGCGCTTCCCGATCGGATCGCGCGCGCGCCTTCTGCGCGTCGTCGGCGCCGGGCTCGCCTTCGGCGTCGCGATCTCGATCAAGCAGTCGGTCGCGCTCCACCCGCTCGCGGTCGTGCTCTACCTCGTGATCGACGCGCGTCGTCGTCGTGCAAGCCCCCGCGCTTCCTTCACCGAGCTCGGGATCCTCACGGTCACGACGCTGTTCGTGCCGGCGCTGTTCGTGGTCCACGCCGCAACCCAGGGAACGCTCTGGGAGATGTATTATTACTGCGTCGTCTACAACAGCAAGGTTCACTTGAACCCGACGACCGAGCACTTCGCGTGGCTCGGGTTCTTCTTCTTCCGCCTCACCGCGCAGACGCTGTTCTTCACCACGCTGGTCGTCCTCTTCGCGCGGGCGATCCCCTGGTTCGTACGCCGCACGCGTGGCCTCCGCGGTACGCGAACTGTCTGGGCTATCGGCCGCGGCTTCGGCAACCGGCACTACCTCGCGCTCCACCTCGCGCTCGGCGTCGTCGCAGCGACTTCGATGTACCGGTTCTTCCCGCACTATTACTTGCAAGCTGCACCTTTCATGGCGATCTGTGTCGGCATCGCGGTCGACCGTTGGTTCCTCGGCAACGCCAAGGGTT
>CAXSGV010000619.1:0-3680 GCA_964236615.1 uncultured Polyangiaceae bacterium
GAGGCCGAGCCAGCGCCACGGCGTCTCCTTGATCTGCGCGATGCCGTAGGCGAGCCAGCAGCGATCTTGCTGCACCTGCCCTGTCACCTCGCGGCAGCCGTCGCTCGCGTGCAGCGTCTGAAAGCGGCCGTTCGCGCGAGGAAAGCTGCCGATCGCGAGGTTCCAGCCGCCGTTGGTGCTCACGAGCGCGCAGCCATCCATCACGCGGCAGTTGCGCACAGTCCACGGCATCACGGGCACGAGGGCGAGCGCGCACGCGAGGACTGCGCCGGCGCCGATTTTTTTCCACGCGTGGCGCCACGAGCCCGCGCCGCGGAGGAGCACGAGCGCGAGGAAGGGCGCGCACAAGAGCGCTTGCGGACGAACGAGCGCGCCGATGCCGAGCACGAGCGCGCCGAGCACGACGCCGCGCATGCCGCGCATGCCGGCGCTGCGATCACGGACGGCAAGCCAGAACGCGGTGAGCGTGAGGAGCGCGGCGAGCTGCTCGGTCATCACGAGCGCGGAGTAGACGATGAGCCCAGGATGAAATGCGACGAGCAGTCCGGCGATGCGTGAGCGCCCTTCTGAGAGCGCTTGGCGCGCGAGGGCCCAGGTCACGAGCGCTAGCAGCGCGCCGACGAGCGCGTTCGCGCATGCAGTGACGCGCGCGCCATCGCCGAGCACGCGGTAGAACGCGGCGAGGAACGCGGAGTAGCCGACGGGGTAGTGGCACCACGGGTGCCAAACCGCGACGCCTTCGGTGAGGACGTCGTCGGAGTAGCCGAGACCCGCGGCGATGCGGCGTCCGCCGTACGCGTAGTAGATGCCGTCCCAGATGGGCTCGCTCGCCCACGCGAGCGCGAGCACGAGCCGCGGGATCAGCGCGACGACGAAGAGCAGACCTGCAAACGACGGCTCGAACGGCCTCGCCCCGGCACGGGCTCCGGAGGCATCAGGGCGGGCCGACACCCGTCAGCCAATGCCTTTCCCACCGCTCGAGAGGCCGTCGCGCATGCGACGCAGGAAAGTCTTTTGCACCTGCGCGGGATCGAGCTTCAGGTATTTCGCGAGCTCGCTGACGAAGCCGCGTACGTAGACCGCGGCGGGAAGCGCGCTGAAGTTCTCTTCTTCGATGGCGACGAGGTGCGCCTTCGCGATCTTCGTGCGGATGCTGATCTCCGAGACCTCGACCCCCTGCGACTCCCGCACCTTCTTCAGCAGGCTGCCGCTGAAATCCGTGTCGGGTCCGATCTCGCGACGAAGCTCGCTCTCGAGCATCAGCTGCTCGGCCGTGAACGAAGGGCGGGTCGCGCGTGCCGAGAGCGCTTCGTGCTGATCGTTGTCGGGGAAGGTCGACAGATCGTAGGCACGGCGCCGTACCGGATCGAGCAGCGTGTCGTACTCCTCGTCAAGGCGCGCTTGCTCCGATTTGAGCGTGGCCTCGGTGAGCAACGACGACGTCGCGAGCCCACCGACGGCGTAGATCTCGCGTTGGCGTTTGTAAGCGCGGCGCACCTCTTCGTCGCTCGACGTGCGCGTGATTCCGAGCGCGGCGTAGAGCGTGGGATCGGCAGGCAGCGGCGGCGGCACCGTGCCCTTTTCCTGGCGCGCGGTGAGGAGCGCGAGCACCCGACGGGCGATGCGCTCGAGGTTGCGTGCGGCTTTGGACGTCGGGCTGTCGACGAGCAGCGGCTTGTTTCGCCGCACGGTGATCCACACCGTGTCGTCGTGCTCGATGTGCCCGAGCTCGTCGAGCGGCACGCCGTAGTGGCGCGCGCAGAGACCGCTCATCCATGTGCCGAGCTCGAGATCGGTGCGCACGCGCGTCTGGTTCACGACGAGCTGAAGGCGCATGCGGTGCGCTTCGACCCACGCGAGCTCGGCGAGCGCGGGATCCATCTTGTGGAGCGCGCGCACGAGATCGATTGGCGAGGGCAGCGATCCGAGCTCCGTGATCGCCCGCTCGATGACCGGCAGTCGAAACCGATCGCGCAAGAGCGCGCGCCGAAGACGCCGCCGGAACGACGCGCGCACGAAGCGGTAAGTGGCTTCGATCGCGGGAGGCTCGGGCACCGTCACGCAGATCGAAACGTCGGCCGCGAGCATCACGTCGAGCGCGAAGTGCCCGTTGCCCGGGCCCACGTCGACGACGAGGTACTCGACCGGAAGCGCGCGCAGCCGCGCGATCCACCGCGCTTTTCGCCCTGCGCGGTGCAAAAACGGCAGATCGACCGCGTCATGGGCCGCGGGCAACATGCGGAGGCCGGGCACGTTGGTCTGCACGAGCGCGTCCTCGAAGCTGCGCGGCGACGACGCGTCGAGCGAGGGGTCACGCTTGGCGGCGGAGAGCCCGAAGTGCGTGTGGAGGTTGGCACCGGTGGGATCGGCGTCGACCAGCACGACCGATTTTCCGAGCTGCGCGAAGTAGATCGCGAGGTTCTGCGCGATGAGGCTCTTGCCGACGCCGCCGCGACCGCCACCCACCGCGAGCATGCGGTGCACGCCGCGCGAAGGCGGAGCCTCGGCATCGAGGAGATCACTCGTGTCGACCTCGAGCTCGTCGTCGTCGATCATGCGCCGTGCTCCATCAGCGGACGCTTCGGCGCGATCGGCGCAAGAGGCCGAAGATGCGCGCGCCGAGCTCGGGCGCGCGGAACGGCTTCGTGACGTAGTCGTCGGCGCCTGCAGCGAACGCGAGCACGACGTCCTTCGACGCGGCGTTGCCCGTGAGCATCAAGATGGGCAGGTGCGAGACGTCGTCGCGGCGACGGATCTCCTTGCACATGTCGAGGCCGTTCATCTTCGGCAGGTTCCAGTCGAGCACGAGGAGGTCGTAGTACTCCTTGCCGATCCGCGCGAGCGCGTCCTCTGCGCTCTCCGCGGTGCCGATGACCAACCCGACGGCCTCGAGCATGGCCACGACCATGTCACGCTTCGCTGCGTCGTCGTCGCCCACGAGAACGTGAGCGCCCGAGACCGGGGAGCGCGACATGCGCTGGGTGTCGCCGGAGATCGGGGACATGTCGTCGAGCGCGGGGAGCGAGCGGGTCGTCGCCGGGGCGGGCTCGGATTCGGGCTCGGGCTCGGGCGCGGGCGCGGGCGCGGGCTCGGGCGCGGGCGCGGGCTCGGGAGAGCGGGAATTGCGCTCGGGAGCAGGCTCGGGCGGCTCGACGAGCGGGAGCGAGGGGGTGGAGTCGGGGATGAAGCCGCGGAGACGCTCCCAATCCCGGCGCTCGAACGCGAGGCCGAAGCCGAACGCGCCGCCGCGATCGAGGCCTCGCGCGGCCGCGGCGGTGGCGCGTTTGCCCTTTCCCAGCTCGAAGATGGCGAGCACCCACTCGCCGTCCGCGACGGTTTCACCAGGGGGAAGATCGAGCTCTTGATCGTCCCGGCCGAGCGTTCGCTGGAACTGGGAGTGATCGTCGAAGCGGTAGACGACGCTGCGCAAAGTACGCGAGGAAGGTACCTTCTCCTTCCGAGAGCTGCAAAGGCAGGTTATACCGATCGCGCTTTGCTCCCGATCGCGCTCGGCACCCGTTCCATTCGCACCCGGTTCGCCCCACTCGTCGTGCTCGCGATCGCGTGCTCGGGCATCGGTGCGTCGTGCCACAACCAATCCTCGGGCAACGACGTCCCCACGAAGGATCCCGCCGCTCCGGTTGCAGTGACCGACGTGACGCTCGCCGGCGTCGACCGCG
>CAXSGV010000620.1:0-3677 GCA_964236615.1 uncultured Polyangiaceae bacterium
GCGCGCCGAGCTTGGTGCGAGCGCGGTGCACGCCGGGCGTGTCGAGAAAGACGTATTTCGCGTCTTTCTCGGTCAAGACCCCGAGAACGCGGTCGCGCGTGGTCTGCGGGTGGTGGCTCGTGATCGATATGGCTTCGCCAAGCAAAGCGTTCAATAGCGTGCTCTTGCCGACGTTCGGGCGACCAACGATCGCCACACGCCCGACGCGAACCGCCAGCTTCTCAGCCTTCTCGACCTTCTCGACTTTGCTACGCGCCATCCGTTGGGCGCGGAACCTAGACTATTCCCCGCGCGAATGCACACGCGCACACGCCTTCCGGACACCCGCCGCCACGCTTTCCTACCGTTGCACCCCGATCGCGGTTGCGACTAGTGTCCGAACCGAGCCGGTACCATGCCCAAACCCGACGACGACCAAGAGCCGCAGCCCGACGCCAAAACGAACGACAGCGCGCCGCTTGCGAAGGGCGCGGAGGGCTCCGCAAACACGCCCGACGACGAGGCCGCCGCCGAGTCGGACCGTGAGCCTCCCGTCGAGAAGACAGTCGCCGCCACGCCCGACGCCAAGAGCGTGGCGAAGCGGAGCTCGCTCCCGCCGCCCGCCGAAGAGAGCGGCGCGCCGTCGTGGTTGCCCCTCGCGCTGGCGACGGCGCTTCCACTCGCGTTCTTCTTCTTTCTGCCGCCGCTCACGAAGAGCGGTCTCTGGGATCCGTACGAGCTGAACGTCGCCGATCTCGCGCGGCGCATCGCGCTCAACCTCTTTCACGCCGGCGACCTCGCGCTGACGGGCACCGACAACTCGATGCCCCACTTGAACGATCTCGGGCGTCCGGAGCTTCCGCTCACGTCGATCGCGTACGGCTTCAAGCTGTTCGGGCTCCACGAGTGGGCTGGCCGCGCGCCGCTCGCTCTATGGGGCCTCGCCGGCGTGCTCACGACCTACGGCACGGTCAGCCGGCTGGTCGACAAGCGCGCCGCGCTCTACTCGGTCATCGCGCTCACGACGATGCCGCTCTACTTCGTGCAAGCGCGCACCATGCTCGGCGACATCGTGCCGATGAGCGCGCTCGCGATGTCGTTCGGCGGTCTCTGCGTTGCAGTCTTCGACACGGCCGATCCTCTCGCCAGCGAGAAAGACAACAGCCGGCGCTTCATGGGCCGCCTTGCGTGGACGGGCGTCGCGCTCTTCGGTTTGCTTGCGGGCTTTTACAGCCGCGGCGCTCTCCTCGGAATCGCCGTCCCGCTCGGCGCGATCGGCGTGAGCTACCTCGTGACGCTCGGCGCGGGACAGCGCGCTGGCGACATGCTGAGCGCGGCCATCGCGGCCGTCTCGACCATCGTCGCTGTCATCGCCGTCGTCATCGTCCTCGCCGCCGTCGACAAGAACGACACCAAAAACCTCAACATCGCCATCGGCGCGATGCTGAAGCCGCCCTCGAAGTACCCGACGTTCGACTACTTCATCGGGCACGTCGGCCACGCCCTCGCGCCGTGGAGCGCGTTCGTCCCCTTTGCGATGGGCCGTCTCTTCATTCCGCCGATCGCGCGCCCGCTGCATGAGCACCGCCGTGAAAGCTTCTTCCGCACAGCGATCTTGATCGGCGCGACGATCGTATTCGTCGCGCACGGGTTCCTCGCCGCGAAGACCGATCTGATCGCCTTCACTGGCCCGGCGCTGCTGGCGTGCGCATGCGGCATCGCGATGCGCGATTTCGAACGCGGCGCGCACGGATCGATCGCGGTCGGCGTCGGGACCTCGGTCTTTCTCGGGGTCTTTCACCACGACTTCCACGAGCTGCCCGACAAGGCCTACCAAGCGTTCGCCGTCACCGGCGCGACGTTTCCCGAGAGCTACAAGGAGCACGCGCTCCTTTTGTGGACGCTCGCGCTCGTCGGCTTCGCGGGCTTTGCGTTCCTCACCTGGGTCGAGCGCGACTCGACGCGCCGCCCGTTCGCCCCCGCGAGCTACCTCGGCATCGTGACGTCGCTCCGCGAAGCGTGGGACGGCCTGCTCGCGCTCGTGTACTTCGCGCTCGTCGCGGGCGCTTCGCTCGCCGGGCTCGCGATCTGGGTCGGCGTGAAGATGAAGGCCAAGTGGCTTCCGACGATCTCGCTTCAAGTTCGCGACGGCGTCCTGAACGCCTGGTGGGTCACGGCCTTCGTGCCTCTCGTCGCCATCCTCGGCGTCTACTTCGCGAGCGATGTGTGGCTCTGGACCTTTGGCCGCGCGAAGAAGCTCTCCTGGGGCTCGTTCACGCGCGGCTTCGAACCGTACGAAGATCTCTTCGGCGAGCTCAAGACGCTCGACGACGGTCCAACCAAGCTCGCGGCCTGGGGCATCCTCGTGCCGTTCATGGCGCTCGCCGTGCCGGGCGCGGTGCTCTTCTACCTCGTGTCGCACCACACGCGTCTTCCGGTCGCGATCGCGCTTGCCGTGCCCTCCGGCATTGCCGTGTTCCTCGCGCTCGGCCTGCTCGGCGATCTCCTTCGCGGACGTCGCGCGGCAGGCTTCGCCTTCGGCGGTGCGGTCGTAGGCTTCATCCTCTGCTTCTCGTACTTTCCCGCGCTCGCGAACCAGCTGTCGCCGAAGGAAGTCTTCGAGAGCTACGAGACCACGCACGCCACCGGCGAGCCACTCGGCCTCTTCGGCGTCGGAGGTCGCACGGCCGCGTATTACGCCGGGGGCCAGCCGAGCTCCTTCAACGAGACACGCGCCGCGTACGATTGGTTGGTCGGCGGTGGCGAAGGCAAGCGTCGCTTCCTCGCCATGCGCGCCGACGAGCTCGCGCGCTTGAACCAGACCTACCGCGAGAAGTCCGGCGCGGAAGGCGCGCGTCAGAACCTGCCCGTGCTCGACGCGCGATCGAGCCAAATTCTCCTCGTGGCGTCGAACCTCGGGTCGAGCGAGAAGAACCAGAACCCCCTCAACAAGATCATCCTCTCGGCGCCGCCGAAGCCGCAGCATCCGCTCGACGTCAACATGGAGGACAAGCTCCAGGTGCTCGGCTTCGACCTCACGGATCAAGCTGGCAAGCTGATCGACACCGTCGCTCCAGGTCGCAAGTACCGCATGCGGACCTACTACCGCGTGCTCGCGCCGGTCACGACCGAGTGGGAAGCCTTCATCCACATCGACGGGTACCATCGTCGTCACAACGGCGATCACAAGCCCGTCGATGGGAAGTACCCCTTCAACCTGTGGCTGAAAGAGGACCTCCTCGTCGACGACTACGAGTTCTCGCTCGAGCCGAACTTCTCACCGGGCTCCTACACCATTTACTTCGGGCTCTTCGTGGGCGAGACACGCTTGAAGGTAAAGAGCGGTCCGAGCGATGGCGACAACCGCATCAACGGCGGACCGCTCCGCGTGCAATGACGAGCGACTGATTCTCTGGGGGAGGGCTTCTCGATGGACGAAGAAGGAAAGATGCCGAGCTCGATCCCGCCGGACGAGCGTCGCATCCACGATCGCGTCGACGTCGACGAATGGAAGGTCGACTGCGTCGCCGAGGACACGTTCCTCTACGCCTCGATAGCGAACATCAGCGAGATGGGCGTCTTCGTCCGTACCGAAGAGCCTCTCGCACTCGGCAAGCGACTGCGCCTCGCATTTGCGCCGCCGGGCCACAAGCCCTTCAAGCTTCATGGCGAAATCGCGTGGATCAACAAGGTGAAAC
>CAXSGV010000621.1:0-3607 GCA_964236615.1 uncultured Polyangiaceae bacterium
CAACTTCAACCGCCAGTTCCTGGCGGAGAAGGGCATGCCGCCGTCGCAGTTCAGCGCGGTCGCGGTGGTCGATGCCTTCCCCGGCGAGACCTTCCACGGGACCGTGCAGCAGCTTCGTTTCAGCCCGAACAACAACCAGGGCGTCGTCACGTACTCGGCTGTGGTCGAGGTCGACAACCCGGACGAGAAGCTTCGCCCCGGAATGACGGCGACGGTCACCGTGAAGACGCGTGAGTCGAAGAACGTCGTGCGCCTGCCGAACGCGGCGCTTCGCTACAAGCCCACGCCGCCGAAGGGCAAAGACGACAAGCCGGTCGTGCAGCCCCCCGATCCGCCGCTCGTGAAGGGCACGGGCCGCGTGTGGCTCCTCACGGTCGACAAGCCCGGTGACGAGAAGACCGAGCAGAAGCTCATCACGATCGGCGCGACCGACGGCGTCCTCACCGAGGTCACGGGCGGATCGCTCGACGTCGGCGCGAAGGTCGTGACCGACGAGCTCGACGCGGAGAAGAAGAAGGGACCCTTCTGACCATGAGCGCGCCGTCTGCTGGCGGTGGCGTGCCGCTCATCGAGATCAAGCGCGTCTCCAAGGATTACGAGTCGGAGGCCGGTCTCGTCCGCGCGCTGCGCGAGGTCGATCTCACGATCGATCATGGCGAGTTCGTCGCGATCGTCGGCACGAGTGGCTCCGGCAAGAGCACGCTCATGAACATTCTGGGCTGCCTCGATCGGCCCACGCGTGGCACCTACCGCCTCGCCGATCTCGACGTGGGCGGTCGCACGAACGACGGTCGCGCGCTCGTCCGCAACCGCCTGATCGGCTTCATTTTCCAGGGATTCAACCTGCTCCCGCGCACGACGGCGCTCGAGAACTGCGAGCTCCCGCTGCAGTACCGCGGGGTGCCTGCGGGCACGCGTCGCGCGCGCGCGATGGAGTCGCTCGCGGCGGTGGCCCTCGCGGACCGCGTGCATCATACACCGAATCAATTGTCGGGTGGTCAGCAGCAGCGCGTGGCGATCGCGCGGGCGCTCGTCACCGATCCGCCGCTGCTGCTCGCCGACGAGCCGACCGGCAACCTCGACACGCGAACCAGCTACGAGGTCCTAGCGCTGCTCCAGCGTTTGAACCGCGACGTCGGGATCACGATCGTGCTCGTCACCCACGAGCACGACATCGCCGCGTGCGCGTCTCGCGTGATCCACGTGCGTGACGGCAGGATCGAGAGCGACACCCGTCACACGCCGCGCGACGCCGCCGCCGAGCTCCTCGCGCTTCCGCCTCCGGCCGAGCATGACGCGGCGCCGCAGTCCGAGCGCGGCGCCGATCCCGGGGAGATCCTCCGCGCGCGTCTCGGCGGCCCGGTCCCCTTCACGATTTACCTGATGACGTTCTTCGGTTTCCTCGGCGGCGCCCTCGCAGGCGTTCTCTACAACTCGATCATCCTCGCCTCGAAGAACGCGATCATCCCGGCGCTCGCTGGCATCGTGCTCGAGACGTACGTCGGCGCGCGCTACGGCAGGTCGAAGCTCGGTCGCCCGATGACGCCCGATCAAAAGGGGCGCCTCGCGGTCTGGTACTCGGTCGCGTTCACTGCGTTTGCCGGGCTCGTCACGGCATTCTCGGTGATGCCGAAGCTACCCGTCTCGGCGCTGAGCAACGAGGTCACGTCGGGCAAGGTCGCCATGGCGCTCGGCCTCGTTCTCCTCGTCGTCGCCGCGACTTCACTCCTTCGCTACCTGCTCTTCTCGTTGTTCGCGCCATCGCACAAGCCGAGCGGCGCGAGCAGGTAGCCGGTACCCGCGTGGCCCTTCTTCTCAACGCGATCCGGCTCGCGCTCGCGGCGATCATGCGCAACAAGACGCGTTCGCTGCTCACCGTGCTCGGCATCCTGATCGGCGTCGCCGCAGTCGTCACGGTCACCGCGCTCGCGACGGCGGCCTCCGATCTCGTCGGCGGAAGCATCGACAGCTTCGCGTCGAACGCGATCTACGTGCAGCCGCAGCAGGCGCAGCAAAAAGGCGTCAAGCGCTCGAGCGCACGGCTCACCGACAACGACGGTCGCGCGGTCGCACGCGAGGCGGTCAGCGTCACCGACGTCGCGTCGTTCTCCGGCACTTCCGGACAGGTCATCTACGCCGACAAGAACGTCTCGACGTACGTCGTCGGGACGCAGCTCCCGTATTTCCGCATCCGGAAATTTTCCGTGTCGCGCGGCGAGAATTGGACCGAGAGTGACGAGCTCCTCAAGACCAAGGTCTGCGTCGTCGGCGTCACGATCGTGAAGAAGCTCTTCGACGGGACGGATCCGATCGGCAAGACCGTGCGCATCGGCCGGGCGCCGTACCGCGTAATCGGCGTGCTCGAGGAGAAGGGCACCTCCATGTTCGGCGACGACCAGGACGACCGCGTGATGATGCCGATCGGGAGCTACCGCGCGCGCGTCGTCCACACGTCGCCCGGCCGCGCCGACCAGATCATGGCGAGCGCGAGCTCCACCGAGACGACCGATCGCGCGATGAAGCAGGTCACGGCGATCCTTCGCCAGAAGCACCGCATCCCGGACGGTGCCGAGAACGATTTCCGCATCAGCTCGCAGGCGGAGTTCCGCCAGACCGAGCAAGCGATCGCGACGGTGCTCTCGGCCTTGTTGATGGGCGTCGCCGCCATCAGCCTCCTCGTCGGTGGCGTCGGCGTCATGAACATCATGCTCGTCAGTGTGTCGGAGAGAACGCGTGAGATTGGCATCCGCATGTCGATCGGCGCGCGCGAGGGCGACATCCTCCTTCAGTTTCTCGTCGAGGCGATCGTTCTCAGCGTCGTCGGTGGGATCGCCGGCGTGGTCGTCGGGATGGTGAGCGCGTTCGGGCTCGGCTTCGTGCTCGACTGGCGCGTCGTGCCTCGCCTCGACGCGCTCGCGGTCGCCCTCTTCACGAGTGCCGTCATCGGCGTCGCGTTCGGGTTTTTGCCCGCCCGTCGGGCTGCCCGGATGGACCCCATCGACGCGTTGAGGACCGAATGAGCTCGCGCGCAAAGAGCACGCTCACATCGTGCTCACGGTGTTCGCCTTGATGCGTTACCTCATCGCGATCCGCATCGCGTTTCGCGCGATCCGGCGCAACCTGCTTCGCGCAGCGCTCACAGTGCTTGGCATCCTCATCGGCGTCGCTGCCGTCGTGTCGGTGACTGCGCTCGGTGGCGGCGCGCGTGACGCCGTTTCTCGTCAGCTCGACACACTGGGGTCGAACCTCATCATCGTGTTCCCCGAGAACAACGCGGCGTCGGGCGCGCACACGAAGGGCGCGGGCCGCCTCACCGTCGACGACGGCCTCGCGGTGAAGCGCGATGCCGTGAGCGTCGCCACGTTCGCGCCCCAGCTCCAAGCGCGATCGAGCATCGTGTACGGCGACAGCAACAACGTCACGACCCTCGTCGGCACGAGCGCGAACTACTTCACCATTCGCAGCTGGCACTTCGTCCGCGGCGGGGTCTGGGCCGACCGGCTCCCGCGCCACCGGGTCATGCTCGCCTCCGACCTCGTGCGGATGGTCTCCCAGGCGTTCACGGCGGTCCTCCTCCTGAGCGGGAGCGCAGAGGTCTGGCAGCTCG
>CAXSGV010000622.1:0-979 GCA_964236615.1 uncultured Polyangiaceae bacterium
TCTTTTCGTCAGCGACGAGCGCCTCGAGCTCGGCGCGGCCACGCTGTTGCTCCGAGGGCCCAGCCCAGCGGACGAAGGTGAGACCACGTCCGTGCCTGGCGTTGAAGTCGTGGGGATCCTTCGTCAGCACCTCGTCGTAGAGGACAACGGCGCGCGCGATCTGGTGCGCATCGCGGCAGTGGTGCGCCTCGTGAAGAAGGCCATCGACGATGTGCGGGCAGCGCCGCCCGAACACGCTCGGGCGATCGAACTTTGCCTTGGCGTAGCTCGCGGCTTCGGGGGGAATGGTGAGCTCACGAAGATGCGCACGGAAATCGGCGTCGAGCGCGCCCCAGGATTTCCCAGTGGCCTCTACGATGGTGGCGCCCGCGTAGAGCGCGCGCACCTTCGCGACGCCGTGCACCTCCATCATCCAGCGGATGACGGCGCCCGCGAGCGTGTAGCTTTTTTGGTGCGCTTGCCCGAGAAAATCGAGCGAAAACAGCTCGCCGATCGGCGGTAAAATCCCGAGATCGAGCATCGCGCGTGCCCAGACGTCGTCGGTGAGCTCGTCGTCGTCCGGTGAGGCCGCGACTGCGATGCCTTCGATGAGCCCGGGGTTGGGCAAGAGCCCCCCGAGCCCGCCCGCGATCCGGAACGGACCGCGCCCGAAGCTCCCCGCGATCACGTGGGCGAGCTCGTGGCCCAGCACCTGGTGAGGGTACGGACCGACTTGCAGGTAGACCTCGTGTCGCCACGGCTTCGCGATGTACGTGTCGGCGGCGCCCATCAGCCGCTTCTTGTCGGCGGCGTCGCGAAAGAAGAACGCGGTCACGCGATCGGGCCCACGCGCGCCTAGCGTCTTTTCGACGTGAGCCACCTCTTCGTCGCAGTCCTTCACGAGCAGCGCGATCTCGTCTTCGCGCATCGTGTCCGGGTGGACGACATCGCAGCGCGCACCGCTGCGGTGACCCGCGAGGTCCCTCGTGATCGTCTGCGG
>CAXSGV010000622.1:989-3607 GCA_964236615.1 uncultured Polyangiaceae bacterium
ACAGGTAGCGCATCGCGATCCAAGCGTCGCCGACACCGCAAAAGGCGGCATTGACGAGAAACAGCAGCAGCACAGCGGCATTGCCGCCAAGCATGATCCGGCAATAGGCGCTGCCTTCGGCGACGACGGCCGCGGGCGCGCCCATCAAGCCGAGAAGGTCCTCGGCAAAGACCAAGCCGAAGACCGCGATCAACGCCGCGACGCCGACCACTGCGCGCGTGATTGTGCTCGGGACACGCGGCGCGAGGGCAAGATGGCCGCTCGCGTTGCGTGTGAGCAGCGAGGCGGCGAACGACAACGCGACCAGCGAGGAGACCGTGCCGAGCCGGTACGTGAGCAGCGGCGTCCCCGCGTCGATCACCGTGTCGTAGAGCGTGCCGCTGAAGTAGCCGACGAAGGGATCGAACGCGAAGACCATCGGCGACGCGTAGAAGCGCCACACACTCACGCCGATCGAAAACAGCGGCGCCGAGAGCGCGAGCAATACAGCGGCGAGCCGGCGTCGCTTGGCCTCGCGCGCCCGCTCGGCGACGTAGGCGGACCACGCGCCGCCGAGCAGCGAGCCCAAGAACGCGGTGAGAAAGAAGCCGATCGCGCCGGCCGTCAGATCGCAGAACCCGACGCGCAGCACGCCATGGAGAAGCGCCGTCGCAAACGCAATCACGGCGAGCCATGCGCCATTCGCAATCCCGCGCGCCACCGCATCGAGCGGCGTGCGCGCGGCGCCTTTCGACATCTCGAGCGCCGATGCAACGGCGGCCGCGCTGGGCACGATCAGCCCGCTCGCGAGAGCGTGCTCGTAACCAGGCCCGCCGAACAGCGGAAGGAAACCGATGGCGAAAGAGAGAACGAAGACGACGCCAGACGCCACTGCGCGCGGCTCACGCCGCCACTCGAGCAAGCCCACGCCTGTCTGTCAGCTCGCGGTCAGGCTCGTACGCCGTCGTCTGCCGGCGGCGGCATGCTCGGGGTCTCGCCCGACTTGGGCGCAGCGGGCTCGAGGATGATGGGGAGGATCTCGTCGACGCGCTTGATGAGATGAATCTTCATCTGCTCGCGGACATCCTTGGGGAGGTCATCGAGATCGCGCTCGTTGCGCGCGGGAATGAGGACCTCGGTCATGCCGGCGCGGTGCGCGGCGATGAGCTTCTCTTTGATCCCGCCGACGGGGAGCACGTTGCCGCGGAGCGTGATCTCGCCGGTCATCGCGATGCCTCGCTTGATCGGGCAGCCGAGCAAGAGCGACGCGACTGCCGAGAACATGGTGACGCCCGCCGACGGTCCGTCCTTCGGCGTGCCGCCCTTCGGCACGTGAAGGTGGAGATCGATCGTGCGAATGAACTCGGGATCGAGCCCGAGCTGCGCGGTGTGGCTGCGGACGAACGAGACGGCTGCCGTCGCCGACTCCTGCATGACCGACTTGAGGTTGCCGGTGACGACGACGTTGCCCTTGCCGGGCATCTTCGAGGCCTCGATGAAGAGCACGTCGCCGCCCGATGGCGTCCAGGCGAGGCCGGTGGCCACACCAGGCGTGAGCTGATCTTCGGCCATGTCGCGCATGTACTTCACGCCGCCCAGGATCTTTTCGACCTCGGGGGTCGTCGCGATGACGTGAACGTCCTCGCCTTCGGCGAGGCGAACGGCGACCGCGCGGCACACGCTGCCGATCTCGCGCTCGAGCCCACGAACGCCCGCCTCGCGCGTGTAGCCCTCGATGAGGGTGATGAGCCCTTCGTCGGTGAACTCGAGGCGCTCCGGCGTGAGCCCGTGCGACGACAGCTGCTTAGGGCAGAGGAACTGCTTTGCGATGTTGAGCTTCTCGGTGCGCGTGTAGCCCGGCACCTCGATGACCTCGAGACGATCCCAGAGCGGCGCGGGTCGCGAGGACAGTGATCTGCGAGAGATCGAACGCCGTGTCGATGTAGTGATCTTGGAAGGTGCCGTTCTGCGCGGGGTCGAGGACCTCGAGCAGCGCCGCGGCGGGATCGCCCATGACGTCGACGCCGAGCTTGTCGACCTCGTCGAGGACGAACACGGGGTTCTTGGTGCCGACCTTCTTGAGGCCCTGGATGATGCGGCCGGGGAGCGCGCCGACGTAGGTGCGGCGGTGGCCACGAACCTCGGCCTCGTCACGCACGCCGCCGAGCGCGATGCGGTGGTAACGGCGGCCCATCGAGCGTGCGATCGATCGGCCGAGCGACGTCTTGCCGACACCGGGCGGACCGATGAAGCAGAGGATCGGCCCCTTCTTGTCGGCGCGCAGCTTCCGCACCGCGATGTACTCGACGATGCGCTTCTTCACCTTGTCGAGACCGAAGTGGTCCTCGTCGAGGCAGCGCTGCACGTCGGCGACGTCGAGCTTGTCGTGCGTGGTCTTGCTCCACGGAAGATCCGACAGCCACTCGAGGTAGGTCCGCGTGACGTTGAACTCGGCCGATTGCTGCTGCATGCCGGCGAGACGCGAGAGCTGCTTCTTCGCGATCTTCTGACCCTCTTCCGAGAGCTGCGCGAGGCGAAGCTTCTCGCGAAGCTCCTCGATCTCGTCGTCTTCCCCGCCCTCCCCGAGCTCCTCTTTGATGCTCTTCCTTTGCTGGCGGAGAATGAGCTCGCGCTGCGAT
>CAXSGV010000623.1:0-260 GCA_964236615.1 uncultured Polyangiaceae bacterium
CATTGGGGTGCACGAAGTAAAGGACGACCTCGGCGAGCAGATGACGCGCGCGGTGATGCGCGAGAAGCTCGAGCACCCGCCGACGGGCCGGCCGCTCCTCGGCTTCGTGATCGATCTACGCGGCAACGGCGGCGGCTCGACCGACGGCGCGATCTCTGCGCTGGGCTTGTTTTTGCCGGGTGCGGCGCTCTTTCCGATGAAGCGGCGCGACGGCACGCTCGAGACCGAGCGCGCGCCCGAGCCCGCGATCGCCGAGCGTT
>CAXSGV010000623.1:270-3603 GCA_964236615.1 uncultured Polyangiaceae bacterium
AGCGTTGGAATGGTCCGCTCGCCACCCTCGTCGACGCGAACACGGCGAGCGCCGCCGAGATGATCGCAGGCGCTCTCGCGTCGTACCGCCGCGGCGTCGTCGTCGGTCGACCGACGTACGGCAAGGGCTGCGCGCAGGAGTACCAGGACGACGACGCACGCTCGGGCGTCCTTCGCATCACGACGCTCCTTTACGCGCTGCCCGACGGCGCCGCTGTGCAACGCGTCGGTCTCGTTCCGCAGCTCCGCGTCGCGTTCGCTCCGCTCCCTGGTGAGGACGCATCGGGCGAAAGCGAAGCGAAGCTCGCCGGCGCGCCACCCACGTGGCGTGGTCCCGACGTGCGCGACGCCGACGTTCTCGCAGCTTCGAAGGAAGGCACGACGTGGCCCGCCGCGGCCGACGTGGGACCGTGCAAGGATCCCGACGTGTGCCGCGCTCTCCGTGCGCTCGGCGGCAGCGGCAAGCCATCACGGATCGCCGCCGCGCCCGCGTCGAAGGGCCGCTGATCTTCGAGCGATGAGCACGACGGCCGTGGACTGGTGGCGTTAGGCGCCGCGCGCGGGCTGACGCTCGAGCAGTTCTTCGAGCGAGCGGCGGCACGTGGCGAGCGCATCACCGCGCGAGTGCGTTTGTTCCTCGCCGCCGCGATGCTCGCGGAGCTCGCGGTCGAGAACCACCGCGAGCTGCTCGCTGGCGAAACGAAGTACGTCGTCCGCACGGTCGACTATGCGGCTGCGTTCGCGTTCTCGATTTACACGCTTTGGCGTCTGCGCCGACCGTCGCCCCCGAAGGCCCTGCTCTACGTGTCCGTCGCGGTCGATCCCCTCGTTGCGGGCGCAACGTTGCTGCCATGGATTTTCTGGCCTGGCGATCCGTTCGTCGGCTACTTGGAGACCTTCGCGACGGCGGGCCTCGTCGTATCGACTTTCGCGGCCGGCACGCGCATCGACGTGCGCGTCACGTCCTTTGGTGTCGCCGTCAACACGCTCGTGTTCATCGCGTTGCTCGTCACGGAGCGACTCATCGCGCCGGAAGCTCTCTCTTACGGCG
Source organism: uncultured Polyangiaceae bacterium (assembly GCA_964236615.1). Classification (GTDB taxonomy): domain Bacteria; phylum Myxococcota_A; class Polyangia; order Polyangiales; family Polyangiaceae; genus CAXSGV01. Next base: position 1,321 of record CAXSGV010000623.1, read on the forward strand.
CGGGCCGAACAGCGGTGTCGCTCGTCATCTTCGGGTCGGCGGCGCTGCTTGCCGTGTCGAGCGCACGCCGCGGCCGATCGATGGTCCTCGAGGCGCGTGACGCGACGGTCACCGCCGAGCGCGCGCACGCGGGCCTCGCCTCGTACGTTTCGGCCGAGGTTGCCGACGAGGCGCTCGTCCGCGCGGTCACGCCCGGCGTGCAGCGCCGCACGCTCGCGATCTTGTTCGCCGACCTCCGCGGGTTCACGGGCTACGCCGAGAAGGTCGAGGCTGGCACGTTGGTCGGCGAAATGAACGCGTACTTCGAGGAGATGATCGCTGCCATCCAGGAGAATGGAGGGACGGTCGACAAGTTCGCGGGCGACGCGATCATGGCGGTCTTCGGTGCTTCGACCTCACCCGAGGACGACGCGGCCCACGCGCTTCGTGCCGCGCACGCGATGCAGAGGCGACTCACGCGTCACAACCACGCTCGCGCGTCACGCAACCTGTCCCCACTCCTCCAGGGAATCGGCGTGCATTTCGGTCAAGCGGTCGTGGGCAACATCGGGACGATCAAGAAGCTTCAGCACACCGTGATGGGTGACGTGGTGAACGTCGCGAGCCGCCTCGAGTCCGCCACCAAGGCACATCGAACGTCGGTGTTCCTGTCGGAGGACGCAGTGCGTGCGGCGGAGAGCAGCCAATCGGCCAGCGATCTGCCGCAGATGACCCCGTTTGGTGAGGTCAGCCTCGCCGGCCGCGAGAAGCCCATTCGCGTCTACACCCTCAACGACTCGGTCTCCGACGATCTGCTCCCTGCGGCCGACGCGGCGATCGAAGCCTGAGCGTTCGCGCCGCCTACTCGATGAGACCGCGCACGCGTGCACCGTCGAGCGCGCGGCGCAGCGTCTCGTAGCTGGGGATGCTGTCCTCGCGAAACTCTTCGACACCGAAAATCTGGTGCACGACGTCCTTTACCGAGTCCTCGCGCGAGGCCTTCACCATCGCGTGCGCGAGCGCTTGCCGCTGTTCGACAGGCAGGCTCGTCCGCGCAACGGTCACGTCGCTCGGGATGGGGCCGAACGTCGTGAGCACGCGCACCATGCCGTCCGCCTCTTTCACCTCCGACCAGCCGCCGCGTGCGACGGTGCCGTTGCGATCGAGCCGCGCGAACGTGCCGCCGACATCGACCTTGCCTTTGAGGAGCGCGCGGACGACCGCGTCGTGCGAGCCGAAGAACTTCTCGTCGAGGAAGAGCGTGCGCGGGTCGACGCCGAGCGCCGCAAGCTTGATGCGCGGGAGGACGTACCCCGCGGCGCTCCACGGATCGACCCAGCCCGCGCGCATTCCGCGCAGACCGTCGAGCGTGCGGATCTTCGAGTCCGCGCGGACGATGAGCACGCTCTCGTAGCTCGACTGCGTGGCGCGCTGGTGGCTGACGAGCGGTACCGCGATCGCGTCGTGCTCGAGACGAACGAAGACGATCGGCGGCAGCCACGCGAGATCGACCTCGCCTGCTCGGAACATACGCGCGAGCTCCTCGTACGAGAGCGCGACGCGGGGCGAGATCCGCAAGCCGACCTCGCGCCCGAGCCACGCCGTGAAGTCGGCAAAGCGTTGCCCGATGGGCTCGGCGCTCTTCTGCCATGTGAGCGCGAACACGAGCCCCTTCCCACCCGGCGGTATGGTGTCGGCCATCGCTGCGGCGCGAGCGTAACCCAGATCACCCGAAGACGTCGAAGGCGAGCTTCACCGCGACGCCGCCGACCGCGCACAGCACGACGACGCGCACGAAACGGTCGCCGCGCCGAAGCGCGAGCCGCGCGCCGACGAAGGCGCCGCACGCGTTGCCGACCGCCATCGGCAGCGCATAGCCCCACTGGATCTTGCCGAGCACCGCGAAGATCGTGAACGCCGCGAGGTTCGAGGCGAGGTTCACCACCTTCGCGTTGCCCGACGCGCGTGTGAGCGAGTCGCCGAGGAAGGTGGCGAACGCGATGATCAAGAGCGAGCCGACGCCAGGACCGAAGAAGCCATCGTAGAAGCCGAGGAGGAGCGCGATTGCGACGAGCACGAGCCGCGGGTGAGCGATGGGCTCGTCGCGCGCCTCGATCCGCCTTGGCAAGGCGACGAGCACGCCGGCGAAAACGAGCATCGCGAGCACGATCGGCTTGAGCGGCTCGGGCTTCATCGTGAGGAGCAACGCTGCACCTCCGAGCGACCCGAGCGCTCCGCACGTGAAGGCGAGCGCGGCGCGGTCGCGATCGATCCCCTGACGCCGCCAGAACGAGGCCGCCGATG
>CAXSGV010000624.1:0-3594 GCA_964236615.1 uncultured Polyangiaceae bacterium
GAGCACGACAGCGACGACGACACGCGTCGACATCGGCTCGGACATCGAGATGCGACGAACATCGATCCCTGCGTTCGTGAGTGCGAAGGCCGGCATGATCCCGTACGCGACCCAGGGCCGCAGCCGAGCTTCGATGCGCGTGACGGGCGACGAAGGTCCTTCGGAGGCCAATCGATCGGCCGCGGCAGGAACGAGGAGACCAAGCGCGACGCCAGCGATCGTCGGGTGCACGCCCGCCGTGAGGGCGCCGTACCAGGCGAGCGCACCAGGAAGAAGATAGATCGCGGGGTGGCGTGGAAAGACATCGCGGAGGACGAGCACGCCGCCGACCCCGATCGCAGCGAGAGCGACACCGGAGATCGCCATCGCGGACGAGTAGAAGACGGCGATCACGACGATCGCGCCCACGTCGTCGACGACAGCGAGGGCGAGCAAGAGAACGCGAACCTCGCGCGGCACCCGTGGCCCAAGGAGCGCGAGCACGCCCACCGCGAACGCGATGTCGGTCGCCATCGGGATCCCCCACCCAGCCGCGGCCGGCGATCCCGCGTGAAACGAGACGTACACGAGCGCCGGCACGAGCATGCCGCCGAGCGCAGCGGCGATGGGAAGGACCGCGAGGCGAGCCGTGCGGAGCGCGCCCTCGTGAAGCTCCATTTTGATCTCGAGCCCGGCGAGGAAGAAGAAGATCGCCATCAGCACGTCGTCGACCACGAAAACGACGCGCTGCTGGAGCGCCTCGTAGACCGCCGACACCGAGGAGCTCGCCCAGATCACGGCAATCATCGCCGAAATCAAGAGAAGAACGCCGCTCTTCACTCCGTGGGCTTCAAGCTCCGTGGCGGAATCGACAGCGGCGGCTCGGGCTCGTCGGGGCGCCACCGTTTCAACGTAAGCTCGAGCACCCCGGGAAGGACAAACATCGTGAGGAAGGTCGAGAACAGAATGCCGGCGATCACGACCGTCGCGAGTGGGCGCTGCACCTCGGCGCCAGCGCCCGTCGCGAGTGCCATGGGCAAGAACCCGAATGCGGCGACCGAGCCGGTCGTGAGAACCGCGCGCATCGTGTGCGTCGCGCCTTCGCGGATGGCCGTGCGCAGGTCGGTGCCGAGCTCGACACGGAGCTTCACGTCGCTCGCCATGACGACGCCGTTGAGCACCGACACGCCGGCGAGCGCGATGAACCCGACGGCGGCCGGAATGCTGAAGGACAGGCCGCGTCCGACGAGCCCGAGAATTCCACCGATGAGCGCAAACGGAACGACGGCGAAGACAGCGACCGCGTAGCGCGAGTTGCCGAACATCCAGAAGAGCATCGCGAAGATGATCGCGAGGCTCATCGGAACGACGAGCTGCAGACGTCGCTGGGCGCGCTCGAAATTCTCGAACTGACCGCCCCAGGTGACGGCGTAGCCGGACGGAACGACGACCTTCGATTTGACCTGCGCGCGCGCGTCCCCGACCCAGCTGACGAGATCGCGACCGCGGAGGTTCACCTCCACGCGCACGGTGCGCGTGAGGGCTTCGCGGCGGACCTGCGTGGGTCCTTCCGACTCCTCGATCTTGGCGACCTCGGACAACGGAACGGTGGTGTCGCCCGCGGCCTCGACGAAGAGCTCACCGAGCGCGTCGGGCGTGGGCCTTCGCGGTGGCACGAGCAGGCGAAGCTCGGAGCGGCGGTGGCCCTCGTAGATCGAGCCGACGGGAATGCCGACGCGCGCCGCTTCGATGACGGCGAGCGCGTCCTCCGCAGTGACGCCGTAGCGCGCGAGCCGCACGCGATCGGGGCGCACCGTGATCATCGGCGATCCGAGGACGCGCTCGATGCGGACGTCACCGGAGCCGCGCACGCTCTTCGCGACGGCGCCGACCTCCTCGCTCAGGCGTTTCAGCTCGTTGAGATCGTCACCGAAGATCGCGATCTGGACGTCGGCGCGCGAGCCGCTGATGAGCTCGTTGGTTTTGTCCTCGATGGGCTGGGAGACGCTCACGAAGGTGCCCGCGACCTCGCTCTCGATGGCATTCTTGAATTTGATCGAGAGCTCGTCGAAGTCCTGCGTCGTCGTCCACTCCTTCTTCGGGCGAAGGTGGACGAACACGTCGGTGTTGTCGTTGCCGACGGGATCGATGGCGACCTCGGCGCGCCCGGTCATCGCGAGGGTCGTAAGCACCTCGGGAAACCGCTTCAAAACGCGCTCGGTAGCGAGGTCGAGCTCCTTGGCTTCGGCGAGGCTGATCGACGGCGCGCGGCGAATCGTGACGACGGCGTCGCCCTCCTCGATGCGCGGAACGAAGTCGGCGCCGGCACGGGCGAGCAAGACGAAGCTCCCGACGAGGGCGACCCCGGCCGCGCCGATGAGGATCCACTTGAGGCGTAAGGCGGGCCCGAGCCAACCCGCGTACGCGTGCTCGAGGCGAAGCACCCACTTGGGACCGGCGGTCTTTCCTGGCGGGACGAAGGTGACGAGGAGCGCGGGGAAGAACACGACCGAGTACACGAGGGCGCCGAAGAGCGCGCACGCCATCGTCACCGCCATTGGGCGGAACATCTTGCCTTCGATCCCCTCGAGCGTGAGGAGCGGCAAGTAGACGAGCATGATGATCGCGACCGAGAACGCGACCGGGCGTGCGACGGCAGAAGCAACTTCGGTGTACGCGCGGGCGCGCGCACGTGTCGTGAGCTCACGCCCCGCCATCGCGGCGATGACCGACTCGAGAATGACGATGGGACCGTCGACCAGGAAGCCGAAGTCGATCGCACCGAGGCTCATGAGATCGCCGGTGACGCCGAAGAGGTGCATCCCGAAGAGCGCGATCGCCATCGACGCAGGGATCCCGAGCACGACCACGAGCGCACCCCGGATCGTGCCGAGAAGGATCGCGAGCACGAACGTCACGACGAGGGCGCCTTCGAGAAGGTTGTGAAGCACCGTGCCGAGCGTGCGACCGACGAAGTCCGAGCGATCGTAGATCGGCTCGATCAGGACGCCGACGGGCAGCTCCGACTTGATTTCGGCCATCTTCGTCGAGATCCGCGCGAGGACGTCGCGGCTGTTGGCGCCGACGAGCATCATGGTGACGCCCGTGACAGCCTCGCCTTCCCCGTCGCGCGTGATCACGCCATGACGGAGCGCGGCGCCGACGCGCACGGTGCCGATGTGACGGACCAGCAGCGGCGTACCATCGGCGGCGACGCGCAGCACCACGTTCGCGATCTCGTCTTCGTTGCGAAGTAGTCCGACGCCCACGAGCGTGAACGACTCGGCGGCGCGATCGATGTAGCCGCCGCCGACGCTGACGTTCGCGCGCTTCAACGCGTCGGCCACCGACTGGAGCGTCATCTCGTGCGAGTGGAGGCGGCCACGATCGATGACGACCTGGTACTCCTTGAGCTCGCCGCCCATCGTATTGACCTCGATGATGCCGGGCACGCTCCTGAGCTTCGGGACGATCTCCCAGTCGAGGATCGTCCGCAGCTGCGTCGGCGAGTGCTGATCGGAGCGAACGACGAACTGGTAGACCTCGCCGAGCCCACCCGACGCCGGCGAAAGCTCGGGCCGACCTGCGACCTTGGGCAAGAGCGGCTCGACCCCG
>CAXSGV010000625.1:0-3575 GCA_964236615.1 uncultured Polyangiaceae bacterium
CGATCGTGACGTGGCAATCGGCGCTACGACCGATCAACGTCGCCCCGTGGGGCAGATCGAATTCCTGCAGAAGAAAACGAAGTCGATACCTCGCCACGAGTCAGACTATACACTTTTTGAAAGCGGCGGTCTGGCGCACGACTCGGCCTCGCTGAGGGGCATCCGTGTTACTGTCGCCGTCGTGGATTCTCCGACCATTCCTGCCACTCCGCTGCAGGATGCCACCCGTGACGGCGTGCTCAAGGTGTGCCGTGAGGTGCTCGCACCGCTCGTTCGGGCCGACGGCGGCATTCTTTACCTCGTGAGCGCGAACGCCGAGGACATCCACATTCATCTTGCAGGAACGTGCGCCGGCTGTCCGGGCGCTGCGATCACGCGCGATGGAATGATGGTGCCCGCGCTCAAGCCCGTCGCACCAAAGAGCAAGCTCCGGGTGACGACGGGTTGGCGCGTCCCTGTTGGCGCCGAAAAAGTGGAGTAGCGACGAAGGCTACTTCTTCTTCGGCGGCGGCTTTGCGCCGGCATCGACGCCCGCGCTGGCCGCAGGCTTCGCGTTCGGATCGCTCACGCCGCCGCGCGTGATGGCAGCGATGCTCGGGTCCATCGACATCGGGTCGTCGAGCTTGTTCGCCCGAAGCGAGCCGAGGTTCCCGAGCGTGCTCTTGTCTTCGAGCACGATGCCGACGACCCCTTCCCCCGAGCGATCGACGACGCGCAGGTGCGTCGTGGCGTCGGCCCACTCGGTGTACGGCGAGCTGTGGCCCTTCTCGGGGTCTGCGTTGCGCGGGCGGCCTGCGACGCCGAGAGCAGAATTCATCTTGAGAACCGCGTCCGCGTAGGACTTGCCCGTGGGGCTGCCTTCGACGAGCTTCGCCTCGTCGTAGATCTTCCAGAGTCGCTCGCCGGGGGCGTTGCCGATGTAGAAGAAGAAGCGGCGCCGGCCCTCCTTCGAGAGGACCTGGACGTACTCGTGGTTCTTGTACGAGTACTCGCCCTTGAGGCCCGTCGTGTCGTAGCCGAGCGGCGTCTCCTTGAACTCGAGGAAGCTGTTCTGGAACGCGATCTTCTTCGTCTCGCGCTCGGCCTCGACGGCCTGCATGCGCGTGCCCGGCTGCATCTTGACGAGCATCGGGTTGTATTCTTTGTCGAACACGCCGTTCACCTGGTTGTGAATCTTCGTGATCTCGGCGTGATTCGCGCCCCACTTGAACCCCTCTTGCAGGGTGGCGAGGGAGGGAACGGCCGGCGCGGGCGTCTCGGGTGCGGGCGCGGTGGGCTTCGGGGCCGGCTTGGCAGCGGGGCCAGCGGCGAAGCCGGACATACCCACGGCGAACACGGAGAGGCCGAAGCCGACAGCGGCAAGCGAAGTGATGACAATGGAACGCTTCATGGATTTGTCCTCGAGTTCTTGCGCAAGACTACTCATGTTGGACGGCGCTTTTCAGGAAATGATGTAGAAGGCAGCCATGTGGAGAGGTTTGACCCGGCTCGCGAGCGCTTCGCTCGGCGTGCTCGCCACGCTGGCGATGGGGGCGACCGCGTGTGCGTCCTCGCCGGGCGCGGGCTCTCGTGATCCCTCGCGGCCCCTTCCCACATACGCAGGGCACGCCACCGAGCTCTTCGACGACGTCATCGAGCCGAGCGCAGTCGGGCTCGCGCTCGACCCGGGCGTTCCCCCTCGCTCGAACGCGCTCCTCCGCGAACGCACGCAGACCGGCGATGCCGTGCTCCACGTTCGCGTCGAGACAGTGACCGGCAAGGACGACGGCGTCGACGCGCGCTACGATCTCGCCTTCCGGGTGATCGAGCGCCTCGCCGGCCAACACCCGCCGCCCGACTCGTTCATGGTCCGCGTCGACAAGACGAGCCCGTCGGCGCCGATCGTGAAGAGCTTCCAAGCGCGCCTCAGCGGCAAGACGTTCGTCGCCTTCGTGAAGGAGTTCGTTCGATCCGACGGCGACACCGACTACCACTTCCACCTCGTCACCGACGACAAAGACACCCTCGCTGCCGTGAAAGAAGCGGGCGTCCTCGGCGAGCTCAAGTAACGATTCGTTCGTAAGAAGAAAGCAGCAGGAGGCATCACCGTGGCAGACATCAAGAGCCCGAAAGAGATCGAAGGGATTCGCGTTGCGTCGCAAATGGCGGCAGAGACGCTTGTCCTCACGGGCGAGATGCTTCGTCCAGGCATCACGACCGACGAGATCAACACGTTCGTTCACGAGGACACCCTGCGGCGCGACGCTTACCCCGCGCCGCTCAATTACAAGGGCTTCCCGAAGAGCGTGTGCACCTCCGTCAACGAGGTCGTGTGCCACGGCATCCCCGGCAACCAGGTGCTCAAGAACGGCGACATCATCAACGTCGACGTCACCACGCTCTACAAGGGCTTCCATGGCGACACGTCGGCGACGTTCTACATCGGCACCCCGAGCCCCGAAGCGCGCCTCGTCGTCGAGACGGCACGCCGCGGGCTCGAGCTCGGCATCGCGGAAGTGAAGGAAGGCGCACGCCTCGGGGACATCGGGGCGGCAATTCAGGAGTACGTCGAGGCGCAGGGCTGCAGCGTCGTGCGCGACTTCGTGGGCCACGGCATCGGCCGCAAGTTCCACGAGCCACCGCAGGTGAAGCACTTCGGCAAGCGTGGCACGCTCGAGCGTCTCAAGGCCGGCATGGTCTTCACCATCGAGCCGATGGTGAACATCGGCCGCTGGGAGGTCGACGTCGACAACGCGGACCGGTGGACCGTCCGCACCGTCGACGGCTCGCTCTCCGCCCAGTTCGAGCACACCTGCCTCGTCACACGAACTGGCGTCGAAGTGCTCACGCGCCGCCTGCGACCTCTGAAGTTTTCGGAGAACGTCGCCACCGTCTTCGCGACGTGACGTGAGCCGAGTCGTCACGTTCACGCTCATGGCGCGACCGCGGCGCCGAACCCAGTTTCTCCTGAGCGCGGTCACCTTCGGCGGCGGTCTCGCAGGCTCGCTCTTCGCGAGCGCGCTCGCGACCAGGGGTCACCCGTACGTAGGCATCGCGATCGCCTGCGCGCTCTTTGCGGCGGCCATGCTCGTCGTCTTCGCGGGCTCCTTCATGAAGGTGCAGCTTGCACGCGATGGCGTGACGCTCGCGAAATGGCGAGCGACGCGCTTCGTTGCGTGGCCGGAGCTGCGCGCGGTGGATCCGGCGCTCAACGCCGTGGTGCTGTCGTTGCGATCAGGCGATCGCCTCGCACTGCCGTTCGAAACGCGCACGCGCGTCGCGAGGGAAGCGCGCGACGCATTCGTGCTGCAGCTCCGCGACGCCCTCGCGACGCACGCGGCTGACCCCGACGACGAGTAGCGTCGCGCGACGGGAGAAACATGCGGGTGGAGGCGCGGGTGGAGACGCGCGCGACCGGGGAGAAACACGCGAGGCGGGGCGATCGCGACGGGGGAGAAACACGCGAGCTGGGGCGATCGCGACGGGGGAGAAACACGCGAGCTGGGGCGATCGCGGGTGGGTAGAAACACGCGAGCTGGGGCGATCGCGGGTGGGACGTGAGTCGCGAGGCTGGGACGTATTTCGGTCCATTGTTT
>CAXSGV010000626.1:0-3552 GCA_964236615.1 uncultured Polyangiaceae bacterium
GAGCAAGCGACCTACCCGCGCGAGGCTCTCGACGCGAAGCTCGAAGCCAGCGTCGGCCTGGAGCTGACCGTCGACGAGGACGGCAAGGTCGAGGAGGCGCGCGTCACGCGCCGCGCAGAACATGGCTTCGACGAGGCGGCGATCGCCGCGGCGCGCAAGTTCGTCTTCGAGCCGGCGCGCAAGAACGGGCGCGCTATTCGCTCGATCGTGCAGTTCGACTACGAGTTCCACCTCCCTGCCGCCGAGCCGCCGGTGGCCCCGCCGCCAGTCGCCGTCCCTGCCCCGCCCGCTGCGGCGGCGCCTCCCGTGCAAACCGGCACCGATCAGTCGACGCTGGTGCTCGCGCAGCGCCCCATCAGCGCGGCGTCGTCGTTCGCGGTGCGCGACCGCGAGTTCCAGCTTCGTCCCATAGGGAGCGTGCAGGACATCCTCCGTGTGACGCCTGGGCTCGTCCTCGTGCAGCACTCTGGCGGCGGCAAGGCGAACCAATATTTTCTCCGCGGCTTCGACGCAGACCACGGCACCGACCTCGCGCTGTCGATCGACGGGATCCCGATCAACATGGTCTCGCACGGCCACGGGCAAGGCTTCAGCGACACCAACTTCATCATCCCCGAGGTGGTCGAGCGCGTCGAGATCACGAAGGGTCCGTACTTCGCCAACCAGGGGCATTTTTCGACTGCCGGCTCGGTGAACATGGTGTCACGCGACGACTTCGAGCACTCGTCGGTGGGCTTCGGCGTCTCCGGATCACCTGGTCACGGCTCGGCAGGGTTCCGCGGTCTTCTCGTCGCGAGCCCGAAATTCGAGACGATGAAGGCGACGTTTGCCGCCGAGGTCGGACGGCAGAACGGGCCGTTCGACAACCCGGAGAGCTGGGACAAGTACAAGCTCTTCAACAAGCTCACCGTCCCGCTCAACAGTCGCTCGTCGATCACGTTCGGCGAGATGAGCTATGGCGCGGCTTGGTACGGCTCGGGGCAGATCCCGACGCGCGCCGTCGAGCAGGGTCTCGTCTCGCGCTTTGGCTCGATCGATCCCGACGAGGGGGGCTACACGAGCCGCCACCAAATCTTCGTGCAGTACAAGGCGCGCCCCAGCGACAACAGCGAGCTCAAAGCACTCGCCTACCTCGGCGCTTACCGCTTCAATTTGTATTCGAACTTCTCGCTCTACACACGCGACCCCGACAACGGCGACGAGATCGAGCAGCGCGATCGCCGCACGTTCTACGGCGGCCGTCTCAGCTACCGCGTGGTCCACGAGCTCGAGAAGGTGCGCTTCGACACGACCATCGGTGGCGACGTCCGCAACGACGACATCCACGGGGAGCTGTGGAACACGGTTCACCGCAAAGAGATCGCCCAGGTCCGCGGCGACACCATGAGCGAGACCATGATCGGCGCCTACGCGAACGAGGAGATCACCCCGTTCAAGTGGGCCCGCGCAAACGTGGGCGGCCGCGCCGACATGCTCGCGTTCTCCGTCGACAACAAGCTCACACCCGCGGGCGACACCCACGCGCCGAGCAGCGGCGTCTCGAGCGCCCATCAGTTGAGCCCCAAGACGAGCCTCATCCTCTCGCCGCTGCAGGCGGACCCCGCGCAGGTCGACGTCTACGTGAACTACGGTCACGGCTTCCACTCGAACGACGTGCGCGGCGCATTCTCGAAGCCGGCGGTGAACCCGCTGACGCGCGCCATCGGCGAAGAGATCGGCGCGCGGGGGCGCTTCTTCGATCGCTGGGACGTCGCCGCGTCGTTCTGGCAGCTCGACCTCGCCAACGAGACGGTGTGGGTCGGCGATGAAGGCACCACCGAGGTCGGAGAGGCGACGCGACGTCAGGGAGTCGAGCTCGAGACGCGCTACGAGCTCACCAAGTGGCTGGCGGCAGATCTCGACGTCACCTTCACGCGATCGCAGTTCAAGGCCAACGCCGGAAATGGAAGCGGTCTCGCGCTCGCGCCCAAGCAGACCTACTCAGGCGGCCTCTCGGCGCGGCATGCCGTGGGTCCGGGCCTGCTCCGGGGCGGCCTTCGCTTCTATGGGATCACCGATCGCCCGGCGAACGACGAGGGCGACATCATCGCGAAGGGATTCACGCTGTTCGATCTCCACGTCGGCTACCGTTTGCGCCGCTTCGATCTCGCGGTCGACGTCGAGAACCTCTTCAACCAAAGCTCGCGCGCCGCGCAGTTCGACACGACGGGGAGACTTCGCACGGAGCCCGCCCTCGGCGCGCCGATCCCCGCCGGTTTCAGCTGCGGCTCGGGCGGAAAGCTCGCGTCCGGTGGTGCAGCCGGCCGCTTCAATGGCTGCGAGGACGTGCATTTTACGCCCCAATACCCGCTCACGCTTCGCGTGATGGCGACGGTTTACCTGGATTGAGCGGAAGGATACGCGCCGTGAATTTCTATCGAGCCATGACGGTGCTCCTCGTCGGTGCAAGCGCGCTGGGGACGATGTCGATCGGATGTGACACGCAAGACCCGACGAAGGCGGTCGTCGAGAACGCATTCGCGCCCTCGCCCGACGGCGGTGACCTGGCGACGCAGACGGTCGTCTACAAAGTCTGGTGGGTGGCGACACTCTTCAAGGAGCCGGTGCTGCCGGGCGCGACGTCCGAAGAGGAACGAAGCGTGCCCGCCGACCAAACCGCGTACGCCTTGCTCGCGCCGGGCTGGGATCCTGCGTCGGGAAATCCTCCGGCAAAGCTGATCGCGATGAAGTCGAAGAGCCACTTCCAGGTGGCGCGCGGGGGCACGCTGCACATCGTGGTCTCGGACGCGACGTTCGCGGGGAGCTGCTCGGCGGCCCAAGCGCTCTCGCAGGAGGACGCCGACTTCGTCACTCAGCGAATTTTCCCCGGCGAGTTTGCCGCCATGACCTACGACGCAGAGACCTGCACGGTGCGGCCGCGGACCGACTAGGGCCCCGCCCTCTATCGGTCAGCTCGGAGAGTGAGACCGGGCAAGGGTACCGGCCGTCAGACGGACGCGACGGACGTGGAGCTGACGTCGCCCGTCATCACGCGGTCGGCTTCACCGCGTGCATAGGCTTCGAAGAGCTGGCCCCACTCGGTGTCGCGCTTCCAGCTCTCGAAGGTCTTCTTGTCCTTCAGCGGCCAGCGGTAATAGTCGTGGTAGGCCTCGCTGCCCGCGATGAAAACGTTCACGAGCGGCGTGTGGAAGAAGATTTTCTGGAAGCGCTTGAGGGGCCCGAACCACATGATGTCGCCGACCATGCTGGCGCCGTTGTCGCCGACGCTGAACCCCCAGCTCTCGTTCGAGATGTCGTCGCCGACGATCTCGATGTCGCGCGGATCGCCCACGCCGAGGCCGTCGTCGTGCGCGACCTTGATGTACTCGAGCGTCATCGGGTCGAAGCCCATCATCTTCGCCGCGACCGCGTCGATCGCCGTCTGGTCAGCCGACGCCAGCATGTAGTTCTTGATGACCGGGAACATGGTGCGGGGGCCGGGACCGTTGCCCGCCGTCGTGCCATCCATGATCGCGAAGATGCCGGAGTGGATCTCTTTCTGGATCGCGAGCA
>CAXSGV010000627.1:0-3548 GCA_964236615.1 uncultured Polyangiaceae bacterium
CGGTCGTGGCGTCGTCGTCGCCGCCGTCGATGTCGCCGCCGTCACCGGTGGTTCCGCCATCCAGCGTGGTCGTCGGAAGACCGCTCACGTCGTCACCGCCGCAGGCCGCGAACGCGCCCACCGCCAGTGCTGCCATCGAAAAGAGCGAGGCCGGAAGAAAAGGGAAGAGCCTGGGACGCGCCATCGTCCCAGATTAGCAGTAATCTCCCGCGCCCATGCCTTCCGTCCCCGCCCCCCCCATGACCCCGGTCCGGCCTCACGTTTCGGCGCTTCCCACCGTCCTCCTCGAGGACATCATCCGGCGCGCGATCGAGGAAGATCTGGCCGCGGGCGACATCACGACCGAGGCCTGCATCGAGCCCGACACACGCGCCATCGCCTTTGCCGTCGCCCGAAAAGAGATTGTCGTCTGCGGTGGGCCGGCTTTCGAGACGGTGTTCCGAATGATCGATCCCCAGATCGACGTCACGAGCGATCGCGCGGAGGGGACCCTCGTCCCCGCCGGCAGCAAGCTGTGGACCGTCCGCGGTCGCGCGCGCTCGATCTTGATGGCCGAGCGCATCGCGCTCAACCTGGTTCAGCGCATGAGCGGCATCGCGACGCTCACGCACGCGTTCGTCCGCGCGGTGCCCGTCGGCTGCGCCGCGCGCATCACCGACACCCGCAAGACCACGCCCGGCCTTCGCCTCCTCGAGCGGTACGCGGTGCGTGTCGGCGGCGGAAAGAACCACCGCGACAACCTCGGCTCCGGCGTCCTCATCAAGGACAACCACATCGTCGCGTGCGGTGGCGTGGGTCGAGCGATCGAGCGCGCGCGCCGGCTCGCGACCCACACGGTGAAGATCGAGTGCGAGGTCGACTCGATCGACCAGCTCGACGAGGCCATCGCGGCTGGCGCAGACATCATCCTTCTCGACAACATGGATGACGAGGAGGTCGCCGACGCGGTCGGTCGGGCGCGCGGTCGCGCAGTGCTCGAGGCGTCCGGCGGTATCACGCTCGAACGCGTGACTGCCCTGGCGCGCGCGGGGGTCGACGCGATCAGCGTCGGTGCGCTCACGCACTCTGCTCCCGCGGCCGACATCGGGCTCGATTTCTCCGGCGACCCCGACGCCGCGTCCGAGATGCACAATGACAACTCGCGCGTCTCGCTCCGCGCCTGACTGGGACGGGCTCCGCGATCTCGTGCGCGCTCGCGGCGGCGAGCTCGATCACGACATCCATCTTTCCGGCACCATCGGCTCGACCAACGACGAGGCCAAGCGCGCCGCCAAGTCCGGTGCGCCGCACGGCTCGGTCTGGATCGCGGAGGAGCAGACCGCGGGCCGCGGTAGGCAGGGGCGCACGTGGCTCGGTACGCCGGGCGAGAGCATCCTGCTGTCGGTGCTAATGCGTGTGGAATGCACGCTCGCGCGTCTGCCGCCGCTCGCGCTGGTCGCAGGGCTGGCGGCGCGTGACGCGATCGCGCCCCATACGAAGCGCGCGCCAGGCATCAAATGGCCCAACGACGTCGTGTTTCGTGGAAATGACGGCACGCTCCAGAAGATCGCTGGCGTCCTCGTCGAGGCGCAGATCCAGGGCGCGCGCGTCGAGAGCATCGTCATCGGCGTGGGCATCAACGTTCTCGCACGTACCTTGCCCGCCGAGATTCGCGCACGCGCCACGAGCGTCGCGCTCGAGTCGAAGGACGGCCACGTGCCCGACCGCGCCACGATCGTCGCGGACATGCTCGCCGGAATCGATCGCGAGGTGCCGCTCGCCGCGGCCCGCGGCCTTGGCTTCGTGCACGCGCGCCTCGATGCAGCGTGCGTCCTCCGCGGAGCACGCGTGCGGTCCGAAACCGGCGAGGGGAGCTGCGAGGGCATCGACGTCGAAGGCCGTTTGCTCGTTCGACGCGCCGACGGAATTCTCGAGCGCTGGGTCGCGGGCGAGGTCGATCTCATCCGCGACGCCGATCGCCGCGGTTGATCTAGACTGCGCCGCATGTACACGCGTCGCGCGCTTGGCTTCAGGTTCTCTACGACGACGGCGTCGCTGCTCGCGATCTTGGCGGCGGCGGCGTGCAGTAGCTCATCGCCCGCACCCGTCGCGGCCACCGACGCGGGGGCAGGGGATGCTGGGCTCGGCCCGGACACCATGGCGAGCGACGCCGCGATGGACACGGCGCCCCTCGACAAGGCGGCCGCCTGCGCGGATACGTTCGGCAACGATCTCGTCGCGCCCTATGGTCGGCTCGACGGCACTGTCCTCGCGATCGTCCCGCCGGGCCACCCGACGTGCGCGATGCAGAACGGTACCCACGTCGTTCTTCAAGTCACCATGAAGGGTGCCGCGTACCGCGTGGTCGTCAACGTCGAGTCCGACCTCCTCGGCGTCGATCCCAAGGTCCGCTTCCTTTCGATCGACAAGCCGCTGCCACCTCCGGCGTGGAGCGAAGGCTGGCACGCCGGCGTGACGCTCGACTACGCGACGACGCTCGACGTCCACACGGACGCGTTCACTGCGGTCCCGAAAGAAGATCTCGTGAAGACGGTGACCGACGCGATCGCGATCGGCGCGAAGGTCAGCGTCTACTCGACGACGTCCGGCGGGGCGAGCTCACACAAGATCCATCGCAACGGCGCCAGCGACGACGGCGCGATCGTGCTCGGGCCCGATACGGCGAGCCCGCGCTTTTTGCTCTTCCATTTCGATCAGCAAACGTTCTGACATGCGGGCTCTCGCCCTTCGGCCGGATGAACGGCGCGACGCGGGTGCCGCGTTTTTCATCTTGTTCGTGTTCATCGCGAGCCACTCGATGCTCGAGACGGCACGCGACGCGCTGTTCTTGGCGAAGGTGCCAGCCACGCGTTTGCCTTGGGTCTTTCTCGGCATCGCCGCGGTGTCGCTGCTCTTCGCGCACGCGCAGGCGCGGCTAGGGAAAGGCCTTCAAGGCCGGATCGCGCTCTCGGTCTGGACCGGCTTCGCCGCGGTCGTGACCTTCGGCTTCTGGATGATGCTCCGCCGCGTCGGCTCCGTCGGCCTCTACGCGCTCTACATCTGGTCGGGCGTGCTCACGACGCTCGTGCTCGTCCACTTCTGGACGCTGCTGGGCACGCTGTTCAGCGTCACCCAAGCGAAGCGCATCTACGGTCTAATCGGCGCAGGCAGCGTCATCGGCGCGATCGCGGGCAGCGGTCTCGCCAGCGGCCTCGCGCGCGTCGTTCACGCGCGCCACCTCCTCCTCGCCTCCGCAATCGGGTTTGCGATCACATCCACGCTCCCCGCGCTCTTCACCCCCGGCGCTGCGCCCAAACCGGCGAGCGAGGACGCGACCGCAGGCATGGTCAACCACGCTCGCTGGATTCTGCGGCAGCCCTACGCGCGGGGCGTAGTCGTCCTGATGCTGGTGTCGACGGCGTGCGTCACCGTCGCCGACTACCTCTTCAAGAGCACCGTCGCCGAGATGGTCCCGCGGGCGCAGCTCGGCGCCTACCTCGCGACCGTCTACTTCGTCCTGAACATCCTGTCGCTCGCGGCGCAGCTCGGCGCGGTGAGCTTCCTCGTGC
>CAXSGV010000628.1:0-3548 GCA_964236615.1 uncultured Polyangiaceae bacterium
CGTACTCGTAGTCGAAGCAAGCGGGCTTGCCAGGCTTTGCGGCGACCGGCACACGCGATTCGCCGATCAGCGCTTCCGCGGAGTCTCGTCGAAACAGACAACCGGCCGCCGCTCGTCCGGCGCCTCGGCATACAGCTCGAGCATCCTCCATGCGCGACACGAATTCCGCATCGACCTTCGGGATGCACCACATCTTCTTCTGCCAGGGGTTTCAGCTGTCTCCGCAGGCGACGGCCCCTGATGCTCGTTTTCAGCGAGTCGCCGAATCGTCTCCGAAGAGAGCGAGCCGTGTTTCGTCCGACGCACCATCTCGCCCACCAGCAATGCGAGGATCCAACGCGCTCGCCCCGCGGGCGGCGCCGATCACGCTGTCGCGACGAGGAGGGGCCTCCTCCTTCGCGGCGAGCTTGCGCTCGGCGCCGGGCGAGGCTCGTCGCTGAGCGCAGCCTCGAGCCCCTCCTCGACGAAGCGTCGCTTCGTTCTGTAGACCGTCGACGTGCCCACGGCGACGTTCTTGGCGATCGCCGCGTCGCCCAATCCGCTCGCCGCCGCAAGCAGGATCTGAGCGCTTCAATTTGCGGAAGCGGCCCGTCCCGCCGTGGACCAGGCTGCAAAGCTGCTCGCGCTGCTCTCGCGCCAGCGGGAGGCGATACCGTACGTTCATGATGGTTCCTCGAAGACCATCGATCACGGGAACGTCCTCTTGTCGATCGTCACCTCGAAGCCACGGTTCACGGAGAAGCAGGGCCAGTACCTGGCCTTCATTCACACCTACGTCCTGCTCAGCGCCCGGCCGCCAGCCGAAGGCGACATGGAGCGGTACTTCCGAGTCACGCCTCCATCCGTTCGTCGCATGGTCGTCGAGCTCGAACGGCGCGGACTGATTAATCGCCCGCTACCTCTCTGTCGAGGGGCTAGGCGCGCCGGTCTTTCGCAGCTCGTCGATGAACTCCCAGTCGGCGATGATCCCCTTCTTCAAAAGCAGGGAAAGCAGCGCGGCGAAGAGGGGCTCCCAACGCGTGTCCTCGCCGAGGATGGCGCTGGCGTCGGCGCCTTGCGCAACCGCGCGAAGAGCGCGAATGAGATCACGCGCGGTGAGAAGCTCTGCGCCTGGAACCGGAACGACCTCCTCTTCGGCGACCTTCTTCTGCTTGCGCGCGGGAAGGTGGATGGTCGTGCCGTCGAGCATCGTGAGCGCGATCATCGGGAGGCCGCCGCGCTTGGGAACCGGGATCGACACTTCGCGCGCTTCGATCTCCGGGGCGGCGTCGGGACTGTCGCCGCTCGAAGGCAGCTTCGGACGCACCGACATTTGAGCCGCAGCGGGCGCGCCCGTCGCGGCGCCGGTGAGCGTCGGCGTGGGAGGTTTGGTAGGGTGGATCGAAAGCGGAGGCTTCACCTTCGGCGAGGGAGAGGGGGGAGCGACCGGTACCGCGGATGCCTGGGGCGGGACCACGGGAGCGGGAGCGGCAGCTGGAGCTGCGACAGAAGCCGTCGCAGGCAAGCCACCTTCGGCGCCGTAGTACACGCGGATGGCTCCGCGAATGTCGGTCGGGCTCGCGATCATGGGCTTCACGGGGAGGCCCGCGTAGGTCATGACCTCGATGAGCGCGGCCTCGTTCGTCGGATCGTCCATGGCGACGTACAGCGTGTCGCCCTGCTTTTTCACGCGGCGCACGAAGATGGGGACGAGGCAGAACTTTTCCGCCACGTCGCGCGGGACGAGGTTGAGCAGCTGCCGCGAAAAGTCGACGTGGTAAAGCGAAACCCAGGGCACGCTGAGCTGTTGCCCGAGCGTCTGCGTGAGCTGGTTCTCCGTCACCGTGCCCTGCGCCACGAGCAGATCGCCGAGCCGTTGGCCCGCCGGTCGGTGCACCTTGAGGGCGGTCTCCAGTTGCTCCTGTGTGATGACCTTCGCCGAGACGAGGAGCTCTCCGATTCGCAGTCGTGCCACGCTCGCCTCCTTACCTGTTCCGAGCGTAGGGGCCTTCACGACGCCGGGCCAAAAACCGCGTGAAGTTACCCGCCTCGCGCCGTCTTTCGCTCGGCCGTCCGCGTGGTAGTCTCCCGCGAGGGTGTGATGAGGTCCTGTCCTCAATGCGGCTATTCGTGCGACGAGACGCATAAGTTTTGTCCGTCGTGCGGGTTTCCGATCGGGCAGGTCGCGCGCGACTCCGACGACCCGCTCATCGGCCGCACGCTCCCCGGCGGCTACGTCATCACGGAGCTCGTCGGCATTGGTGGCATGGGCCGCGTCTACCGCGCCGAGCAGACGAACCTCGGGCGCACCGTCGCGATCAAGATCGTTCACCCGCACCTCGTCGGCGAAGAGAGCGCGGTCGCGCGTTTCATCACCGAAGCCCGCGCGGCGAGCCGCCTCAATCACCCGAACTCCGTCAGCGTCATCGACTTCGGCAAGACATCGGACGAGCAGCTCTACCTCGTCATGGAGTTTCTCCGCGGCCGCGATCTCGCGCGCGTCGCGTACGAAGAGGGTCCGCTTCCCTTCCGTCGCATCGTCGACATTCTGAGGCAGGTGCTCGCCGCGCTCGGCGAAGCGCACCACCTCGAGATCATCCACCGCGATCTCAAGCCCGAGAACATCATCCTCGAGCCCATGCGCGCGGGCGGCGACTTCGTGAAGGTCGTCGACTTCGGTCTCGCGAAGATGCGCGTCGAGTCCACCGGGCCGTCGATCACGAGCCCCGGCATCGTGTGCGGGACGCCCGAGTACATGAGCCCCGAGCAGGGCCGCGGCGATCCGCTCGACGCACGCAGCGATCTCTACGCCGTGGGCGTCATTCTCTTCCAGCTCCTCACGGGGCGTCTTCCGTTCGAAGCCGAGTCACCGACACAAGTCGTGCTCATGCACCTGTCGAAGCCCCCGCCCGATCCGCGCGACCTCGTGCCCGAGCGCGAGATCCCCGACGAGCTCATCGACGTGCTCTTCCGCACGCTTTCGAAGGAGCCCGCTGATCGCTACACGACCGCCGACGAGATGGCCGCGGCGCTTGGCAAAGCGATGGCGCAGATCGAAGGCAAGAACAGCAAGGCCTCGAACGAGAGCGCAGTTCGTTGCCCCAAGTGCGGCGCCATGAACGCGCTCGCGCAGAAGTTCTGCGGCGACTGCGGCATCAACATGAGCGCAGCCGAGCTCGCGCGTATCCCGGCGCGCGTGTCGCTGCCTCGGCTCGAGCCACCGCCGTCGCTGCCGGCGCAGTCGCAGCCGCGCCCCTCCGCGCCGGTGCGACGCTCAGTCGAGCTCGACGATCAGCGCGTGCGCTTTCCGTTGCCGCTCGTCGGACGCGACGACGATCTCGCGTGGCTCGAAGACCGCCGCGGCGACGCGCGCACCTCGCTCTGCGCCGCACGCATCGTCGGCGATTCGGGCATGGGCAAGACCCGCCTGATGCGCGAGTTCCTACTCATCTCGGCAGCAGCCGGCGACGTCGTCGTGACGACCTGCCCCGACCCCGCTTGGGCCGAGGTCGGTTACTGGGCGGTGCGCAAGGCGATCCAGACACTCGCGGCTCTGCCCGAGAGCGGTG
>CAXSGV010000629.1:0-3547 GCA_964236615.1 uncultured Polyangiaceae bacterium
ATGGACGCGAGCGCAGCCTCGATGCACTGGTACTGGTCCTGCACGAGCTGGCGCGTGAGAGCCGGAACGCGATCGATGATCTGGTTCAGCGCCTTTTCGTAGACGCGCTTGGCGGTTCGCTCCCCGAGGTCGCACTCGTCGAGGACCAGACGCTCGCGGCGGCCTTCGATGCCCTCGCGAAATGCGGTCCACACGCGATGCGCCGTGCCGCCGACGGTCCCCTGATTTTCTGCAAAGCGGCCGAGCGCGACGATCTCGCTTTGGAGGACGGTGACGAACCCCGCGCGCTCCTGCGATCGCGCCTGCAAGAACGCCTTGAGCTCGGGATCGCGGACATCGGCAGCGGCCTCGGCAAAGCCCTTCTCGCCGTCGATGCACGTCTCGATGAGGCCGTTGAGCGTCTCGGCAATCTGTGAGGCGGGCATCTTCTGGAGCTCGATCGTCTTCATCATGGTGCTTCTCCTTGTTGGGTTGAGCGTCGGTAGGGCGCGCGCGTCGGTGAGGACGCGGGCGTGATCAGATCGTGTCTTCGGGCCCGACGCGCCGGAGCGCGAAGGGGATGTGAATGCGCTGCGTGCCGCCGCCATGAACTGGCGCGAACGTGGCGCCCTTGATTCGGGCGACGATGCAAGCCATCGCGCCTTCGCCGAGCAACGCTCCGCCGGTGGTCTCCACGTTGCGCACGTGGCCATCGGCCTCGACGACGATGTCGACGGTGATGAACCCGTGCGCCTTCGGCTGCACCGTGAGGCGCTTCGTGTAGCAGGCGAGGAGGTCGTCGTGCATCTCGTTGACCTTCCGGTTCGCGTCGTCGACCGCGGCACGGTTGTAGTCGGGCGTCTGTGCGCCCTTCGCGATGACCTGCGCGCCCTCGCACACGAGATCGCAGGTCGGGGCTACCTCCGCTGCGGTCGTCGTCACCACCGGCGGGGTCTCGGCTGCAGGCGCGGGGTCGTTCGGCGCGGGCGCAGGTGCTTTCGGCGCGGGCGTCGAGCTGCATGCGGTCGCGAGCGCGCTCGCGAGGGCCACGGCGAACGCGGTGCGGGATGAAAGTTTGGCGGTCATGATGCGTTCCGTTGCGAGCGACGTGCCGACGCCGATGCCGAGGGGGCGGCGGTCTCAGCGAACGATGAGCACGGACCGATCGGTGTGGTTCACGACCTTTGCGGCGGTCGTTCCGAGCAAGCGATCGATACCGGAATAGCCGTGGGAGCCGAGCACGATGAGGTCGACATCGCGCTCCTTCGCCTCACGGCAGATCGCCTGCCACGCCACGCCGAGCAGGACCTCGACGCGCTCGACGAGCGCGGGGGGAACCGTCGCGACGAGCTTGTCGAGCGCCTCACGCGAGTTCTTCATGAGGACCTCTCGCAGATCGCCGTCGACGAACGAATACGCCGAAGCCATGAGCTCGGGTGGCAGCCCCACGGAGTGGAACAGCACGAGCTTGCAGCCGGGGTTGGACACGGCGAGCTTGCGCGCGGCTTCGAGCACCAGGGGCGCTCGCTCGGAGGTGTCGAGGGCAACGAGAATGCGTTTCATGCGGCCAGCAATTGCAGCCTGCGTGCCGCGGCATCCTCAGGCAGTGCGGGGGTCGTATTTGCGTTGTGACAGGTCGAAGAGGATTCGTCCCGCGCGTTGCGGCGTCTCGTACTGCACGACGTCGGAGAGGCTGAGCACGCCCACGAGGCACCCGGTGGGGTCCACGACGGGGACACGCGCCTTTTGCTTCTTCCGCATCGCGCGCTCCGCCACGCTCAGCGAGCTCTTGGGACGGACCGTGACCAACACCGTCGACATCACGTGGGCAACGGTCGTTATCGCGAGGTCGAGCCCCTCGGCGCACGCGCGAACCACGATGTCGCGATCGGTCACCACGCCGACGAGGCGCCCATCGCTGCTACAGACAGGAAGGAAGCCCACGTCGGTTTCGCGCATTTTCTCGGCGGCGGCGAGCACGGTAGCCTCCGGCGTCAGCGTCACCACGTCACGTCGCATGATCTCTTCGCAGCGCATTGGGCTCCGTCCTCTCCCCGCATGACCATGCACCGATGACGCCAACCGCTTGCCCCGCCTCCATCGGACTGTCTCCGGCGGCGGCGCGCAAACGCCGCGGGTCCGCGAAGAGCGTGCGCGCCTGCGCGCAGCGACGAGAGCCCCGAGAGCATCGAGAGCCCCGAGACCGCCCGAGAGCGGCAAGAGCGCGTCTTGCAGTGAAGGAGCTCAACCCAGAGTCCCAATCCAAGGAGACGACCATGAAAGCACTCGTTTACGGCGGTCCAGGCAAGCGCGAGCTCGAAGACAAGCCGAAGCCCACCATTCAAAAGGCCACCGACGCCATCGTCAAGGTGACGAGGACGACGATCTGCGGCACCGACCTCCACATCTTGAAGGGCGACCTGCCGAGCGTGACCAAAGGCCGCATCCTCGGGCACGAAGGGACCGGCACGGTGGAGCAGGTCGGCGAGGGCGTCTCGAGCTTCAAAGCGGGCGATCGCGTGATCATCTCCTGCATCAGCGCGTGCGGTAAATGTGCAAACTGCAAGAAGTCGATGCCTTCGCACTGCCAGAGCGGCGGCGGCTGGATTCTCGGCAACGAGATCGACGGAACGCACGCCGAGTACGTCCGTATCCCGTTCGCCGACAACAGCCTCTACGCCATGCCCGAGGGCGCGGACGAAGAGGCGCTCGTGATGCTCTCGGACATTTTGCCGACCGCCTTCGAATGCGGCGTCCTCAACGGGTGCGTGAAGCCTGGCGACACGGTGGCGATCGTCGGCGCAGGCCCGATCGGCATGTCTGCCCTCCTCACCTCGCGTTTCTACTCGCCGGCCTCCATCATCATGGTCGACACCGACGACAACCGCCTCGAGGTTGCCAAGAAATTCGGCGCCACGAACGTCATCAACAACATGAACGGCGACGCCGTGAAACAGGTCATGGCGCTCACGCAGGAGCGCGGCGTCGACGTCGTGATCGAAGCGATCGGAATCCCGGCGAGCTTCGACATCTGCCAGGCCGTCGTGGCAGCGGGCGGCCACATCGCCAACATCGGCGTGCACGGCAAGCCGGTGCAACTGAACCTCGACAAGCTGTGGTCGCACAACATCACGTTGACGACGCGGCTCGTGGACGCCGTGTCCATCCCGATGCTGCTCAAGACGGTCATCGCCGGGAAGCTCGAGCCGAAGAAGCTCGTCACCCACCGCTTCACGCTCGCGGACTCGATGAAGGCGTACGACACCTTCGGCAACGCGATGAAGGAGCGGGCGATGAAGGTGATCATCTCGAACGGCTGACTAGGCCGCCGTCGACGCTCGGGCGTGCAGTCCTCGACTGCACGCCGAGTTGCCCTCAGTCAGTGTTCGAGAAAGAGCGCCTCGAGCGTCTTCAGGAGCTCGTCGATCTTGACCGGCTTCGTGAGGTAGCTGCGAAAGCCCGCCTCGAGCCCACGTTGCTTGTCGCCGGCCGACGCCGCAGCGCTCAGCGCGATCACGGGAATGTCCTTCGTCTCCGGCATGTCGCGGAGAACCCCGAGCGCAACGAG
>CAXSGV010000630.1:0-3515 GCA_964236615.1 uncultured Polyangiaceae bacterium
CGGCGTCGGACGGTCGGCGCAAGGATCGACGCTACCCGCGTCCACCTCGAGCTCCCGCGTACCGCCCGCAGCGAACAAGCACACGACCGCGACCTTGCCGCCGCCCTTCGCCGTGACCGTGACATGATCGAACGGGTACGTGTCGTCCGTGGGCCAGCTTGCCGGATCGAGCGACACGACGACGTGCACGCCACCGCCGGTCTCCGACTTGCAACCGGCTTCGCCTGCGAAGAGGGCGGCGCGTAGGGCGACGAGCCCGAGCGCGATCCACGACGCTCCGCGGTGCGACAGCGAGCGGGGCGTGCGCGTCACCGTTGTCCTTTGCTATGGGCTGTAGCCGAAGGCAACACCGCACCGCGTGCTCTCCTGCAGTTTCAGGCCGATCGCGCCGTCCGCGGACGCGGCACATGGCGTGCTCTTCCTCGCGCCATGAGAATGGCAAGTCGAGGGAAGCTGCGGCGCTTCGGGCAAGACACGCGTGGCGCCGTGCTTGCGGAGTTCATGATCGCGATCGTGCCCGTGCTGGCGATGCTCTTCGTCTTCACGCAGGTCTCGAAGCTCTACACGACGCACCTGCTCTTGCAGCACGCGGCAAACTGCGCGGCACGCGCGGCGGTCGTCATTCACGAGCCTGGCATCACGCCTGGAGCGACGGGCGATAGCCAAGAGGTGACGACGGCGGCGAATCTCGCGCTCGGCACCTGGAGCACCGCGTTCGACGGCCCGATCGACGCGGTCATCACGACCTCCGCGAGCCCCAGCGATCCCTACGGCATGGATCGGGTCACCGTGAGCGGTGTCGCGGTGTGCCGCGTCCCTCTCGGGCGGCTCATCTGCCCGGGGAGCAGGAAGGCGATGCGGGTGACGGCGGAGCTTCCGCACCAGGGCGCGAACTACAAACTGTGAGCGCGGGAGACCCAGTTTGCCTCGCAAGCGGGGTTCGCTTGACCCTGTTGCGGCTCGGATGGCACCCTGCAGGGGCCCATGTCCGACTCTGCGCAGCGGTACCGCGTCGTCGAAAAGCTCGAATCGGGCGGCATGGCCGAGGTTTTTCGCGCCGAGAGCGAGGGACTTCAGGGGTTCAAGAAGCAGGTCGCGATCAAGCGCGTCCTTCCGCACCTCTCCGAGAAGAAGAAGTTCATCTCGATGTTCCTCGACGAGGCGCGGCTCTCGGCGCACCTCTCGCACTCGAACTGCGTCCAAGTCTTCGACATCGGCGTCGGCGACAACGCCTACTTCATCGTCATGGAGTTCGTCGACGGGGCGAACCTCAAGGCGATCGCCGAGTCGCTCCGCAAGGCCGGCCGCGACTTTCCCGTCGAAGCCGCGATCTTCATCGCCCACGAGATCTGCAAAGGTCTCAGCTACGCGCATGAGCTGAAGGATCCCCAGGGCAACGATCTCTTCATCGTGCACCGCGACATGAGCCCGCCGAACGTGCTCGTCACGAAATACGGCGAAATCAAGATCGTGGACTTCGGTCTCGCGAAGGCAAACTCGCAGCTCGAACGCTCCGAGCCCGGCATCATCAAGGGCAAATTCAGCTACCTCTCACCCGAGGCCGCGCTCGGCCAGGACGTCGACGCACGGACCGATATCTTCGCGGTCGGCATCATCTTGTGGGAGCTCCTCTGCGGGCAGCGCCTCTTCCTCGGCGAGACCGACTTCCAGACGGTGAAGAAGGTGCAGCAGGCCGTCATCCCGCCTGTCAGCCAGTTCAACAAAAAGGTCGCGCCCGAGCTCGAGAAGATCGTCAACAAGACGCTCGCGCGCGATCCCAAGGATCGCTACCAAACGGCCCGCGACCTCGGGCGCGACCTCGCGAAATACATGTTCGCGCTCGCGAAGCCCGTGAGCTCCTTCGAGATCGAGTCGCTCGTGCAAGGCGCGATGCGCGAGCGCCAGCGGGTTCGTCCGCAGCAGCACTCGATCATCGACAAGCTCATCGAAGAAGCGCTGCTCGAGTTCACCTCGCTCAAGGAAGACGAGATCCCGGGCGAAGGCGATCAGAAGAAGGCCGACGAGCACCACTCACGCGGCCCCGCGCCGCTCAACCTCGGCGACTTCGAAGACCCCTCGCAGTGGATGAGCGAGATCTCGATCAGCGACAAGAACGCGCCGCCGCGTGATTCGCTGCGCAACTCGATCCCCGACGGCGCCTTCGAGGAGGGCAACCTCTCCGCGCTCGAAGAGGATGAAGAGCCCTCGCGCCCATCCTCGGGCAACCTTCACTCGCCGCCGAGCTCGGTGCCTCCGCCTCCCGTCGGCATGAGCGGCGGCGGCATGGGGATGGGCATGATGGGCGCTTCGCCGATCTCACCGCGGCAGATGCCCGGGCCGCCCCAAGGCATGGGGATGGGCATGATGGGCGCGCCGCAGCACGCGCCGCAGCAAACGCCGTTGCCGCTACCGCACGGTCACCCGCACGGTCACCCGCACGCGATGCCGCCGCTCGGGCACGGCTCACAGCCGCTGATCGCGTACCACGCGCAAAGCCAGAACCTGCGGCCGCTTCCCCCGGTCAATGTTCGAAGCGTCGATGGCAAAGGCAAAGGCGCCGCCGTCGGTGCCGTCGTGGTGCTCGCCGCCGCGGCTGCCGTCGCCGCCGCGTGGTTCACGCACCTGATTCCGCACAACTGAGCGGACCGCGCGCGTTCAATCCGGCGCGACGATGACGCCTGGCAGGAAAAACTCTGCTTGGCCGAGCGCGAGTGGGGCGAAGAGGCGGCGCTCTTCGAGCGCGAGGACCTCGAGCTTGCGTACGAGGTCTTCTTTCTTCACGTAGATCTCCTCGCGCTGACCGAGATCGCTTTCGACCTTGAGCGACAGCTCACGTGGGCTCGGGCTGCGGCGCGCGATCTCGTGGACGGTCGGCGCCATGATGTCGACGACGCGTTCGAGCAACGTGACGACGAGGTTCTTTTCGAACACGTCCTCGAAGTCGAGGTGCACGGCGGTGACGCGCTCACGGTGCGCGAGCATCGCGGCGACGCGGCTCCGGAGCAGCTGCCAGAGTCGTTCGACGTGCACACGATCTTGCCCTTCGATCGCCGACGACTGCGGCCCATCAGGGTCGGACTCGTTGTGCGCGACTTGCACGTGCGCGACGAGGTCGGTGTCGACGCGCTGGATCTTGAGAACGAGCGCATCCTTCTGCTCGGGGCGCCGGCGCAGGCGGATTTCGGCCGCGTCGTCGCCGAGCAGGAAGCCACCGATGTAGAGATCGTCGAGGTGAACGACGTCGCGCTCGGCGGATTTCTTGAACCAGCTCCGGCGCGCGCCCACCGTGAGGCTGATGCCGCTCGCGAGCTCACTGACCTTCCGCGGATGCCGCCATTCTTCGACGGCGCTCGCCGAGAGTGCGTAGCCACAGACGATCTGACCGGGGTAGGTGAGGACCGCGCCCAGCTCGTTCTTCCCGGCGGGGTCAACTCTCCAGTCCGGGCGATGCGCCAGATCGGTCGCGACCCGGTCTTCATCGAATCCGGCGAAGGCTGCCGGGTAACCGATCGCGA
>CAXSGV010000631.1:0-3507 GCA_964236615.1 uncultured Polyangiaceae bacterium
GGGAAGATCGCGCGAGCCATCGGCGAGGCCATCGAGCTTCCGCAGCCAGAGGCAGGTGTCGTGCGCCGTCGGGCCGCGACCGGGTCCGAGCTCGCCGTCTTCGCCGCATGCGTCGAGCGCGTAGCCGCCGAGACGCAGCGCGAGGACCTCGAGCGAGAGATCGGCGTCCGCATCGGCGTCCGGCTTCTGGCGCCGCTCCTTCACGAGATCGAGGATCTCTTCCGGCACGCGCGCGATGATCTTCCAGGTCTCTTCGAGATCGGGCGCCTCGACGTGATCCCCCGTCGGCCGCGTTGCGAGGAGCGGACCCCAGAGGCGAAGCGCGAACGCGCGCGCCGAGCCTTCGAGCGCATTGATGGCGGCCGCGCGCTGCCGAAGGCGACCCCCACCGAGCGCGATCTGACGCGCCTCGTGGAAGGTCGAGGCAAGCGAGCTCGCGAACCGGGCTGCGCGCGCGTCGGCCTCTTCGTCGTCGTACTGCGCGGCGAGGCGCATCAGGTTTTCGAGGCCGAGCTCGAGGTCGAGCGGATCGCGCTCCGCGCCGTCGACGACGTCGGTGACCGCAAGGACTTCGATCCAGCGACGCGACTCGTCGAGCGACACGAGGCCGGCGCAGCGCGCGGTTTCGCGCAGCGCGCGGAGCGGACGCTCGACCTCGGGGTCCCGCGTACCGCGGCGAAAGAGCGTGGCGAGACCGCGCGCGAGCGCACGAGCAGCGATCGCGCCGCCGTCGCCCGAGAGAATCCGTTTGGCGAGGCGGTCCCAGAGGTCCCGTCGCTCGAAGAAGAGGTAGGGCGTGGCGGCTGCGACGGCTGCGAGCGCCCACGCGTCCTCGTCGGGCGAGACGATGATCGCCACGAGCTGGCTCGCGGCCACCTGGAGCCGCGCGGCAGGCAGCGACGCGAACGCGGTGATCGCGCGCTGGCGGAGGAGCGGTGACTCGCCGCCGACCCAATCGAGGAGCGTGCCTTCGAGCTGCTCGAGCGGACCCGTGAGGCGGCCGAGCGCGCGTGCGGCGTGCACCCAGACGAGCGGCTCGGGATGAAGCAGCAACGGCTGCAAGATCTGGAGCGTTCGTCCAATGAGCTCGGGGTCGGTCGTGGGAGAAAGGCCGCCGACGCTCATCTCGAGGCACCGCGCGGCGATCACCCGACCGCGCAGCGCGCCGTGGGCGGCGTCGCGGATCATGACGTCGAAGGTCGCGGACGAGCCCCACAGCCATTTCGCGAGCGCCGGCACCTCGAGAGCGCTTGCCCCCGCCTCCCAGATCAAAATCTCGAGGCGCGCGCGTGCCTCCGCGTTCTCGGGCAGGGCGAGCTGCACACCGTCGCCGAGCAGGGGCGCGCAAGCCAATGCGTCGAGCAGCGGACCTTCGACGACGCGGTGGCGCGCCACGACGGTGACGCGATCACGGAACGCCGGCACCAGCGCCGCGAGCTCGAGCAGCGGCGCCATCTGCACGTCGCGACGCCACGTGCTCGACGCACACCACGAGAGCAGCACCTCGCCGCGTGGCTCCGCAAAGAGCGCACCGAGCGACGCCACGCCCTCGTCCGACCGGGTGACCTCGGGCAGCATCTGCTCGAGCAAGTCGGCGGCCGCCCGAACCTCTTTGGGGAGATCGCTTTCGAGGCGTTTCGCTTTTGCGTCGCGCTCGCCCGCGCGCCAGCGAATGCGCACCGCGTCGCCGTCCTCCGACGAGGTGGAGAGCGGCGCAACCAGAGAAGACGCGGCGTCCTCGATCGAAGTGGGAAGCATCGCCGCCGAGCGTAACGCAAGAGCTCGTGGATGGGGCGCGTGCGTCGGGAAGGTCGCGCCGCTCAAGGGTGCTGCGGAATGTGCTGCGGGCAGTTCTCGTCCCAGGCCGTGATCCGGATCACGATCGCGCGCTCGGGCTTGGCGTCGTAGCCCGGCACCATGAGCTCCTGCACCAGCGCAGGGTCATCCTCGACGACGACCGCTTCGCCCCAGATCTTGATGCGCCGCTGGTTCGCG
The DNA here is from genome assembly GCA_964236615.1 of uncultured Polyangiaceae bacterium. Lineage (GTDB taxonomy): Bacteria > Myxococcota_A > Polyangia > Polyangiales > Polyangiaceae > CAXSGV01. Next base: position 1,996 of record CAXSGV010000631.1, read on the forward strand.
TAGTCGATCAAGAACAGGTGCACCTTGGGGTTGTCGACGAGGTTGCCCAGCGAGATGAACTGCTTGTTTCCGCGGAAGTCGGCGAAGGCGAGCGTTGTCTCGTCGAGCACACGGAGGAAGCCGCGCGGGCCGCCGCGGTGCTGGATGTAGGGTTGCCCCTCCGTGTTGGCGGTCGCCATGAAGAAGCTGTTCTGTTCAGCGATGAACGCGGCGAGCTCGCCGGTGATCGTCGTCTCCCAGCTACCGCGCTGCTCCATCCGCGCGTACGCCTGGCGGGAGCCCTTGCTCGCCTGGATTGCCTTTACCGCCGGCGTGAATGCCACGTCGCTCGCGAATGCTCGTTTGCTATCCATGCGTCCTAGCGTGCGTCGGCGCGTGCGCCGCAACAATGAACACACGCGTCGGTTCATCATTGCGGCGAATGCAACAGTCCGCCGGTCAGTTCGTCTTCGCGACCACGTGGAACGGCAGCACGCTCTGCGCCCCGCGCGAGAGCCGGATTGGCCCGAACGATCGAATCTCGGCGCCGGTGACCGCGAGCCAGTAGTCACCAGGCGCGAAGCTCGCGCTCGGTGCGCCTGCCTGCGCGCCTGCGCGGACCGAGGCGAGCTCGCCCGGCTCGCCCGTCCAGAAGTTCCAGACCATCGGCGGCGCGCCTTCGCGATCGATGTAGACGTTGAGCGTCCGGTGCTCGTACGGCGCGTACTCGGGCGAGCGGAACGGGACCCAGCTGACGACAGGGTTCGCGTCCGAGAACGTGGCCGACGACGCCGGCGACCGCACCTCGGGTGTCGTCGAGGCCTTCAGGGCGTGGCCGATGAACCAGCCCTCGTGGACGGTGCCGTCGTCGAGCTCGAGCCGCAGTGTGAAGACCCCGTCCTCGGGCAAAGCGTCGGTGCGTTTCACCTCGAGGACGAAATCCTTGTAGCCAGGCTCGTCGTCACGGAGATCGAATTTGCCTTTGCCGGTCGCTTTATCGAGCAGCGTCTCGCCGGGAAGCCGGCGCACCGTCACGCCGGTGAGGTGCGAGAGATCGCGCCCGCGCCCGCGGACGAAGATCCTGTAGTACGGGCCGTGCGGGCTCATCCCGCGCGTTGCGCCGTACTCGAGATCGACGAAGCCCGCGGGCATCTTGAAGGACGACGGCAGCTTGCCCGAAGTCGCCTCGTACGCTTTGTCGAGGAGCTCGTACGCGTTCTCCTTCACGGGCGTAGCCGACGTCGGATCGAGGATGACGTCGCGCACGCGCTCGCCGAGCGCGATGTAGTCACCCTCGAGGTAAGCCTTGTGGGCAGCTTCGAGCGCGCCCGGGATCACCGCCGGCCCCGGACCGTCCTGGGTCTCGCGGGCGGGGCCTCGCCCGTCCGTGCACGCACCGAGCACCAAGCTACACACCAACGAAACGCCCACGAAAATTCGATTGTTCATGATGCCTCCTGCTCGAAGTCGAGCTCGGGGCGGACAATGCCGCGGCATCGCAGCGCGTGTGTCAGAGCAGTGCAAGGAGACGCG
>CAXSGV010000632.1:0-2730 GCA_964236615.1 uncultured Polyangiaceae bacterium
TGTTGCCGGTCGAGCACGCGCTCATCGCGTTCGCGGTCGCGCACGCGCTTTCGAAGCTCACGTTTCCACGGCGCGTCCTCGGCGTTCTCGGCCTCGCGTGCTTCGGCTTCTCCATCCATACGGCGTACGCGCACGAGGCGTTGGCGCAGCGCGACGGCGGGCACCCGATGTACGAGCCCGACGTCGCACGTGAAGCGAAGCTCGAGTTCGGTCTCTTGTTCTTCGACACCGATCACGGGTTCAACCTCGCCTACGATCCCTCGGTCACCTCGAGCCACGGCGTGGTCGCGGTCCGGCAACGCAACGACGATCGCGATCGCATCCTCTACGACGTGCTCGGTCACCCCGCCTCGCACGCCTACCGGTTTCACGCCGATGGCACGTTGCCGGTCGTGGAATCGTTCATCCCGTCGGGTCCGTTCGCCGACGCGTGGCGCTTCGAGGCCGAAGCCGAGTGGCCACCTCTCGCGCAAGGTGGTGGCTACGCGGAGCTCGCGTGGGCAGCAGGTACCGGCGCGTCGCTCGATCGTGTGCTCGACGTCATTCCTACGGGGGCGGGACCGGCGCGCGAGGCGTGGGCCGAGATCGATTTGCCGATTCCCCCGAAGCCTCGCGTTCCGCTCGAAGCCCTCGGCGCGCATGCGTTCTCGACATGGCGTGTCACGCCGCGCGTGCTCCTCCGCGGATTGAAGGCGAACGGCACGATGCGTCTCTTCACGCTTGATGCGCAGGGGCAGTCGCGCACCGAACGCGCCGCCTGGGAGTGGACCGACGATCCGACGCAGCCCTCCCACCGCACGCTCGACCTTCCCGCACGCGACATCCCGCCCGACACCGTTCGCGCACGTCTCGTCATCACCGCGCGTCAGAACAAAGTCTCAGTCGACAAAACCACCGTCGAAGTGCACCGTTGATCTTTGGGGAGGCGGTGATACCGCTTGAGGTGCCTCGCGATCGCCTTTGATTCTACTGACTTCATCGAACGCTACTGGTGAGTAAAAACACGGAGGACGCGCGAGCATGACGAAGAGTGAACTCATCGATGCGATGGCCGCCCGGAGCGACCTCACCAAGGCGCGCGCCGAGCTCGTGGTCAACTGCGTCTTCGATGCGATGACCGAGGCCCTCCAACGTGGCGAGGGGATCGAGATCCGCGGCTTCGGCAGCTTCACCGTTCGACCCTACAAGCCGTACTCGGGACGCAACCCCCGCACCGGCGAGCCTGTCCCCGTGCCGGCAAAGCGCCTGCCGTTTTTCAAGGTGGGCAAGGAGCTCAAGGAGCTCGTCAACAACAGCCGCCACCTCGCGATTACCGGCGGCGAGGACTCGGACGAAGCGCGCGATCCCGACGACCCGGCCGATTCCGACGCCGATGCGAGCGACGACAGCGACGATTGAGCAGCGCGCTGAGCGGCGCGCCGCGCTCGCTCAAATGAGGTAGAAGTTGGCTCCAAGATGAGCGGCTTCGCCCCAGTACAAGAGCAGATCGCCCTCCTCACCCGCGGCGTCGTCGATCTTCACGTGCGCGCCGAGCTCGAGGCGCGGCTCGAAGCGTCACGCCAGAGCGGCAAGCCGCTGCGCGTGAAGGCGGGCTTCGATCCGACGCGCCCCGATCTCCACATTGGGCACGCGGTGGTGCTCGCGAAAATGCGCCAGTTTCAAGATTTGGGTCACACGGCGATCCTCCTCGTCGGTGATTTCACGGCCATGGTCGGCGACCCTACGGGGCAGAACGATCTCCGTCCGCGCCTCACGCGCGAAGAGGTCCGCGCGTCCGCCAAGACGTACACCGATCAGGCGTTCAAGATCCTCGACGAGAAGTCGATCGAGCTTCGCTACAACTCGGAGTGGCTCGACGCCCTCACCCCATTCCAGATCATCGAGCTCATGGCGAAGACCACGGTCTCGCGGATGCTCGAGCGCAACGACTTCGCCGAACGCTTCGCCGATCATCGGCCCATCTACCAGCACGAGTTTCTCTACCCCCTGCTCCAGGGCTACGACTCGGTGGCGCTCGATTGCGACGTCGAGCTCGGCGGCACCGACCAACTCTTCAACCTGCTCGTCGGTCGCGATCTCATGCCGAAGTACGACCTGCGGCCGCAGATCGTGATGACCGGTCCGCTGCTCGAAGGCACCGACGCCAAGATGGAGACCACAGGCGGGAAGACGCGCGTCGTCGGCAAGAAGATGAGCAAGAGCGCGAACAACTGGATTGGCATCCTCGAGGAGCCGCTCGCGGTCTACCGCAAGGTGATGCAGGTCGATGACGACGTCATCTTCCGCTACTTCGAGCTCCTCTCCGCACGTTCGAACGACGAGCTCGCGACGCTGAAGAAGGAGCGTGCGGAAGGCCGCAACCCGATGGAGATCAAGGCGCTCTTCGCCGACGAGATCGTCGAGCGCTTCCACGGGGCCGAAGCGCGCGCAAAAGCGAAGCAGGATTTCTCCGGCGTGTACGGCGCCGACGCGCTTCCCGACGACATCAAGGAGCACACCCTCACGACGGACACTGCCACGCTGTGGATCGCCAAGGCGCTCTCGAGCGTCGGCCTGGTGAAATCGACCGGCGAGGGCAAGCGTCTCGTCGAGCAAGGCGGCGTCGAGGTCGATCAGCAGCGCGTGACCGATCCGCAGCTGCAGCTCGAGCGCGGAAAGCGCTACCTCCTGCGCGTGGGCTCGAAGAACCGTCGCTTCGTTTACGTCACGGTCGCTGCGTGAAGGTAAAGG
>CAXSGV010000632.1:2740-3469 GCA_964236615.1 uncultured Polyangiaceae bacterium
CACCGCCGGCGAAGACCACGACGCCGCCGCTGCCTCCGCTTCATCTCGAGCCGATCGCGGATCTCGCGCCCGCCGCCGGCCTCACGTGGCTCGTCGACACGAAGCCGCGCACGTTCTTCACGCACCCCGAGATGGTCATCGCCGTGCGCGCGCTCTTCCCCGACGTGAAGTTCGAGACATTCACGCAGCTCCACGGCGGCGTCGACTTCCGACAGCTCGACGATTTCGTGATCGCCGGGTATCCGAAGACGACGCTCTTCCTCGGGCACGGCCTCATCGATCCACAGAAGGTGGAGACCGCGTTCGCGGCGCGGGCAACGGTGGAAGGCCGCGGCCTCGATCGCCAGAGCAGCGATCCGCTCGGCAACGTCGTGCGCACGTGGGGCACCGTCACGGTGACGAGCGAGCGCGAGCAGATCGCGATCTTTGGCCGCGAGGCTCTTGCGCTCGAGAGCGGCCGCTTCGGTCTCGTGCGCGCCGCGACACTCTTCGCGGAGGGTCGTTTGAAGAAGGCTTCACCCGCATTGAAAGCCGCGCCGCTCGCCCGCGCGAGCGAGCTCCTCGGCGTGGCCGAGCTTCGCGCGTTTGCGCCGGGGCCATTCGAAGGGGAGTGGGCGCACGCGCTCGGCGGGTTGCTCGCCGCGAGCACGGCGATCGGAATGAGCGCGACGTTCGCGCCTGGAAGCACCGACGAAGGCGGTCAGCTCGCGTTTCGCATCGTCGTGTTGG
>CAXSGV010000633.1:0-388 GCA_964236615.1 uncultured Polyangiaceae bacterium
GCGCGTTCGAGCCCGGCGCCTGGTACACCGCGACGAGCGTACGAGCATGCCGTCCGCCACGAAGCCCTCGGGCGGCATGACGAAGCCGGATGGCGCGGTGGGCGACCGCACGCCCACGTCGACGGGAAGGAAGATCGGGCTGTAGTTGATGTCACCTGCGTGCTTCGCGGCATCGGTGGTGTCAACGTAGCCGCCACCGACGTCACCCCGCTCGGGGAGGTTTCGGATCTTGAACGTCGGAAGGAAGTTGCCGGTGGTGTCGAAGAACGCCTGCACCACGTAGGACGCAGCATCGAGCGGAGAGATCGCGAACGGCGCGGTCGACGTGATGGATGCCGAGCCTGGCGCCGGACACGGCGTACCGGATGTCACAGGCCAGGGCCAGGCA
>CAXSGV010000633.1:398-3466 GCA_964236615.1 uncultured Polyangiaceae bacterium
CGCCCCACCCGAGCGCGGCTCGTTCGGAAAGAGCGCGTCGCCGGTGACGACGCCGAAGTTCACCGCCGTCGTTGCAATCCCCGCGGGTGGCGGCGGGTTGCGGCGATCGAACAGGAGCACGATGAGGTTGCCGACGACGTGCCCGTTCTCGGTGCACGGTCGTTGACCTTGATACAGCACTGTTCCCCGGATCACGCCGCGCGGAGCGATCACGCGCGTATCGTCGACGGGGGGCGAGTCGCACGCCGCGGCGAGCACGGCGCCCGTGAAGAGGATCGCTTGCTTGATTTGCTTCGAACGCATGGCCCCTCCTCTCAAAACCGGTAAGTGACGTAACCCATGACACGCCGGCCGATCCTCTGGCCGAAGGGGTGCTCACGGTGCTCGTCGCCGAGCAGGTTGAAGGCCATCACGCTGACCTCGGCCTGGTTCTTCAAGAATCGGTAGCCGAGGCGCGCGTTGAGCAGCGAGTACCCGTCGAGGTGGAACGCTTCGGGGCGAATGCGCTGTTGCTGAATGTCGACGACCTGCTCGGCCCACGTTTGCGGCGACACGTAGTGGAAGTCGAGCGAGCCATCGACGCCTACCTTCGTTCGGAGCTGCACGCCGGCGTTGAGCTTGTGCATGCTCGTACGCTCGTCCTTCACGTTGGCGGCGCGCTGCACGACGCTGCAGCCGGCGTCGTCCTGCTTTACGACCGAGAGGCTGTAGTTTGCATAGAAGTCGAGCCCCTCGAGCGGGAACGTGCGAACGCCGACCTCGCCGCCGTACACGTTGTAGGCCTGGCACTGGTTGTCGAAGCCGCCGAAAAACGCGGGGTAGAGGCCCGTCGACGGATCTGGGTTCGCCAGACCGCGTGAGACGTCGCCGACGGTGATGGCGCGGTTTTCCGCGAGGATGATCAGGTCTGACGCGTGGTTGTAAAATAGTGCCGTATCGAGCGTGATGAAGTCGGAGTCCTGATTCAAGTAGCCGAGCTCGGCCGAGAAGATGCGCTCGGGGTTCACTTTGAATCCGCCTTGATCGGGCCGACTCGCGTTGGAGTCGAGCGCCGCGCCCGCGAGCGGCAGCTGCACCGGAATCGACAGGTACGACTCGAGGAACGTCGGCGTACGGAACGCGGTGGCAACGCTCGCGCGCAACGTGGAGCCCTTCGACGGGTGAAAGAGAAGCGCGCCTTTGGGCGAGGACACCGCGCGCTCGAGGTACGGAACGATGTCGAGTCGGTAATCCCCGACGAGCGCGAAGTACTTTCCGAGCTTCACTTCGTCATGAACGAAGAACGCCTCGTGGTGCTCGTAGCGCTGACGATCGAGGTAGGTCCACTCGACCTCCTTCATCCGGTAGCCGACGCCGACGTGGAGATCGTGCGCGATGCTCGCGCCCGTCTCGAACTTCGCGAGGTACTGGAGCTCGCCGTCGACCACGTTCTGATCGGCGCGGCCCGGAAGCAGCGACTGCCCGATCTGGGCGGCGTTGACGCCGAAGTTGGTGCGGAAGCGGTTCCAGAAGACGCGCGCCTGAACGTGCTTCGAGTCGAGGAAGGCAGTGACGTCGCTCGCGGTGAAGCTTTCGAGATCGACGTCGTTGAGCGGCCCGATGCCGAGAACCTCGATCTTGCCCTGCGTGAGCCCGCCGCCGAGGCCGACGGTAACGTCATTGCCGATGCGGTGGGTACCGCGAAGGTCGAGGCGCGTCGTGCGCGCCGAGAGATCCTGATCGGGCGTGAAGAGGTGGAGATCCGTTCGGCCGGGCGGAACCTCGCGGCTCCATCGGGGCAGGCTGTCGAAGCCGGCGGACGCGCGCCACGCGAAGTCCTCACGACGACCGGTGGCCCACAGGCTCGCGTGCGCCGTGTTGTGGCTGCCGAAGCCGGCGTTTACTCCGCTCGTGCCCTCACCCGGTTGCTTCGTGATGATGTTGATGACGCCGTTGAACGCGTCGGCACCGTAAAGCGCGGAACCGGGGCCGCGAACGACCTCGATGCGCTCGATGTCCTCGACGCCGATCGACAAGGATTGCCACAGGGTCGTGCCGAGGAGATCGATGTAGACGCTGCGGCCGTTCACGAGCACGAGGATCTTGTTCGACAGCCGTTGGTTGAAGCCGCGGATGCTGACCTCGGTCTGCGAGCCCGTGGTCTCGGCAATGTCGACGCCGGCGAGGCGGCGCAGCAGCTCGGGGATCTTCGAGATGCCGGAGAGGCGGATGTCTTGCTCGGTGATGATCGACGTGGACGACGGCGCGTCGAGCGGGCTCTGGGCGCCGCGTGACGCGGTGACGACGGTCTCGGCAAAGACGTCCTCGGTGCGAGCCTGCCCGAGGTCGGTGTCGGTCGGCTTCGCCAGCGGCGCGACCGGGGTTACGGGGACGGGTGTGCCTTCGGTACGGGAGCCCGGCACTGTGCCCGGTGCAGGTGCCGTCGTCGGTGCCGTAGGTGCGGTGGTCTCCCGCGCGGCTTGGAGTGCGGCCTGCTGACGGCGGATGCGCGCGTCGAGACTCTGCACCACCTGGAGCACGTCGGCGCGGTCGGCAGGGTTGCCCTCGAGGTATTTCTTGTAGAATACAACTGCGTTCTCGAGGTCACCGCTCTCGGCGTAGGCACGCGCGATGTTGAAGACGACGTTCGGGTGCGGGAGGATCTCGTATGCGCGCTGCAGCTCGGCGATGCCGTCCTCGTAGCGGCCGTTGGAGATCGACTCCATGCCTTTGCGAAAGTGCGAGCGCGCCTCGGTGCGTGCGTCGGCGTGCGCAGGACCCGTGACGAGGAGCGTGGCCGCGAGAAGCAGCCCTGCGATACCCCGTGACCCGTATCGACCCCGCTTCCCCATGCTCGCGGCGCGAACTCTAGCGGCCTGCGCACAGCGAGAAAGAACAATCGCTCAGTAGGGAATCTCTTTGAATCCCTGAGGCGTGGTGGTGTCCGTCGGGCGCGGCGCGACATAGGTCGGCGGCGTGCGCACGAGGCGCACGACGAGCGGATCGCTTCCGGCTTTCGTATCGCGCACCTCACTACGGAAGCCTGGCTTCGACAGCACGAGGTGGTGCGTCGTCCCGCGCTCGCGCCG
>CAXSGV010000634.1:0-3441 GCA_964236615.1 uncultured Polyangiaceae bacterium
AGATCAACTGCAAGTTGGTCTACTACGGTCCTGGTCTCTGCGGAAAGACGACCAACCTCCAGTACATCTACGAGCGCACCAACCCCGAAGCGAAGGGCAAGATGATCAGCCTCGCGACGGAAACGGAGCGCACGCTCTTCTTCGACTTTCTTCCGCTGGCGCTCGGTGAAATCCGCGGATTCAAGACCCGCTTCCACCTCTACACCGTGCCAGGTCAGGTCTTCTACGACGCCTCACGCAAGCTGATCTTGAAGGGTGTCGACGGCGTCATCTTCGTCGCGGACTCGCAGATCGAGCGCACGGAAGCCAACCTCGAGTCGGTCGAGAACCTTCGCACCAACCTCGCCGAGCAGGGCTACTCGCTCGACAAGCTTCCGTACGTCATCCAGTACAACAAGCGCGATCTGCCAAACGTGGCGTCGGTCGAAGAGCTTCGTCAGATGATCAACCCGACGAACGTCCCCGACTTCGAAGCCGTCGCCCGCACCGGCGTTGGCGTCTTCGACACGCTGAAGACCACCGCGAAGCTGGTTCTGACCGAGCTCAAAAAGGGCGGTTGAGGGCCCACCCAGGCCCTGCGGGCTTTAGGCATTTGCGGGCCTCTTGCAAGCGGCTCGCAAATTGGCTACACATCCGCCCCCCCATGTACCTCGTCCTTTCCAAGAAGCCCCGCAAGTCGAACCGCACCAAGACGAAGCGCTTTCGCGCGGGTCTGAAGGCGAAGAACAAGGCCCGTCGCAGCCGCGTCTACCAGGGCGAGCGATAGAGGTCTGCGGCGGAAGCCGACATGCACGTTCGGCTCGTTCACGAGTTCAAGTTCGAGGCGGCTCACCGTCTCCCCAAAGTTCCGGCCGGGCACAAGTGCTTCCGGCTGCATGGGCATTCCTTCAAGGTCGAGCTCGCGATCGCCGGTCTCGTGAACCCCGAAACCGGGTGGTTCATGGATTTCGGCGAGCTGCACGCGATCTGGATGCCGCTGCATGATCAGCTCGATCACAACTACTTGAACGAGGTTCCCGGCCTCGAGAACCCCACGAGCGAAGTTCTCGCGAAGTGGATCTGGGATCACTTGAAGCCGCGCTTGCCCTCGCTCGAGCAGGTCACGCTCTTCGAGACCTGCGACGCCCGCTGCGAGTACAACGGCCGAGGCAGCTGAGCACCGCGTGGCGAAGGTCCTCGTGTGCCGCTGCGAAGACGTCACGCTTCACGAGCTGGAAGAGGCCATCGCGCGCGGCCACGACGACCTCGAGTCGCTGAAGCGCTACACCGGCTTCGGCACCGGCTGGTGCCAGGGGAAATCCTGCGTGGCGTTGTGCGCGCGCTTGCTCGTCGAGCACGGCGGCTCGGCCGACATGCCCATCACCCCGCGTCCGCCGTTTCATCCGCAGTGCCTCGCGGACCTCGCGGGCCTCGCCGACGTCGCGGACGAGGACACGAAGGCCGGGCGACCTCCGCACTGAGGAAGACGAGCTTTCACTCTCCGTAGCTGCGTCTACGCGGAGGTGCGGTATTCCATCGGAGGATGAGCGACGCGAGCGACGCACCCACCGAGACCGTTTTTCGTAGTGACCTCTTGAGAGGCCAAGCGGCGCTCGTCACCGGTGGCGGCAGTGGAAGCGGCGAAGGCATCGCGATGCGGCTCGCCGAGCAGGGCGCGAAGGTCGCCCTCGTGGGCCGCACGAAAGAGAAGCTCGATCGCGTCGCGGCGGCCATCGCAGCAAAGGGTGGCGAGGCAGCCGTGTTTCCAGCGGACGTGCGCGACTACGCGGCTGTGTCGGGGGCGATCAACGAGACAGCGGCGCGCTTCGGGCGGCTCGACATCGTGGTGGCGAGCGCGGCCGGAAACTTTCTCGCGCCCGCTGCGACGCTGAGCGCGAACGGATTTCGCACCGTGATCGACATCGATCTGTGCGGCACTTTCAACGCCGCGCGCGCCGCCTTCGAGCACCTCGTGAAGACGCGGGGCACGATCCTCAGCATCACCGCGACGCAGGCCGAGGTGCCGACGCCACTGCAATGCCACGCCGGCGCGGCAAAGGCCGGCATCGCGAAGCTCACCAAGGATCTCGCGCTCGAGTGGGGTCGCTTCGGAGTGCGCGTGAACGCGGTGGCGCCTGGGCCCATCGGCGGCACCGAGGGGATGACGCGCCTCGCGCCCGGCGACAGCAAAGATCACCTCATGAAGCGCGTGCCGCTGCAGCGCTACGGAACCATCTTCGAGGTCTGCGAGGCGGTGACCTTCCTCGTGTCGCCCGCGGGCCGTTACGTGACGGGTGCGACGCTCCTCATCGACGGCGGTACTTCGCTGCTCGGCGCAGGTCCGTTCCTCGACATGATGGGACTCTGACGGCGCGATGGGCAAAGAGCCCTTCGTCCTCGAGTGGCTCGGCGGACCGGCGGAGAGCCGCTTTCGCAAGCTCCGGCCGGGCGTCGACGACATGCCGTGGGGCACGCTCGACACGACGGGCTTCTCGCCGCTCGTCATCGATCGCGCGCGTGTCGCGTGGACCGAAGCTGCGTTCACGGAGTACGCGGCGGCCGCGGCGTTCGCCGACATCGTGCACGCGTTGCTCGCGGCGAAGGCACCGATTGATCTCGTCGGCGTGACGAGCGACTTCGTGGCCGACGAGATCGTGCACGTGGAGCTGACGAGCCGCATGGCGATGGAGCTCGGTGGTGGTGCGCCCTACGAGATCGACTTCGACGCGCTGACGGTGCGGCCCGCGGTGCACCTGCCCCCGTTTCAGCGCGCGAACGAGATGGTTCTGCGCACGTGCATCGCCGAGGAGCTCAGCGTGCCGTTCTTCAGCGAGTCGATGGCGGCCGTTTCGCAGCCGATCGCGCGCGCGGTGCTCGAGCGAATCGCGAAGGACGAAGTACCACACGGCAACCTCGCGTGGCTCTACCTCGACTGGGCGCAAGAGGAGCTCGACGACGCCGAGCGACGCCGGCTCGCGCGCATCGTGAACGAGGTCCTCGAGCGCGGACACGCTTACTGGATGCGCCTACGCAGCCGCGCGCCGAGCGCCGCGGAGCAGGAGCTCGGTTGGATGGCGCCCGATCGCTTCGACGCGGTGCAGTCGAAGGCGATCCGCGAGTCGATCGCGCTACCCCTTGCCAGGTACGGGATCGTCCTCGACGAGGTCTTGCTCGACCGTTTGCTCGTAGTCCCCGACGCCCCATGGGGTATTACGAAGCCGAGCGGTTGAACGCGAAGCCTCGAGCGAGGTCTGGATCAGGAGCACGAGCGCGATCCACACCGCGTCGGCGAGCAGCAGATGGACGAGCTGCATCCAGATCGGAGCGAGCAGCGCGACGTTGAGGAAGCCCGCCGCGATCTGCACGCCTACCGCGATCACCAGCGCGGAGGCAAAACGCTTCACGCGCGGTGTCGGCAGCGTGATGCGAGCGGCCGTCGACGAGATGAAGAGCGAGGCCCCC
>CAXSGV010000635.1:0-3431 GCA_964236615.1 uncultured Polyangiaceae bacterium
AGCGCGCGGCCCAACAAGGCGTGGGCGAGCTCCTTCCGGTTCCGGCCACCGGCTTCGAAGAGTGGTTCGCCGCCTGCGTCGTTCGCGATCCCGCGCTCCGCTTCAAAGATGCGCGCGCTGCGACCGACGCGTTCTCCGCGCGCTTCGCTGCAAGTGCGCCGCCGCGCGCGGCCACGGTGGTGCACGTCGGCCAGTCGGTGCCCCACACGGGTGGCACCGGCGCCGATCCGATCCTGACGGCGCTCGGCACCGCGCGCACGCTCGCGACCGACGACGAGGACGCCGGAGTGCCGGTCGACGAGGGCGACGCTGCCGTAATCGCATCGGTCCAGAAGTCGGGCCGGCTTTTCCCGGTTGTCGCGTTCGTGGTCGCCAGCGCCGTGCTTCTGGGCGTCGCCGGCGTCGTCGTCTTGAAGAACCGGGACGACGAGCCGATGGTCATGCCGCCGGCTACCTTGAGCGCCGTGGCGCCGACCGAGGTCCGTTGCCCCTCCGACATGGTGCCGATCGCGCCGGGCACGTTCGCGATGGGCTCGACCGATGGCGACTCCGACGAGAAGCCCGTGCACGAGACGCAGGTCGCAGCGTTCTGCGTCGACGTCACGGAGGTCACCGTCGACTCGTACCTCCGCTGCACGACGGCCAAGGTCTGTGCGCCAGCCTCGGACACCGTCGATTGGCCAGGAATCTCCGCCGACGAGAAGAAGACCTGGAGCGCGTCCTGCAACACGCGCGCGCAGTCGACGCGAGGCGAGCACCCGGTCAATTGTGTGAGCTGGAACGACGCCGAGGCTTACTGCAAGTGGGCGAAGAAGCGTCTACCGAGCGAAGAGGAGTGGGAGCTCGTCGCGCGCGGAACCGAAGGTCGACGCTACCCTTGGGGCAACGAGCCTCCGACCGCCCGCCGTCTCAACGCGTGCGGTGAAGAGTGCGCGCACGGCGAGGCGGCCCTCGTGGAAGGTCGCAGCTACGAGCCGCTCTTCGCAGGCAGCGACAACTGGGCGACGACCGCGCCCGTCCGCAGCTTCGGCGCGGGAAAGACGCCGGCCGGCGTCTACGATCTCGCGGGCAACGTCTGGGAGTGGACGGCGACGCGCTATTGTCCCTACGGCGATCGCGCCTGCACGGCGGAGTGGCGTGCGACCCGCGGCGGAGCGTGGAACAGCGACGCCCGCGCGGGCGTGCGAGCAGCGGATCGCGACAAGAACACCGCCACCGCCCGCGCCGCCGATCTCGGCTTTCGCTGCGCGCTCTAAGCCCATCTCTCGAGCGTCATCGAGCGATTCGCATGGCCAAGGTGTCCGAGGTACCAGAGCTCTCCGATCTCATCGTCGATTGGGATCCCGAGACGCTCGAGCGCCGCCCCGTCCGCAAAGCGCGAATCCTCGATCAGCTCGGGCGCGATGTGGCGCGACGTGCGCGGCGCGTCGTCGAACGGCTACCGGAGGCCTCGCTCGTTCCGGGTGGTGAGCGCTTCGTCGACGCCACAGCGGCCGATGCGATGCTGCTGCGCTCTCATCTCGAGCTGCAGCGACTGCACGAGGAGTTCCGCGTCGCTATGACGATGCGCACTTGGCTCGCGCCGATGCTCGACGCGATTCGCGCATCGACGACCGAGCGTCCGCTCCGAGTCGTCGACGTCGGCTCCGGCCTCGGGTTCGTCCTCCGCGCGCTTGCAGCATCCCGAGCGCTCGGCGACGACGTCGAGCTCGTCGGTGTGGACTACAACGCCGCGCTCGTTCACGCGGCCGACAAGCTTGCACGCGCTGAGAACCTCCGTTGCAGCTTCGTACGCGGCAACGCTTTCAAGCTGAGTCACCCCGCGCACGTCTACGTCTCCACCGGCGTGCTTCATCACTTTCGAGGCGATGCCCTCCGCCGCGTTTTTGCCGAGCATGAGCGCTCGCCGGCGCTCGCGTTCGTTCATCTCGACATTCGACCGAGCGCCATTGCTCCACTCGGATCCTGGATCTTTCACGCCGCGCGCATGCGCGAGCCCTTGGCGCAGCACGACGGGTATTGGTCCGCCGTGCGCGCGCACGCTGCGTCGACGTTGCGAAGTGCCATCCATGGCGGCGCGCCGAGCTTCGGTCTCTCGCTAGCCGATGCGAACCCTGGCTGGCGCATGATCTACAGAATTTTCCAGGCCGCCATCGGCGCGCGCGCGCCGCTACGTGACGCGGTCATGAGCGCCTACGCGTCGCTCGCGACACGCATGGAAGCGAGCAAGGCCCCGTGACCCGCGTCCCGATCACGCCGGCCGTGCTCTTGTGCGTGCTGGCGCTCGTCGACGTGTTGCTCGCCGGCTTTCGTGCCGCCGCGGGTCGCAGCGGGCGGATAGCCAAGCGTGCGTACTACGTCCGCGCTGTGCGCAACGCCCTCGTCGCCGGCGTGCTGATGGTCGGTGGCCTCGTGCTCGTCGGCGCCACGCTCGCCGAGAGCGCCTCCGATCCCCACGCATGCTGGTTGATCTTTCACGCGGCGGCGACGCGCCTGGTGTCGTTCTATGGAACTTACGCGACCGTGACCGCGGCGGCGTTCGCCGTGTACTTTGCACCCATCGGCGAGGCGCGCGTGCTCTCGTCCGTCATCGTCTTTGGGCCGCTCACGCTTTTACGCCGACCCATCATCCTCGCCGGTTTGATCGTCGCCCTCTTTCCTACCCCGACGCCGCGCCTGCTCGTCATGGCCGCCTGCGCCGCGGTCGCGGTGCTGTCGATCGAGCACGTGCTCGGAAGGAGCTACGCACGACAGTGGCGACTGCTCGTCGGCCCTCGAGCTTGATCTCAGTCTGCGAGCGTGACGAGGACAGCCTTCATGTACGGCTCGCCGCCGATCGGCGCGGGAAAATCGGCGCCCTCGGCGAGATCTTTGATTTGCGCGGCCGAGCGACCCGCGCGGCGCACGCCCTCGACGACCGCCTTGCGCAGCTTCTGGCGCGAGATACCGCGGTGGTTGGTGGAGGCAAGGAGACGCGCGCGCGGCGCACCGACCGCGATCGCGGCCGCGACGAGCTCGCCGTAGTCGCTCGAGGCGACGAAGCGACGCGCTTTCGTGACCGAGTAGCTGGGCGGGTCGACGATCACGAGGTCGAAGCGCTCGGGCTTTTTCGCGGCGCGTGCGAGCCAGCTGAATGCATCCTCCGCGACGAACCGGTGGTCGCCGGTCTCGAGCAGCCCAAGCTGGATGAGGGCTTCGCGTCCGCGCTCCAGCGCGGCCGGCGATGCGTCGACGCTGACGGTGCACTTCGCGCCACCGACGGCGGCCGCGATGCTGAACGCGCAGGTGTACGAGAAGAGGTTGAGCACGCGAGCGCCAGCGGACAGCCCTCGCACGCGCACGCGGTTCGCGCGCTGATCGAGAAAAATCCCGGTCGACAGCCCGTCGCCGAGCCGAGCCGCCTTCGCGGTCAGTTCGGCGTAGACGTCGTC
>CAXSGV010000636.1:0-3412 GCA_964236615.1 uncultured Polyangiaceae bacterium
TCGAGGATCCGATCGAGCACGCGCGGTGAACCATCGCTACCCGCGTGCATCGCCGCGGTCTCGCCACGCGCCGACGTCGCCACACGCACTCCGCACGTGAGCGCGAGGATCGCGAGCCCTGCGCGCACGACCCCGCGACGGCGATGGATCCGCGTGGGCGCAGTGACGAGCCCAACGAACAGTACGAAGAGGCCGAGCGAGTAGGAGGCACCCGACCAAGTCGCGGGGCTGAGCAAGGCAAGGACGGCAACGAGAGACACGGGGAGAAGCACGAGAAAGCCAACTGCGCGAAGGGCGTGACGGGCAACGACGGATCGTGAGGGCATGCTTCACCCTGCGACGTGCACCGATGGAGTGCGGTGACTCGTGGTGTGAGCGGTCGCGAGCCGCCCCTGAGCGGTCAGCTGCGGAGGAGATCGTCCCAGGACGAAGGCAGAATTGCACGTTGAGCGGTGCGTGCCTTGGTCGCCTCCGAGACAGCGACGAGGTCGGCGGGGGCCAGCTTGCGGCGGCTGGCATCGATGCCGACGGCCATGTCGAGACCGATCGCGAGCTCGACGACGCTGGGGCACCGACGGTCGACCTCGCGCAGCAGCGTGGCGTGAACCAAGCGTGCGACACGAAAATCGAGCCACGGCGCGAGGTCTTGAATCGGCGCTACTCCCCTGCCGTGGAGCTCGACCAGGAATTTCATGAACGAGCCGGTACGCGCGAAAGCAGGCTCACCGGCGAGCGAGTGGAACAACGCCATGCCGAGGCTCCACACGTCGGTGCGTGCGTCGACGTGCTTCGCGTTCGTGGCCTGCTCGGGCGACACGTACTGGGCCGAGCCCATGAACGCGTGCGACGCGGTGAGCCCGCCGCCGATCTCGCCATGTACCACCTTGGCGAGCCCGAAGTCGGCGACCTTGACGAGGATGTTGCCGTCACAGGCGACGAGAAAGAGGTTCGAGGGCTTGAGGTCGCGGTGGACGACGCCAGCCGCGTGCGCCGCTTCGACGCCGCGACACGCTTGCACGAACAGCGCAGCAGCGACGTCGGGCTCGAGCGCGCGCACGCGTTGGAGGAGGGCGCCGAGGTCCTCGCCCGCGAGAAGCGGCATCACGAGGTAGGGGGTGCTCGTCGCCTCGTCGATGCCGTGATCGAGCACACGCACGATGTTCGGGTGATCGAGGCGTGCGCAGATTTCGGCTTCGCGCAGGAAGCGCGCGCGACGTTCGGCGGCGTCCTTCCCCTCGCGCGTGTCGAGGAGCTTGATTGCAATCGAGCCCGCGCCGCCGTCGGCTCTCGCCTCGTACACCGTGCCCATCGCACCTGCGCCGATGCGGCGAAGGATGGAGTATCGCGCGCCCCCAGCGCCGCCGACGAGCGCGCCTTCTGCGAGGGGTACCGTCCGGCTCACCGCGTCGGCCATGTGTAAGCCGAGTTCTACGTTCAGCGGGGGCTCAGCGCAAAACGTAATCGAGCTGCACGGGTCGACCCCCACGCACGACGACCACGACGACCTTCGGGACGGTACGGAGCTGCGCATAGGCATTGAGAAGCTTTTCCGGGTCGGCAACATCGAAGCCGTTGATCGTGGTGAGTCGATCGCCGTTCTCGACGCCGAGCTTTGCAAGGAGACCTTCGGGCCGCACGCCCGAGATCTTCAAGCCGACGACGTTGCCATTCTCGCGAACCGGGACGAGACCCGTGCCTCGCGTGAGCTCCGCGTGGTCGGCGAGGATCTTCTCGAAGACGCCGCGATCGACGCGGCGCTCGGTGGGACTGACGACCTCGATGCCCTTGGCGATTACCGGGTCGAGCGACGCGCCACCGCCACCGCGCACGAGCCCCGCCGCCGGAAGTTGGGCCGACGTCGGAGGTGCGGGGCCCGCTGCTCCGGGCGGAGGCGGAGGGGCAAAGAGCGCGACCTGGCAGAGACCGCGGTAGCCGGCGCCATCGGACAGCCACACGCGATCGCGACCGACGAAGCGAACGACCTTGCCGCCGACATTGCCGCCGCGCGCGCGAAGAACTGCATGCGGCTCGGCCTCCGTCGACAGCGACGCAAAGGAGGCGGCCTCGTCTTCACCCGCGACGATGGCGTGCACGATCAAGGCGTCGCAGCGCGGCGCGGTCGCGGGATCGATCGGGACGTCGTCGGCGACGTCGACGGCTGGACCCGGATCGCTTCGCACGAGAGAGCCGGTCACCGAGTCGAAGGGATTGCGCGTGAGGATGGCTTCCGCCGATGGTGTGTCGTCGGTCGGCGCTGAGCGCGCGCCTGGGGCCTGCAGCGGAGCGGCGGCGAGCTCGGCCGGCGACGCGTTCAAGGTCGCTGCGGCGATGGCCGATACGCCGCGCGCCGAGAAGGCGGTGGCAACGACCCCGAGCAAGACCACGATGCCCGTGAACCCACGCTCGAGCATCCTGCTCGCAGTACGACGCATGCCGCACGAGAGTGCGAGTCACGTGCCACGACGCGCGGGCAGCGATTTCTCGCGCGGGTCGAAGGTCCGGCACGGACGCGCGGGTCACCTTGTCAGCTGCGCTGCACCGGCCGCGACGAACGCGACAAAGCGTCACGGCTGCGGCAGACCGCGACCCTGCGTGGCAAGATGGCCCACCGGCTGCGTGGGCAGCTGGGTGCGGGAGGCCGTATTTCCTGCCGTTTCGTGCGCGCGCGCGAGGCTCGCATGTTGCAGTGCGTCGCAGTATGGCGAAGAAGAAAAACAAGAAGCCGAGCGTCAAGCGCAAGCCAAACGCACGCCAAGGGAAGTCCGTCGCCGCGCAAGCCACTGCGGTTGCCGCAGCAGCGGAGACGCCGCAGGCGCAGACCGAGACACCGCGGGTGGCAGAGCCCATTCTTCCGCCGGCGCTCGACGAGCTCGCGGCGCGCATCGCGGGCGCCCAGCTCCAAGCCAAGATCACCGAGGCGGCGTCAGCCCCACTCGACGATTTCCGGCGTGACACGCTCGTCGATCCACCGAAGGTGCTCATCGAAGAACACCACCGCACGTTGCCGCGCGTCACGCTCGAGGTCGACGTCGATCTATCGAGTGACTCGCACTTCTTCACCGGCCTCTCCGGCGACATCTCGGAGGGCGGGCTCTTCGTGTCGACCTACCGAAGCGTCGACGTCGGCAGCGAGGTCGATCTCGAGTTCTCGCTCCCCACCGGCGCCGTGCAGACGCGTGGCCTCGTTCGGTGGCACCGCGACGCGTCGCCTTATGGACCTCCCGGCATCGGCATCGAGTTCGATTTGCTCTCGGAGCAGGAGCGGAAGATCATTCACGCCTTCTGCGTCGCGCGCGCCCCGCTCTACTACGACGTGGACCAGCTCTAAGCGCCCTCGCCGCGCGCTCCTCAGGTGCTGACGCGGCGAAGATCGAGGAGCGGGCGGCCGGCGTCGCGTGAGGTGGGGAGATCG
>CAXSGV010000637.1:0-3391 GCA_964236615.1 uncultured Polyangiaceae bacterium
GCGTGTTTCTCCCCCGTGGCCATCAAACCATGGACCGTCCAGCGCCCCAGCTCGCCACTCACGTGTCCCGCGCGATCGTCCCAGCCTCGCGTGTTTCTACCCCGTGGCCAGCAAACCATGGACCGTCCAGCGCCCCTGCTCGCGACTCACGTCTCCCGCGCGATCGTCCCAGCCTCGCGTGTTTCTCCCCCGTGGCCAGCAAACCATTGACCGTTCAGCGTCCCGCTCACATGTGACGTCCGCCCGTGCGCTGTCAGCGCAGCGCTTCGGGGAGGCGCACGATGGCGCCACGGACGGCGCCCTGGATGGCGTGGGCTTCGGCGTTCTTCTGCGTCGAGGCGCCGTTGTCGGCACGTGCGCGGCCTTCGAGGATGGCGAAGACCGCGCCGCCTTTTTTCGTGCGAAGGGTGGCGGAGATGACGCAGGTGGTCGATGCGCCGTGTGCGCTCGACTCCGTGTCCATGCGGACGAGCGAGACGGAGAGGATGCTCGCGTCCTTGCGTGACACGCGGCTGAGATCGACGCCCGCGAGCTCCGATTCGATGGTGGTGCGGAGGAGCGCCGAGAGGTCGACGTCGGTGCGAACGATGTTCGTGGAGACCTCGCCGATCGCGACCTTCTTCTCGCCCGCGGACGCTTCGCCGGCGCTCGCCCCTAGCGCGAGGCAAAGCGCGATGAAGCCGAGACAGGAGCGCGCAGATCGGTACCGAGCAGTGAAAGCTGCCATGGGTCCTCCTCCGTTCGTCGGATAGGAGCGAGCGACGCGCACCTGAAGAACCGGCGACTACCGCCAGTCACGCGTTCTCGCCTTCACGACCGCTATCGGATCTTCGGAGGGCGGGCCAAATCTTCGTCGGCGGGCGGATGGTCGATCAGGGAAGCGCGACGTAACCCCGCGTCCCCGAAGCGATCGTGGATGCTCGCAACGAGTCCTTCGACTTTGCGACGGTGCGCCGCGACCGGATCGGGAAAGAGCGTGACCGGGATTTCGGCATCGACGAGATCGAAGGCAGAGACTCCCGTCAGCCGCACGCCGCGCTCGAGCGGCAGCTTCGCAAAGAGATCGCGCGCGGCGGCGAAGATCGAGTCGGTGTCGGCGACAGGCTCGGGCAGCTTCACCTGCCTCGTGCGCACCACGAAGTCGGAGTATTTTATCTTCACCGTCACGCCGCGCGCCGCGATCTTCTCCTTGAGGAGCCGCTGCGCCACACGCCCAGCGTGGGCCAAGAGCGTGCGCTCGATCGAGGGGCGATCGGTGAGATCGCGATCGTAGGTGATCTCCGCGCCCACCGACTTGGCGTCGCGGTCCGGCTCGACGTCGCGGGGATCGTGGCCACGCGCGAGCGACTGAATGTGCTCGCCCCAGCTTCCGAGCAGGCGATCGAGCGTGCCCGCGTCGGTCGTCGCGAGATCGCCGATGGTGTGGAGCCCCATCTCGTGGAGACGCGGCGCGGTCTTCGGACCGACACCCCACATGCGCTCGATCGGGAGCGGCGCGAGGAACGCGCGCACCGCGTGCTCTTCGACGACGACGAGGCCGTCGGGCTTCTCGAGATCGCTCGCCACCTTCGCGACGAACTTCGAGGGCGCTACACCCGCCGAAGCGGTGAGGCCGATCTCTTCTTTGATCGCACGCTTGATGAGCGTGGCGATCGTGCGGCCGTCGCCGAAGAGCGAACGGCTGTTCGTGACGTCGATGAACGCCTCGTCGAGGCTGAGGCCCTCGACCAGCGGCGTGAAGCGCGAGAACACCTCGAACACGAGCGTGCTCACTTCGGCGTAGCGCGCGTGGCGCGGCGGTACGACCGTCGCCTGCGGACAGAGGCGCATCGCCTGCGCCATCGGCATCGCCGAGTGGGCGCCGAAAGGGCGCGCCGCGTAGTTCGCAGCGAGCACGACACCGCGTCGCGCGCTGCCCCCCACGATGAGCGGACGCCCGCGAAGACTCGGATCGTCGAGCTCCTCGACCGACGCATAGAAGGCGTCCATGTCGACGTGGAGGATGGTTCTCATGCGCCGCCGCGAGTCTACCGCCCTCTGCGGAGGCGGGGACTTTTAGCGAGCGCCACCCGCGCGGGAGCCCGCCAGCGTTCCGAGCATGGCGATCAGCTCTGCGGGCTCGACCGGCTTCGCGACGTGCATCGTGAAGCCCGCGTTGAGCGCTTGCATGCGATCTTCGATGCGCGCGTAGGCGGTGAGAGCGACCGCGGGCAAGCGTCCACCCTCCTCGTCGGGTAGCTCGCGAATGCGGCGAATCAGCGCGTAGCCATCCTCGCCCGGCATACCGATGTCCGACACCAGGGCGTCTGGCCGCGAGCGGCGGAACGAGTCGAAGGCAGCGGCGGCACTGGGCGCGCACGTGACCACCATCTTGCACTGCTCGAGAACGGTAGCGAGCAGCTCGCACGCGGACTCTTCGTCGTCGACCACGAGAACGCGGAGACCCGCGAGGTGCGGTGGGCACGCAAAGGGAACGCGCGCCGGCGCTTTCGTCGGCGTGAGGCGCTCGCGTGCTCGACGGACTGCCGCCTCGGGCAACCGTATCGTGAACGTGGCTCCTTTGCCTGCGCCTTCGCTCGCCGCGCGGATCGTGCCGCCATGAAGCTCGACGAGGTGTCGAACGATCGAGAGCCCGAGGCCGAGGCCACCGTGCGCGCGCGTCGGGCTGCCGTCGGCCTGACGGAATTGATCGAAAACGTAAGGCAGGAATTCGCGCGGAATGCCTTCACCCGTGTCGACGACCTGAAGCTCGACGTGGCCCTCGATTACGCGCTGCCGCACGGTCACGGTGCCGCCGCGCGGCGTGAACTTGATGCCGTTCGTCAGCAGGTTCCAGATCACCTGCTGAAGGCGATCGGGATCGCCCGCGATCAAAGCATCGGCGTGGGGCTCGACCTCGAGGCGCACGCCGCGTGCGTCGGCGGCGGGTCGCACCACGTCGAGCGCGGACTCGATGACCTTCTGCAGGTCGACGGCACGCACCTCGAGCCGGAGCTTGCCGGAGATGATGCGGGAGATGTCGAGCAGGTCCTCGATGAGCTGCGCCTGGACCTCGGCGTTCCGCTCGATGGTCTCGAGGCCGCGTTGAAACTTCTCGGGCGCAAGCGCACCCGAGCGAAGCATGCGCGTCCAACCCAACATCGCGTTGAGCGGCGTGCGGAGCTCGTGCGAGACCGTGGCGAGGAACACGTCTTTTGCTTGGTTCGCGTGCTCGACGCGCGCGCGCTCACGCTGCGCGATCTCGTAGAGCTTGGCGTTGTCGATCGCGACCGACGCGTGACGTGCGAGCCGCTCCCGGAGCGCGAGGTCGGCCTGATCGTAGAGCTCCTCGCTCTCGCTGCGACCGAAGACCGTGGCGCCGAAGATGCGCCGCTGGACCATGAGCGGAACG
>CAXSGV010000638.1:0-3373 GCA_964236615.1 uncultured Polyangiaceae bacterium
GCGCGCGAGGACGCGGCGCTCTTCGCGGGCGCCCGAGCGCAAAACGAGGTGGACCTCCCGCAGCCCGTGATCGTCCGTGACCTCGTAACGGATCGGGATCTCCGACGAGACCTCGCCCGATGCGAGCGACAGCGTGCGCGGCGCGCTCTCGAGCTTCACGACGGGGGCTTTGTCGGCGATCGAGGTGATCTCGGTCGTCTGTGGCTCTTCGATCACGACGTCGCCGAAGCGCGCAACCACGCGGAGAACGACGGTCTCCGCAAGCGGCCAGCGCGCGACCATCCTGCCCGCACCATCGTCGACGAAGGGAACCTCGCTCGCTCCGTCGGTGAGCAAAAGGCGCCGGCCGTTGTGGGTCGCAGCACCGCGAAACGTGATCAGCGTTCCGCGCGGCAAGGCGAGCTCCGCGAAGGGGGCCTCGTGGTGCTCCTCTTCGTGAAGGTACTCCGGCGGGCGCGCGCGGACCTCGAGGTTGACGAGCCACTTCATCGTCATCGGGCCAGCGCCCTTGGTCGCGAAGAGAACGTCGGCGCCTTCGATGGTGCCCCAGGGGTTCGAGACGAAGACACCCAGCGTGCCGAGCGCGAACGCGATCGCGACCGCCCCCAGACGCGCGGCGTGGCGCGTGGCGCCGAGCGCGACCTTGTCGAGCGGAAGCGCCGCAATGCTTCGCTCGACGTGGAGTCGCGCGAGGCCGCCCGAGGTTCCGGGCGAGCGCGGCGCGCCGTCGTTGTCGATGAGCGTGAGCGCACGGAGCGCGCGACGCGCACGCTCGGGATCGATGTGACCGGCAACGCGATCGATGACGCGCGCGGGATCGCTCCACAGCTTCTGCTCACGGCGGCGGAGCACGAGAACGAGCGCGATCGTCGACGCCATCGCGAGACCGGCCGCGACGCGCGCCTTCGCGGTCCCCATCCGCGCGACGAGCAACGCGATCACGATCACGAACGCGACCGACGCGGCTCGCGCGCGGCGACGGGGCGCACGCACGACCGCGCGCCAGGTTTCGGCGAGCGGGCGGAGCGGCGCGGTGAGGGCGTCGAGATCGCGGTCGCTCGCTCCGAGAGGAGACGTTGCCTCGCTCACGACCGACTTGCGCGGCGTCCGCCTCTTTTTGTCGCCCGTCACGCGCAAAACGCTAGCACGACGGAGGGGCTCTCAGTCGTTGCGGGCGCCCGCGGCCAGCCACTCGCGCACCTCGGCGGCGGCGGTCGCATTCGCCTTGCGGTTGTCGCGCGGCATTCCGCCATTGGGTGAGAACCAGATGACGGGGCTCGTCGATGCATCGGCGAGCTTCGAGCCGTCGCCCTTCGCCGGATCGACGAGGCCCGAGCTGAGGAACCCTTGGTAGCAATCGTCTTGCGTCGCGCCGCAGCGAAAGCCCGACCGCGTGCTCGCGTGGCAGCCGGAGCTCCCGCAGTGGCCGGGGGTCTTCGGCCCGAAGTAGGTAGAATACACGTAAGTCCACGTGCCCTTCGCGGCAGTCGACACGCCGGCGTCCTCGGTTACGTAGCCGTTGCCGGGATCTTCGGTGCCGGGCGCGCTCTTGGAGGAGGCGCATGCGGAGGCGGTGGCGGTCAGAAGAAGGAGGCTGAGCGAGGCGCGATGCATGGGGCTAGCTCGAGGTCGGGGCCGGCTGCATTCCTGGGAACGGGAAGGTCGACGGGAATGCGGTCGGGAACGGCGGAACGCCGCTCATCGAGGGAAACGGATTCGGGAAGCTCGACGGGAACGGCAAGGTCGGCGGGTTGTTGCTCGTCGGCTCGGCGGTGGGCTTCGACGGTGAGGTCGGCGGCTTCGTGCTCGAGGTCGGACGTACTTGTGTCGGTGTCGTGTTGAGCGGCGCGATTGGATCGATCGCGGTCGGGACCTCGGCGGTCGTGGTCCCAGGAGTTGCTGTCGTCGCTGTCTGTGTAGTCGTGATCAGCGGCTTCGTGTCGGGCGGTGAATCGTGGAGCTGGTTCACGTAGAACGCGACCGCGACGCCGGCGCCGAGGAGCAACGGCAACGTCAGCAAGAGCCAGATCGAGCGCTTCTTTTTGCGCGGAGCCGCGCCCTGCCGCGTATCGGCGTAGGCCATCGAGCCCTGGTAGTGCCCCTGCATCGGTTGCGCGTGATCCATCTCATGAGGCGCGCTCCCCATCGCGGTGCCGCCTGCAGCTGCGCGGTACTCCTGCGGCGGGCCCGGCGAGAGGAAGGCGGCATCGGCCGGTGCGC
This sequence comes from uncultured Polyangiaceae bacterium, assembly GCA_964236615.1. Taxonomy (GTDB): domain Bacteria; phylum Myxococcota_A; class Polyangia; order Polyangiales; family Polyangiaceae; genus CAXSGV01. Next base: position 2,221 of record CAXSGV010000638.1, read on the forward strand.
CCAGCATCGTGCCGAGGCCGAGCTCCGCAACGCCCGTGATCGGCGGCGCTGGACCGGGCGACGTTGCCGTCGACCCAGGCACGTGCGCGACATGCGGGAGCTGGTGCGTCGTTGCGCGCTTCCCGTCGCTCGTGAGCGGCACGGCGTCGAGCGCGAGCCGCATCTCGGTGGCGCTCGCAAAGCGGATCTCGGGTCGCGCCGCCATCGCGCGGTGAACGAGACCTGCGAGCTCGCGCGGCACGTCGGGCGCAGCGTGCACGAGAGGCTTCACGTCGCCGCGCTCGACCCGCGTCGCGATGATGCGCGCGTCGTCGCCCGCCACCGGACGGACGCCGGAGATCATCTCGTAGAGCATGACGCCCACGGCGTAGATGTCGGACCGCGCGTCCGCCTTGTCTGCAGAGTAGGCCTGCTCCGGCGCCATGTACTCGGCCGTGCCCATGACGACGCCAGCGACGGTCAGGTTCTTCACCGCCGGATCGCTCGAGCGAAGCTTGGCGATTCCGAAGTCGATCAGCTTGATGACGGGCTTGCCCGCAGCGAAAGTGACGAACACGTTCTCGGGCTTGAGATCGCGGTGCGTCACGCCGAGCGCGTGGGCGGCCTCGAGCGCAGACAGGATCTGCTTCGTGTAGTCGACGCTCGTCGGGATCGGGATCTTGCGATCGCGCTCGAGCACCGAGGACAGCGCCTCGCCCTCGAGCAGCTCCATCACGATGTACGCGACGCCTTGCGGCGTGCGATCGACGTCGGTCACCTGCACGACGTACGGACTCTTGATCTGCGCGGCCACCTTAGCCTCCTGCAGGAAGCGATCGACGAGCCCCGATTTGCGCGCGAGATCGGAGTGCAGGATCTTGATGGCGACGCGCGTTCCGAGCAGCTCGTGCTGGCCTTCGTAGACCGATCCCATGCCGCCATCGCCGAGGAGGCGAAGCAGCCGGTACTTGCCGCTGAGCACTGTGCCGATCTCGATCACTTGGGCCGCCACCGTAGCATCAGGAAAAAGCTACCGGGATGCCGCGTTGCGGCATCGGTTCGCGCTTGCGGAGCCCCGGGAATTAAAGGACACGGGAGACCATGACGCTCCCTACGCGCTCCACGATCCTCGGTGTTGGCCATTATGTCCCCACGAAGGTCGTCACCAACGATG
>CAXSGV010000639.1:0-3370 GCA_964236615.1 uncultured Polyangiaceae bacterium
CTCCTCCGACGGGCAGCCGGACTACGGCAGCTTCTACTTCCCGGTCGCCAATGCCTGTTACGAGGCCTATCCGAGCGGGATGCACAATCCGTCCTCCATCGTGTCGCGCACGTTCTCCTTCCAGGTGCCGGTCACGCCCACGCCGACCGCGACCATGCTCGCGAACGATCCGCTGGGAATGCAGCCCGCGCCGAGCGCCTCCGCCGCACCGTCCTCGCCCGCGCCGTCGCACGGCACGCGCACCCCACGCGGCGCGGCGTCGCGCCCCGCGGCAACCCACCCATCGTCGAGCTCCACACTGACGACGCCGCCGCCGCTCACGCCAATCACGCCGATGTTTCGCAACCACTGAGCGGTTTCGCGAGCCTTCACGAGCGCGCACACCGGTTTCGCGGGCGCGCGCGAAATGCGGCGCCGGGTGCCCAGCGGCTCTCGATCCAGCGTCTTTCCGGCTGTGGGGCCAGCCGTCGCCGTCGGACCGGGCAATCGAGCGGGAATCACGTGTGACGCGGGTGGCATGCAGGCTGCAATCACCTCGGGCATGAGAACCTTCCTCTCCCGTTTCGTTGCAGCGGCCTCGCTCTTCCTCGTGACGGCAGCCGCTGGCTGCTCGGCCGACGCGGGTGATGACGACGGTGAGTCGGACGTCGCCGATGACGATGTGGCGGAGGCGTTGAGCAGCGGCGAGAACGGGACGGCGTGCTTGCACAGCCCCTACAACTGCAAGCTCCGCAAGGAGGGTGGCAACCGCGTGCAGAGCCCGAGCGACGATCTGTTCTGGGACGTGCGGGCCGGCGTCGTCCGCGATGGCAGCGCGCAGCCAATGGTGACCGACGCGAACGGTGGTCGCATCAAGATCAATTACGGCCAGACGCGTCACTTCGCTGGCAAGACGCACGTCATGGCGATGAGCACCGCGAACAAGAGCGCGGGCTGGTACCCGCTCGACTCGGTCGTCGCGGAGGCCACCCTACGAAAGCGCATCGGCAACGTCGACGCGAAGGATCCGCAGATGGGCAAGATGGCTTGCTACGAGGTCCGGAACACGGATGTCGATCCGGCGTTCGCGCTGAAGAAGGTCGTACGCAACACGGAGGCGGATCACGAGCGCGCCGGCGACTACATGCCGCTCGTTCGCGCCAACGGCAAACGCTACGTCAACCTCGCGTTCAACGTCGCCGGCGACTCGCTTGGCTCGCCGGCCATCGACATCTTCGAGGCGGGCACGAAGTTCCAGCGCGTCGACGTGCCGACGACGAGCGGGCGTCCGCACATCAGCCTTCGCCTCTACACCGCTGCCGCCGACGGCGCCTACACGAAGCCCGCCGGCACGATGGCCTTCTTCTATGGCTACGTCGTCAGTGCGGACGGCGTGAAGCGCTTCGGGTGGATGGCGCAGAACGCGCTCAAGGCTTCGACGGGCTGCCGTTGATTCGAGCGGGCTGGATCAGCGTCCGAGAACCGCGTCGATGCGTCGTTGGTGGGTCGAAGAGGGGTGCGTGGCTGCGAAGCGATTCGCCCGCGCCGTCGCATCCGGCATGCGGCCCTCTTTCACGAGCGCCTCGATCGCTATGACCTCGCGCTCCTGAGCCAGCATGCCGTGCGGAAAGCGGTGCTCATGTTCCGTGCAGAGTGCAAGTGCCTCGGCAGGCCGTGACCGCAGCGCGTCCTGTGCGCGCTCGAGCAGCTTCACCTCGGCTGTCGGGTCGTCCTCGACTTGGACATCGTGGGCGACGGCGCTCCCGCGCGGCGCGGGTTTGACGACGACGACGGCGCTCGCGAGCGGCTCGATCGACGGGGGTGTGAACGGGGTCGGCGGTGCCGTGGTGACGATCGCGGTGGGCGGCCCGGCCGCTGGAGTCGACAGCTTCTGCACGCCGACGACCGCACCCACGACGATGACCGTCGCGAGCACGACGCCCGCCACGACCTTCGCGACGGCGCCCGTTTTCGCGGTCGCGACCACCGCGGCGCCGCCCCCACCGGCCGCGCCGCCGACGATCGGGCCGAGCTTCGCAGCGATCGCCGCAAGCCGCGCGTCGTCCGGGAGCTCACTGCGGCCTGCATCGAGGAAGGCGTCGCGGAGGCGCGGGGGATCTTGCTCTTCGCTCATGCCGAAGCCCTCTGCTCGCGCGCGCGCTCGATGCCTGTCGCGACGAGCTTTCGTGCTGCGTGAAGTCGAGAGTAGGCCGTCTGGAGCGGACAGCCGACGGCCTCGGCGACCTCGGCCATCGTGAGCTCCTCGATCTCGTAGAGAACGAACACCGCGCGCTTGTCGTCGTCCAGCTCGTCGAGGATGCGATCGAGCACCTTGCGCGCCTCGTGCTGGGCGAGCTCCTCGTGGGCGTCGCGCGGCGAAACGTTCTCCGGCAGCGTGTCGGTCACGGTCTCGTGGCGCACGTGCGCCCGCTTCCGGTAGTCCGCAGCGGTGCGGACGCAGATCCCGTACACCCACGTTCGGATCGTCGAGCGGCCTTCGAACTCGGCGAGCTTTCTGTGGATCACGACGAAGACCTCCTGGCACACGTCATCGACATCCTTCTCCGGAACGCCGAGCCGGCGCAGCGCACGCCAGGCGAACGGCGCATGATCGCGAAAGACAGCGGCGACGGTGAGGACGGGTTGGGGGCTCGAAAAATGCACCGGATCGTGCGCGACCGCCAAGCTCCCTTCCATCAAAGGGTGGGTGGAGGCAGCCGACGAGGATTATCAAAAAATTCAGCGGCAGCGGCGCCTCTGCACCATCGCGCCTACGGAAGCGCGAGGCCGATCCCGACATCGACCACGCCCGCAATCGGCGACGCAAGGAAGGCGGTGCCCCGCGAGCCGTCATCACGTTGGAGGGTGTAGCGGTAACGAAGGAGCGGCAGGACCGCCGACGCGCCCACGCGCAACGCGAAGGGGCCGCCGATGCGCACGGTGGCACGACCCGAGAGCGCGGTGTCGAGGGTGGGTCGGAAGGCCTCGGTCGGGCTCGCTTCGAATCCGCCCGTGCGTGCGCGCGTGAGACCGACGTGCGACTCGATACACGCGAAGAGGTGGAGCGCGCGCCCGCGTGAGCGAACCGGGCAAAGGCCACCGCCGACGTAGGCCACGTCGAGCGTCACGTAGCTTCCGTGGTCGCCGGACGCCGTCGAGTCGAAGAAGATGGCGCTGAAGACCTCGAGCGGGATGAAGCGCGGGGGCTCGAGGATCGCGTTGAGGCCGACGCCGAGGCTCGCTTTTGGTTGGAGGCCGAGGGCGGCGACGAAGGCGGTGCTGCCCTCGAAGAGCCAGGGGGCGCGCCGGGGAGGTGGGAGAGGAAGAGCCGGCGCGGGCTCGGGCTCGGGCTCGGGCTTGGGAAGGGGGGAGGGAGGAGCGGGGGGCTCCG
>CAXSGV010000640.1:0-3365 GCA_964236615.1 uncultured Polyangiaceae bacterium
GTCACGCTCTCGTCAACGGGTATCTTCGCCATCGACGGCGGCGCGCTCGTGCGCCCGCAAGCGAGCACAACCCCGGCCAAACCCACTACACCCAGCGCGATGCGGGCCGCATGCGCGACGCCTTTTCGAGATTCCATGCGTGCTCCTCCGTGAGTCCGGAGGTTACGAACGTCACGTGCCAAGGATCTGCTCGTGCGCCCTAGCTCCCGAAATCGGCAGCGCGAGCGTGCGAATGCTGGTTCCCGTGTACTGCCATTGCCCCCTCGATGTCGTAGGTTTGCGACGTGACACTCCTCGGCGCGAGCCTGACTCAGGAAGGAACGCACTTCGCCGTCTGGGCACCGACGGCGAGCGACGTGCGCGTCCGCCTCTACGAAGACGCAGACACACAGCCCCCCAAGGCCGGGGCTACCTACCCGCTTGCTCGAAATGCCGATGGGGTCTTCGATGCCCTCGTCACCGATGCGCGGCTAGGTGCACTCTACAAGTTCCTCGTCGACGGCAAACAGCTGCCCGACCCCTACGCGCGTGACCTTCCGTTCGGCGTGCACGGCCCGGCCCGTGTCGTCGCGCGCGACGCGTTCCGTTTTCGCCACCCCGTGCCGGCGCGCACGCGTCCGCTCGTGATCTACGAGCTTCACGTCGGCACGTTCACACAGGCGGGTACCTACGCGGCCGCCGCCGAGCATCTGCACGACCTCGTCGAGCTCGGCGTGAATGCCATCGAGCTACTACCGGTCTCCTCGTTCGCAGGCTCGCGGGGCTGGGGCTACGACGGCGTCGCGCATTACGCGCCGTTCGCGGGCTACGGCACGCCAGCCGACCTCAAAACGTTCGTCGACCATGCACACGGCCTCGGGCTCCACGTCTTGCTCGACGTCGTCTACAACCACTTCGGCCCCGCCGGAAACTACCTGACGGCGTACGACCCCGGCTACTTCACCGATCGTCACAAGACCGCGTGGGGCGATGCACCCGACTTCGGGTCGAACGTCATGCGCGCCTACGTCCTCGAGAACGCCCGCATGTGGTTCGAGGAGTATGGCTTCGACGGCCTCCGCCTCGACGCGACGCACGGCATCGTGGACGATTCGCCGGTTCACATCCTGCGCGAGCTTGCGGAGCTCGCAGCGTCGTCGAGCCCGCCGCGTGTGCTCATCGCCGAGGACGAGCGAAACGAGCCCGCGCTCGTCCACGATCATCGCCTCGACGCGGTGTGGGCCGACGACTTCCACCACACCGTTCGCGTTTCGCTCACGGGCGAGACCGACGGCTATTACGCCGCTTACCGCGGGGGCGCATCCGAGCTCGCGCGTGTCATCGAGCGCGGCTGGCTCTACGAGGGCCAGGTCAACCCCACGACCGGCAAGCCGCGCGGCAACCCGGCGCACACGCTCGCGGCCGACAACCTCGTCTACTGCCTTCAGAACCACGATCAGATCGGAAACCGCGCTCTCGGCGAGCGTCTCTCGATCGACGTCTCGGCCGAGGCGTACCGCGCCGCCTCGATGCTGCTGCTCTTCCTACCGATGACGCCGCTGCTCTTCATGGGGCAAGAGTGGGGCGCGACCACGCCGTTTCTGTTCTTCACCGATCACGATCCCGAGCTCGGCGCGCTCATCTCGAAAGGCCGACGCGACGAGTTCAAGGCTTTTTCCGCCTTCGCCGATCCGGCCGTACGCTCCCAGATCCCCGATCCGCAGGCCGAGGAGACGTTCCTCCGCTCGAAGCTGTCTCACGAAGAGAAGCGCGCCGGTGAGCACGCGCGCACGCTCGCCCTCTACAAGGCGATGCTGCGGCTCCGTCGTGACGACGTCGTTCTCCAGAGCAGCGACCGCACGATGCTCGCCGCGCGCGCCGTCGGCAACGTGCTTGAGATCGTGCGCCGTCATGACGACGCGTCGCGCGTCTTCCTGTGGAACCTCGGCAACGAGCCCATCGAGGCTCGTCACGCCGCCGGCCCACAGGCCCGGATCATCGCGGCAAGCCATGACAGTGACCATGCGTGCGACTCGGCGACGCTCGTGCTCGCGCCGTACGCCGCCGTCGTCCTCGCACGCTGACGACGCTCGTCAGGCGTCGTCGGTGTCCGCTTCGGCGGTCTTCTTCTTTCCAGCTTTCTTCGCTTTCTTCGCGGGCGCGTCCTTCTTTGCGGGCGCCTCCTTCTTTGCGGGCGCCAGCGCCTCGTCGTCACCGGAATCGGCCGCGGCCATGAGCACGAGGAAGCGCGCCTCGTCGATGCACTCGGTGCCGTACTTGGCAGCCTTTTGCGCCTTGCTCGAGCCAGAGCTGGGGTCGGCCATCACGAGGAACTGAAGATCCTTGGTCACGCCCGAGAGCAGCGTTCCGCCGCGCTCCTCGACCATCGCTTCGAGCTCGGCACGCGGCTTCGAGAGCGCGCCCGTGAAGCAGAAGCTCCTGCCGGAGAGCTTGCCGCCACCCGCCGTGGGCGTGACGGGCACGACGCCGACCGCGAGCAGCCGCTGGATCTCGGCCTTGCGTGCGGCGAGCCCTTGCACGATGACGTGGGCCTTCGAGGGGCCGAGGCCGGAAATCTCCGCGAGCTCTTCTTCCTTGGCCGCAAGCACCTTGTCGAGCGTGTCGAAGCCAGCGGCCACGACCATCTTCGCGCTCTGGATTGCGAAGCCCTCGATACCGAGCGAGCCCAAAAAGAGCGGCAGCGTGAGCGGCAGCTTCGCGCGCAAATTGTCGAGCACCTTCTTGGCGATGATCTCGCCGCGACGCTCGAGCCCGGCGATGTGCTTCACCTCGAGCTTGTAGAGATCCGCGGGCTCGCGCGCGAGCTTCGCCTCGACGAGCTGCGCGATCAGCTTCTCGCCCCACTCGAGAATGTTCTGCGCACCGACCCAATTCTGGAGACGACCTTCGACGAGCGCCGTGCACTCGAGGTTCTTGCACGCGATGTACTCGCCCTCCGAGACCAGCACGCTCTGGCAGATGCCGCACTTCTTCGGCGGCTTCGCGTTGGGGCCGTGCTTGGCGACGACCTCTTCGACGTAGGGGATGACGTCGTTGCGCCGCGAGACAAGCACCTCGTCGCCGATGCCGATGCCGAGCGCGGCCACGTTCGACACGTTGTGGAGGGAAGCGCGCTGCACCGTCGCGCCGCCGATCTCGATCGGCTCGACGACCGCAATCGGCGACACGCGCCCCGACGGCCCGGTGTCCCAGAGGATGTCGACCACCTTGCTGATCTTGGCCTGCGACGCGAATTTGAAAGCGATCGCCGCGCGCGGACGGCTGCCCTTCTCGCCGAGCATGTTCGATGCGTGGACGTCGTTGGCGCGGATCACGAGGCCGTCGATCTCGTAGTCGAGCGACCCGCGCGTCTTGGCCGCGTAGGT
>CAXSGV010000641.1:0-3364 GCA_964236615.1 uncultured Polyangiaceae bacterium
AAGAAGCGCCTCGACCTCGCCGAGGTCGTGCGCGCGGCGCGCGACGCCCACGCCGAGGGCGTCCCGCTGATGATCCACTACATCATCGGGATGCCCGGCGAGAGCGCCGGGGAGATCCACGCTGCGCACGACGCGCGCGAGACCGTCACCTATCGGCGTGCGACGCTGCGGCTCGAGATCGAGGGGCTCGCGCCCGTGCCGCTCGTGCGCGCGAGCGTCGGCCGCGTGACGACGTGGATGCAGGTCGACTCGGGTGCAAGCGCGCACACGCTGGCAGGCTTCGTCGTGCGGCGGGCGGAGCTCCCGCGCGAGCCTCGCGCATCATCGATCGCAATCGAGGCGTGGGGCCGCCTCGACGACGGCCCGGTTGCCGTGCGCGAGCAAGACGAGAGACTGCCAGGCGGGCGCGCTGGAATCGCGGGGTGGATTTCGCCGCAGCGCCTCTCGGTTGCGAGCGAGGTCGTCCTCGATCTTCCGCGTCGCGAGATGCGTGCCGCGACCGAGCGTGAAGCCATGCGCGCGTTGTCGGCAGAGAGCACCGAGCTCACCGCCAGCGCCGAGCGTTGCGACGGCATGTACGTCGTCGGCGCGTTCATCGAAGGCGTGCACGCTCGCCTCATCGTCGACACGGGCGCCGCTGCGACTGCGCTCTACGCGCGCTCGCGCGCAGGCAGCGCGCTCGATGCGCGTAGCGTCGAGAGCCGCGCGCGATCGTTTTCGGTCGAGGGCGCGATGACGACGCGCACGTTCGAGTCCGCAAAGATCCTCGTCGGCGACGTCCACGGGGTGCACGACGTCACGCTTCTGCGCGGATCACGCACGCCGGCGGGCGATGCCGCAACGGCGTGCGCCGAAGACGGTGTGCTCGGGATCGACGTGCTTGCCTCGTGTGTTCTCGTCTTCGGCCCGGCGCTCCGGATCCGGTGCGGGTGACTGGTACGTCGATCCTGGACGCGATCTTCCCGCGACCCGCGTTTCCCGAACGGAAACGACCGTTTCCAATGAATGCGCTGGCACAACCGTGCATCAGGGCTAAGCCAAACGACCCGACTCCCAAAGGAGGTCCCCGATGATGCATCCCGAAGAGAAGGAAGAAGTCCTCGAGCTCGATCTCGACGAAGATCTCGCCGATGACGACGCGCCGGCCACCCTTCGATCCGACGTCATCTACCAGCAGCTCGTTCGGAGTGAGCGGCCCACGATTCCCCCGCCGGCGCAGTCGCACATTCGTGATCTGGCCGGTACCGTCGTCATCGAAGTCGACGAAGAAGACGAGCTCGACGACGCCGGGCAGGGCTGATCAGGACTTTCGCGTGCGCTCCGTCGCGCGCGTTGGCTCGTGGCTCCTTCCGGTGATCTTCGCGATGGTGGTCGCCTGGCCACGCGCGACGCACGCTGCCGACCCGACCACGCCGACCACTCGCGTGCCGACGGTGCCGACCTTCGCGCTCGCGATCACCATCGTCGAAGAGTCGGGCAAACGTGTTCGCTCCACCGCGTGGGTCGACGAGCAGATCGCGAACGCGCGGCGCCTCTACGATCCGATCGGCGTGCAGTTTCGTTGGACGATCGACGCGCCGCTCGAGGCCCGCTTTTCCAACCTCGTGACACGGGCCGATCGCGACAACGTCGGTGAAGCGACCTTCGTCGAAGGTGCCATCAACGTGGCGATCGTGACCTCGCTCGGCGACGTCGACGAGCCGGGTCGGCTGCGCATGGGCGTGTGCTGGCAGAGCCGCGTCGATCCGAAGAAGCGCTTTCTCGTCCTCGCGTCGACCGCGCGTCCGACGGTGCTCGCGCACGAGCTAGGTCACTTCTTCGGCAACGGCCACAGCACGGTCGTCGACAACATCATGAGCTACTCGCGCGGCGAAGGTGACGTCTTCTTCGACGCATCGCAGATCGCAATCGTGAAGCAGACGGCCGCGGGCTACCTCACGCGCGGTGTTCTCGTCCCCGCCCCTCCCGCACGGCTCTGGCCCTAGCGAGGTCGTTCACGTAGGCTCGCGCGCGGTGCCGGAAGCGAAGACCGAAGAGGCAGGCGCGTCTCGAAGTGGCGCCGCGGAGAAGCGACCCGTTGGGCAGTTTGCGCTGCTCGCCCTCGGCATCAACGGCATCGTCGGCGTCGGGATCTTCTTCGTTCCATCCGATGTCGCGCAGCACGCGCCCGGCTTCGCGAGCGTGCTCGTCTTCGCGCTCACCGCGCTCTTGCTCGCCCCCGTCGCCATCGCGCAAGCGAAGCTGGGCGGCTGCTTCGACGAGGACGGCGGCCCCGTCGTGTTCGCCCGCGAAGCGTTCGGCGCGCTGCCGTCTTTTCTCGTCGGGTGGCTCACTTACCTGAGCTCGATCTTCAGCGCCGCGGCGATCATGGTGGGCCTGTCCAAATCGGTGACCGCGCACCCCGCTGCACCGTACGTCGTGTGCACGGTGCTCGCCCTCGTGTGTGCCGGCGGCGTGCCGCTCTCGGCCCGCGTTTGGACGACGCTCACCGTGCTCAAGCTCGTACCGCTCGTGGGGCTCGTCGTGGTGTCGCTGTTTCTCGTGCCGGCTGTGCCTACGACGCCACCGCCAATCGGCACCGCGGAGGTGCACTGGCTTCGCGCGATGCTCACGACCGTCTTCATCTACCAGGGCTTCGAGATCGTCCCCGTCATCGCCGGACAGGCCAAGAGCCCAGCCAAGGCGATACCGCGCGCCGTGCTCGGGTCGCTCTTTCTCTCGGCGCTCCTTTACGTGCTCTTGCAGCGCGCATGCGTGCTCGCGATCCCGAATCTCTCTGCCTCGAGCGCGCCCCTCGCCGATGCCGCCCGCGTTCTTGCGGGCGCGAGAGCGTCGACGGTCGTCCAGATCGGCACCAGCGTCTCCGCGCTCGGCATCGCCGTCGGAATGATGGTGATGACGCCGCGCTTTCTCTCCGCGCTCGCGAAGGGTGACACGCTGCCTTTCGCGTTTCACGAGCTCAACGCAAACGGCGTCCCCGTGCGCGCGCTCATCGTCACGTGGGTCGCCGTGATGGCGTTGATGTTGCTCGGCAGCCGCGCCGAGCTCTTCAGCCTATCGAGCCTCGCGGTGGTCTTGCAGTACGCGGTCGCGTCCGCTTCGCTCGTCCGCCTCGCCTTCGCGCGCATGCGAGGGCTCAAGCCGATCGATGCGTGGTCGGCGATCCCGGCGCTCGGCGTCGGCATCGTGCTCGCTGCTGGCGCAGCGCGCACCGAGTGGGCCGTCGCCGCGGGCAGCCTCCTCCTCGGGCTCGCGCTCCACGGCGCGTGGCGCATGCGCCGCCGCGCCTGATTCGTCGTTCGCTACCGACTAGCTACACGGCGGTGCAGAAGTAGACGCGTCGGGAGCCGTTTCCTCGGAGGAG
>CAXSGV010000642.1:0-3360 GCA_964236615.1 uncultured Polyangiaceae bacterium
TTTCGCGCTGCCCGCTTTGGCGCCGCCCTTGGCGCGAGCACCGCCACCACCACCGCCGCCGCCACGAGCGAAGTAGGTGGTCGCGCGCTTCTGACCCTGCTTGCCAATTTTGCGCGACGAGAGGGCTTCGGCGATCGGACGCGGAAGCTCCTTGGCTTCGAGGCCGAGCTGCTCGCGGATTTGCTCGGCGCGAAGCCCGTCGGGGCTGGCTTCGAGCAGCTGGACGATCTGCTGGACGAGACCCGCGATGTCGCCCGCGGACCGACGTCCGAGGCGACCACCACGTCCGCGACGCTTCGTGGCGGGACCTGCGCCACGATCGGCTTCCGCCGCCGGGGGGCGCCCGCGACGCGCCTTCACGCCACCGCCTGCGGCGGACTCCGCGAGGATCTCCTGAAGGGATGCGCCGCGAATGGCCTCGAGAACGCCAGCGGCGAACTCACCGGCAAGCTGAGAGATGGTTGAGCGCAAAGTCGTCATGCGCCCAATACACGCTAGCGACCTCGCGCGGTCAATTCAAATCAAGGAAACGACGTATTATGAGAACCGCGTATTTCCTAAGTACCGAAGGAGGGACTTGAACCCTCACACCCTTACGGATGGCGGATTTTGAATCCGCTGCGTCTGCCATTCCGCCACTTCGGCCAAGCTTGCTCCGTCGCCAGCAACGGCGACGACGGACATTCTCTACCAGCTTCTCGTCATGGCTTCCACAAGAGGCCGGAGCCAATCGCCGCGACGAGCAACAACGCGGTCACGACCGCGAGCGCCAGGCCGACGACGAGAAAGCCTGTGCCCGAAGGCGCGCGCGATGGAAGCGGCGGCGGCGTGCTGCGCTTCGGCGTGCTCACGCGGCTCGGAATCGCATCGTCGAGACTGAATTCGTCGGTCAGGATGACCGAAATGTCCGGCACGGTCTTGCGCGATCGAGGCGAGCTGCCATCGACGAGCGGCAGTGCAGCGACCTCTCCCGGCGAAGGCGTCATCGCGGTGGCGTTGTAAAGATCGCTGCGCGCACCCTCGCCAAGGGGCTCGGTGGCAAACGCATCGCCCGGCCCCATTGTCTCGTAGGCGACGGAGTCTCGAGGAGGAACGAGCGTTTGGAGCGGCACGACGCGGTCTGCCACGCTCGCTTCTGCAAGCCACACGATCTGCCGCTTGCGCTCGTAGTCGAAGAGCGAACGCATCACATCTGCGAGTGTCGTCGCCGTGATTTTGCGGCCTTCGCTCGCAGCACAAGCGTCTAGTGCGACGGATAGCTCGAGCGCGGTCGAGAAGCGCTTTTCCCGGTCACGCTCGAGCGCGCGACGAAGCACCACCCAGAGTTTCTCGGGATACCCGGCAACGAGACGCGTGGGATCGGGGACCACCGCGTTGTGCACGGCCGTCAGCGTTTCGACATCGTCCTTTCCTTTGAACAGGCGCCGATCGGCCGTGATTTCCCACAGCGTCGTGCCCAACGCGAAGATGTCGGTGCGCCGGTCCAACGGTTTCCCCACCGTTTGCTCGGGGGACATGTAAGCGAGCTTGCCTTTGACGATACCGGCCGCCGTGCGTGAAATTCGATTGGCCGCTTTCGCGAGTCCAAAGTCGATGACTTTCACGCGGCCGTCGTAGGTAAGGAAAATGTTACTGGCATTCACGTCGCGATGAACGACGTGCTGAGGCACGCCATTCACGTCCTTGAGCTCGTGGGCATGGTGAAGCCCCTCGGCCACGCGCGCGCCAATCCACGCGGTGAGGTCGTAGCGAAGACGGACGCGACGCTCGCGGCACGCTTCCCACACGCTCCAGAGCGATTGACCGAGCAAGAGCTCCATCGCAATGAAGAGTCGATTGCCCTCGGTCCCGAGCTCGAGCAAGGAGACGACGTTGGGGTGCGTCAGCCTCGAGACGATCTTCGCCTCGTCGAGGAACATGTTCACGAAGTCGCGATTGAGGCTGTACTCGTCTTTGATCACCTTCAGTGCAACGGCATCGCGCACGGCCGACTCGCCAGCAGTCTTGCCCAGGTAGACCGTCGCCATTCCACCGTCCGCGATCTTCGCGCGCACCTCATAACGACCGAGGTGAGTCGGCATCGGCTCTGAACGCGTGGAGGGGGACACAGCGAGCTCACCGTACCAAAAATCGAGTAACCTCTTCGCACCGTGCACGCTCGCGCCAAACGCTTTCGATTCGTTCCCTGGACGGCCTGCACGGTTGTGCTTGCGGTGGTTCCTCTTCTCACGGGTTGTAAGGATCAGGGTAAAATCAGCGCCCAGCGCGCCAGCGAAAACGCTTCGGCCCTCGCCAAGCTGGCCGAGACCGACATCGGCGAGGTCGAGCGCGGGCTTCCCGAAGGTGCGAAACGGCTCCTCCCACTCTTTGCCAACAACAACGCTCAGGGACCGCTCGACCTTCACCAGGACGTCGCGGTCGTGCGCGCGGCGCTCGGCAAGACACGACGCGAGGTGGCCGACCTCGCAATCGCCAAAACGACCTTCCTCGTGCTCACCGACGGTCGTGGCGTCGCCATTCGCAACAACCTCGAAGAGGACGTGATGGCGGGGAAGAACCTCGTCACCTTCTTCCCCGAGCTCGCCAAAGTGCAGGCTGGCTCGTTCATCGTCACGACGGGCGCGTTCCCCGGCCAGACAATCCAGGAGCAAGATCGCGATTGGATCGCCGCCGCGCCCGTCAAAGGCGACGACGGCAAAGTGGTTGGGCTCTTCGTGACCGGGTGGACCTACCGGCGCCTCGCCTACCGGCTCCATGAGAGTCTGAAGCACGACCTCGAAGAGCAGCAGAAGAAAGACGGCGACACGACAAAGCTGCCGATCTTCTACGTTGCGGTGTTCGACAAGACCGGCGTGTACTCCCCGCCGCAGACGCCGACGGTCAACGAAAAGGCGCTCGCCGACGCCGACCTCGTGGGCAAGACGAGCGCTGGGCCGGCGCAGGGCGTGCTCGACATCACCGACCGCGCTTTCGGCTTCGGCGCCCTACGCATTCCGAAGCTCGGTCCCGACGCCGGCGTCGTCGTGCTCCGCAGCGAGCTGTGAGCCAGCCGTTGACGGACGCCGCTGAGCCGACCGGCCAGAAGAACGGGCGTGAAATGCCCGCTACGCCGCGCTCGCTCGAGCAACGCGCGCGCCGCCTTCTCGCCGTGGGGTCGGTCGTCACGACGCTCGGGATTGCCATCTCCGGAACAGTCGAGCGCACCGCGGGCGGCATCGTCGTCGTCGTGGGCTGGGCGTTCATCGTTTACGGCATTCACGCCTTCGGCCGCGCGGGTTCCTAGAGCCCGGGATGGCGCGCTTCGCGGCGATCGACATCGGGGAACGCATCCACCCGCGCCTGCTCCAGCGCGCGCACGAA
>CAXSGV010000643.1:0-3358 GCA_964236615.1 uncultured Polyangiaceae bacterium
TTTGCCTCGGCTACAAAGGCTGGCTCGTGAAGGAGTTCTTCCTGAACTACCGGTCGATGACGACCGACCTCACGGTGAAGCTCCACTCGCACGGCGTCGACGGGCTCGAGTTCCACGGCCGTCACCCGGAAGAAGACTGGAGCGTGACCCTCGCCGAGACCGGTGAGGAGACCATGACCGGCGGCCGCGTCGCTGCGATCCGTCGCTACGTCGAGAACGACGATCTGTTCTTGCTCACCTACGGCGACGGCGTGTCGAACGTCGACATCACGAAGCTCGTCGCGTTTCACCGCGCGCACGGCAAGGTCGCGACCGTCACTGCGGTGCGGCCGCCGGGTCGCTTCGGCGAGATGGCGATTCAGGCAGGCGCCGTGCGCGAGTTCAACGAGAAGCCGCAGGCGACGGAAGGCTTCATCAACGGCGGCTTCTTCGTCTGCGACACGAAGCGCATCTGGGATTATCTCGGGCAGGACAGCCGCACCACGCTCGAGCGCGAGCCTCTGCAGCGGCTCGCCCGCGAAGGTCAGCTCGCCGCGTTCGAGCACACCGGCTTCTGGCAGCCGATGGACACGATGCGTGAGTACACGCTGCTGAACGACCTATGGGCGAGCGGCAAAGCGCCCTGGCAAACGTGGAAGTGAACGAGCTTCGCGCGGCCTACGCCGGCAAGCGCGTGCTCGTCACTGGGCACACCGGGTTCAAAGGCAGCTGGCTCACCGTCTGGCTGAAGGAGCT
Source organism: uncultured Polyangiaceae bacterium (assembly GCA_964236615.1). Classification (GTDB taxonomy): domain Bacteria; phylum Myxococcota_A; class Polyangia; order Polyangiales; family Polyangiaceae; genus CAXSGV01. Next base: position 736 of record CAXSGV010000643.1, read on the forward strand.
CGGTGCTGAGGTCACGGGCTACGCGCTCGAGGCCGAGGAGCCCTCGCTCTTTCGTGTGCTCGGTCTCGCCGCGTCGTGCGAGCACGTCATCGCCGACGTCCGCGATCTCGAGGCGCTTCGAAAGGCGATGCGCGCGGCGCGGCCCGACTTCGTGTTCCACCTCGCCGCGCAAGCCCTCGTGCGCGCGAGCTACGAGGATCCGCTCGCCACGATCGGAACGAACGTCATGGGCACCGCGGTCGTGCTCGAGGCCATTCGGCTCGAGAAGCTCCGCACCCACGTCGTCGTGGTGACGAGCGACAAGTGTTACGAGAACCGCGAGTGGCTCTATGGCTACCGCGAAGACGAGCCCATGGGCGGCCACGATCCCTACTCGATGAGCAAAGGCGCCGCCGAGCTTGTCACGGCGAGCTACCGCCGTAGCTTCTTCGACCCCGCACGCGCCGACGAGCACGGCGTGTACGTCGCCTCCGCACGCGCGGGCAACGTGATCGGCGGCGGTGACTGGGCCAAAGATCGCATCATCCCCGACATGATTCGGGCGCTCTTGTCGGGCAGCCCGCTCGTCGTGCGTAACCCCGATTCGGTGCGACCGTGGCAGCACGTCCTCGAGCCTCTCTCGGGCTACTTGCTCCTCGCGGCGCGGCTGGCGCAAGGCGACGCGGCGCGGCGTGCTTCGCGCGCGAGCTTCTGCGAGGCGTTCAACTTCGGCCCGCACCTCGAGGCTGCGCGGCCGGTGCGCGATCTCGCCGATGCGCTCGTGTTGGGCTTCGGTGAAGGCAGCTGGCAAGACGGCCACGATCCGCGCGCGCTCCACGAGGCGCAGCTGCTCCGTCTCAGTATCGAAAAGGCCTACGTGCGACTCGGCTGGCGTCCGCGTTGGCCCTTCGATCAGACCATTGCTCAGACCGTCCGCTTCTACGACGCGCACCGCAAAGGGGCGAGCGGAGAGGAGCTCCTTGCGCTCGTCCGTTCGCAGATCGCGGCGTACGTCGCGGCCTGAGGCTCCGCGCTCATCGGTGCTCCGCGATGCGCAGGTGCGATCGGGTGATCGTGCGCGGGACCGGTGAGTAGGCGAGCACACGCTCGATGACGTTGCGGAGCTCACGCACGTTGCCCGGCCAGGCGTGATCGACGAGCGCCGCGAGGGCGTCGCTCGAGAGCGCGGCAGGCTCCTCCCCTTCGCGCGTGAGCGCGCGAACGAAGTACCGCGCGAGCGCGACGATGTCCTCACGTCGCTCGCGCAGCGGCGGCACGCGCAAGGGGATGACCTGGAGCCGGTAGTAGAGATCCTCGCGAAAAAGCCCCTCGCGGACGAGCGACGCGAGATCTCGGTGCGTGGCAGCCACGATGCGCACGTCGACCTTGATCGCGCGTCGCTCGCCCAAAGGAAACACTTCGCCGTTCTCGAGGAAGCGTAGGAGCTTCGGTTGCGTGTCGAGCGGAAGCTCACCCACCTCGTCGAGAAAGAGCGTGCCGTGATCGGCAGCGCGGATGACGCCGGGGTGATCCGCGATGGCACCGGTGAAGGCTCCGCGGCGGTAGCCGAACAGCTGCCCTTCGAAGAGATCACGCGGGATCGCGGCGCAGTTGAACGCGACGAAGGCCTCGCGTGCACGAAGCGAGAGGTCGTGGAGCGACCGGGCGATGACCTCTTTTCCCGAGCCCGACTCGCCCTGCACGATGACGGTCGCGCGTGACGCGGCGAGGCTCGTGAGCTCGGCACGCAGGCGGCGCATCGCCGACGACGCTGCGATGAAGCCGGGCAAATCGCCGAGTGGCTCCGGCTCCTCGACGAGGCGGGATCGCTCACCACGCCCGCGGAGCGACGCGACCTCGAGCGCGAGGCTCGCCACGTTCGCGAGTGTGCTCACGGTCGTGCGCGCGGGCGGTGCGAGGCCCGCGACCCCGAGCCGCAGACGTCGCCCCACGCCGTCACCGAGCTCGAACGCGTCGGTCCATTTCGTATCGCCCTGGGCGACGAGCGTCTCGCCACGCCCGTTCGGATCGACCTCTTCGAGCACGACGCTCGTGCCCGGAAACATCTGCGCGACAATCGCGACGAGCTCGCTCTCGATGCGCGCGGCGGCCATCCCGCGCACCGACAACCGCTCGACCGCAACCACGATGGGCGTCGGTGCCTGCGCGCGTTCCTCGCGCACGCGTGGCATGTCGCGCGGATCGGAGGACCCCGCGTGAGGACGCCTCTCGCCGCGTCCGCGTGCGCGAATCGCGGCAATGCTCATCGCGATGGGGGGAACGACGCCTAGCTCGCCGAAGCTCTGTTCGGTGTCCGCGAGCAGCTGCTCGGCGTCGCCGCCGCCGGCCGCGAATGCCGCAGCGGCGATTCCGCGGCGCGTGATCGCGCACTCTGGGAGATCTCGCGCGAGGGTGAAGGTCCCGAGCGAAGCTTCGAGCAGCTGCATGCCTTCCAGGCCGCGGCCGGCCGTCAGCCACATCACGCCTTTGCTCCGCTGGATGAACGCGGTCGACCACAGAGACGGAAAACGATCGAGGAAGCGCTCGGCGGCGCGCACCGCGTCGCGCGATTCTTCGGGGCCCCCGACGAGCACACGCGCGAGCAATCCGAAGACGAGCGCGTCGCGTTCGAGAAAAGGCCAGT
>CAXSGV010000644.1:0-3338 GCA_964236615.1 uncultured Polyangiaceae bacterium
CGCGCCGGGCGGCCGATCGCTCAAGGTCCGACTTTGCTCGGAGCCGAGCTGCAGAAACTGGCCGCTGATGGGGTCGTAGTCGAACACGTTGCCCGTCGCGATCTGGAAGACCCATCCGTTCATCTTCAGCTTCCCCTCGTCGAAGCGGCGCGCGATGAAGTCGAACGTGCGCAAGTTCTCCAGCTGGACGAGCACGTTCTCTTCGACCGCGGCGATCATGCGTGCCTCGCCTTCGAGGTGGCCGTAGCGCTCTTCGATCAGCTGCGGGATCCGCGACGACTCGCGCAGCCACCGTGAGACGTAGGGCAAGTGGGCGACGCGTTCGGGGTGAAGGATGGCTTCGATGGCGCCGCAGTTCGTGTGGCCGCAGACGATGACGTTACCGACCTCGAGAAGCTCCACGGCGTACTGGATGGCGGCCGACACGCCCCCGATGATCGCCTGCGGATCGAGGATCGATGGGACGATGTTGCCGATGTTGCGCACGATGAAGAGCTCGCCCGGCGCCGCGTTCGTGATGAGGGTCGGAACGACGCGCGAATCGCAGCACGTGATGAAGAGCGTCTCCGGGCGCTGGCCGGTCTCGGACAGCTGTTGGAACAGCGCACGGTTCGACGCAAAGTAGGTCGCTTGAAAATGGTGAATCCCCGCTTCGAGCTTCTGCACGGCACGGACTCTACCGACTCGCGTTTCCCCGTGCGACCATGAACGAGAGGGAAGCTCATGAGGACCGATGCCTGAGGTCGTGGTCGATGGTTTGCGTCTCGCGTACACCGAGACAGGGCAAGGCGCACCGGTGCTCGCCGTGCATAGTGGTGGGCTGTCAGGACGGCAATGGAAGCGCCTCGGCGATCGCCTCGGAGAGGGCTACCGGCTGATCGCGCCCGATCTTCTTGGCTACGCCGGCTCCACGCCTTGGCCGCCCGATGCGCCATTTCATTTCCGGCAGGACCTCGCTGCGCTCGATGCGCTCGTCGATCGCATCGGCGAGCCGGTGCACCTCGTGGGTCATTCCTACGGCGGCTTTCTCGCGTTGAAGCTCGCGCTCGCGCGACCGCTGTCGGTTCGGCGCATGGCGCTGTTCGAGCCCGTCGCGTTCGGGGTCCTCGATTCGCACGACGATGCAGACGCGCTCGCGCTGCTTTCACGCGTCGGGCTCGATTACCATCCGCAAGGGCCCGAGGGCGCCGACGACGCATGGCTCGCGCAGTTCGTCGAGTGGTGGAATGGGCCCGGCGCGTGGAGCGGCTTCGGCGACGACGTGAAAGCGACTTTTCGCCGCTCCGGCTGGAAGCTCTTTCAAGAGGTGGTGTCGCTCTCGGCCGATCGCACGCCGCGCGCAGCCTACGGCGCCCTCCCCGTCCCGACGCTGCTGCTCGGCGCGGAGCGCTCGCCCATGACCGAGCGCCGCGTCCTCGACCACCTCACCGCGGCCTTGCCGAACGCGCGCATGGAGATTTTCCCTGGCGTCGGTCACATGGCACCGGTCACACACGCCGGCCGCGTGAACGACGCCATCGCGCTTCACTTGTCATCGGACGACAACTGCGTGAAGACCAGCGCATGAACGCTGAGTCCACGCCCGACCCTTTCGCGCAGCTCGAGCGCTCGCACCGCCGTCTCGAGGAGCGGCTCGAAGATCTCGCGCAGGCCGACGCGGCGCACCTCGACGTCGTGCGTGACGTCGCGGCGTTCTTCGCGCGCGCGGTGAAGCGGCACGAGCAGGACGAAGAGGAGTCGCTCTTCCCTCGCCTCGTCGGTCACGCCGAGCTTGCGCCCATCCTCGAGAAGCTCGCGCGCGAGCACACGGAGCACGCGTCGCTCCACGCGCAGCTCGACGAGGTCATCGAAGCGCTCGACGAAAAGAAGCCGGACGCCGAGCGCGATCTCGCGCGCATCACGACCGCGTTGATGCACGCGTACCGCAACCACGTCGACGAAGAGGAGCGCGTGCTCTTTCCCGCTGCGCGCGCTTTGCTCGATGACGCTGCGCACGTTGCGATGGCGGCCGAGATGACGGCGCGCCGCCAACGCGGCCGCTGAGCGGTCAGCCGCTCAGACGCTCAGCGAAACGCTCAGACGCTCAGCGAAACGCTCAGCGAAACCCGCCGATGGGCGCTTCGAACGTACTCAGGATGTCGAGCGTCGACGAGATGCGCTCCGCCGGATCGAGCTCGGGGAGGTCGCCCGCCACGCCGACGAGCACCGCGGTGATGTTGTCGCGACCGCCATGCTCTTTGGCGCGCTCGACCAGCAACGCTGCGGCGTGATCGAGGGTCGTGGCGCTGAGAATGGTGTCGCGCATCTCCGTCTCGGACAGCTCATTCGAGAGCCCATCCGAGCACAGGAGCAGGCAGTCACGCTGCCGCAGCTCGAGCTTCGCGAGCGCCACCGTCACTTCGGGCTTCAGGCCCATCGCTTGGACGAGCACGCCCTTCCCGACCGCATCCTCCGTTCGATCGGCCGAGACGACGCCGGCATCGACGAGCACTTGAATGAGGCTGTGATCTTTCGTGACCTGCTTGATGACGCCGCCGCGAATCAGGTAGGCCCGAGAGTCACCGACCTCGGCGATGACGGCATCGCGACCGCAGATGAGCACGGCAGTCAGCGTCGCCCCCATGCGGTTTTTCCCCTTGCCTTCGCCCATCTCCCAGACGGCGTGGTTTGCGGCTTCGACCGCCGTGCGGAGGCGCACCACGGGATCGGGGGACGTCGACTCGGCCGACAAAGTCGCGAGCGCCGACTCGAGGGTTTGCTTGCTGGCGATCTCGCCGCCGCGGTGACCGCCCATTCCGTCCGAGACCGCGACGAACGCGCCGCCTGCGCCGACGACGAAACGCGTCACGCCCGTCGTGGGGACGACCTTTCCGGGCAGCTCGGCAACGACGAACGCGTCCTCGTTGGCGCTCCGTACGAGCCCGACGTCGGTGAGGCTGGAGATGGCAAGCCGAATGGGCATCCCCCTTGGATGCACCTACTTGAAAGGCGTTGTCACCGCAGCAGATCCGCGGCGATCTCGAACGACCGCAAGCGCGCCGCGTGATCGAAGATGTGCCCGGTGATCATGATCTCGTCCGCGCCGGTGGCGTCGATGAAGCCCGCGAGGCCGCGGCGCACCGCCTCCTTTGCGCCGACGAACGAATACTTGAGTGCCTGCTCGACGCCGGCACGCTCGAGATCGGACCATCGACCTTCCATCGTGTCGACAGGGGGCGGCAGCATGCCCGGCGTCCCTTTTCGCAAATTCAGAAATTGCTGCTGCATGGATGTCGCGATGCGGCGGCCAGCTTCGTCGGTGTCGGCCGCAAACACGTTGGCGACCGCCATCGCATACG
>CAXSGV010000645.1:0-3330 GCA_964236615.1 uncultured Polyangiaceae bacterium
CGGTCGTCGCCTGCGCCGATCGCGGCAACTACCCCGTGCTCAGCTTCGCGGACGACACGGGCGACGCGCTCGACTGGTTTCCGTCGGTCGTGGCCGAGAACAAGGGTGAGCTGAAGTTCGGGCTCGACGCTCTTTCGCTCGCGGGCGATCCCGCGTGGACGCTCGCGCGGTCGTTCAAGCGCGTGCTCGGCGACGCCGGCGCGACGCCCGATCAGACGATCGTGATTGGGTCGTCCGCGCACACCATGCACGAGATCGTCGGCGGGTTCCTCGCGTCGCTTCGCACCGCGATCCTCACGCGCTCGAACTTGCCCAAGAAGAAGGCAGCCAAGGTCAGCGAGGAGATGGTGACCGTCGTCGCCACGCCCGCGAACTCCCTCAGCGCGCAGCGATTTCTCACACTCGATGCGTTCCGTCGCGCCGGGTTCGACGTGACGGCGATGCTCAACGAGCCCTCGGCCGCGGGCTTCGAATACACGCATCGGTACCGCAACACCCTCAACGCCAAGCGCGAGCACGTGGTCGTTTACGATCTTGGTGGCGGCACGTTCGACGCGTCTCTCGTGCGTATGAGCGGCACCGTGCACGAAGCTGTCACGACGGCGGGTCTCCAGCGCCTCGGCGGCGACGACTTCGACGCGGTGCTCGTCGATCTCGTGCTCGAGGCAGCCAAGCTCGATCGCGAGGACCTCGACGCGCGGTCCCTCGCGTCGCTCGCCGACGGGTGCCGCGACGCGAAGGAGCGCCTCGCGCCCAACTCGAAGCGCATACAGATCGATCACGACGCGACGGGGCAGATCACCGTCGAAACCAAAGCGTTTTACGACGCGTGCGCGCCGCTGATCGAGCAAACGCTCGACGCCATGGCGCCCGTCATCGCGCGCCTCGAAGATCAGATCGCAGGCATCTACGTGGTCGGCGGCGCGAGCTCCTTACCCGCGGTCGGTCGCGCCCTGCGCGAGCGCTTTGGCCGGCGCGTGCACGCCTCGCCCTATCCGTCGGCGGCCACTGCCGTGGGTCTCGCCATCGCGAGCGATCGCGACGCTGGCTTCCAGCTCACCGATCGCTTCTCGCGCAACCTCGGCGTGTTCCGCGAAGGGACCGACGGTCGCGCGATAACGTTCGATCCGATCTTCGTGCGCGACACGGAGCTTCCCGCGCGGGGCGCCGGTCCCGTCGTCCTCGAGCGCACGTACCGGGCCGCGCACAACGTCGGTCACTACCGGTTCGTCGAGTGCGCGTCGCTCGACGCAAAAGGGGCGCCGCAAGGAACGATCACCCCCGCGATCGACGTGCTGTTTCCGTTCGAGCCGGCGCTCCGTGGGGACGCTCCGCCGAAGCTCGATCGTATCGAGATCCGTCGTCTGCGCGAAGCGGGTCCCGTCGTGCGTGAGGAGTACGTGCTCGACGCGCACGGGCTCGTCGAGCTCCGCATCACCGACGTCGAGAGCGGGTACAGCCGCGGCTACCGCCTGTCGAGCAGCCGCGTCGCGACCAGCAGCTGAACGCAGCTTGCGGTTTCGAGCTGCGGTTTCGAGCTGCGGTCTCGCTCACCGACGCTTCGGCGCCGTGGTCGCCAAGGCTTTCTTCGGGGCCTTTCCGGCATCTTCAATCGTGCGCGGCCCGGCGTCGGGGTTCCAGACCTCGAGCGACACTGCCGCATGCGGCGCGCCGGTCGAGTCGTTACGCTGAATGACCTGACGCGGCACACACGCCGCGCCGACGCCGCGGCACTCGCTCACAGCGACGAGCTTGCCTGGGCAGACCCACTTCAAGTGCGTGCCGAGTGGCGCGTCCTTCGGACCGCACTCCGCCTCTTGGGGCTCGGCGGCGCAGCAGCCATCGGCGGTGGGCTCGTGGCAGACCGGCGCGGTGCCCATGCACCTCTCGGTGTCCTCGGGGAGGCCAGCTTTTCCGCGGGGTTTGCAGGAGGCCCCCACGACCACGCCGAGCAGCGAGACGACCGCGACCAGTAGAAGAGGGGTACGGCGCGTCGTCGTCATGTGCGCTCGTCAAGTGCCTTTGCCGAACGGAACTTTGAGGCCCGAGCGCACCTGAACGAGGATGATGGTGACGTTGTCTTTGCCGCCCTGCTCGTTCGCGAAATCGATGAGGCGATCGACCGCGACCTGGAGATCGGTGATGTCGCCGAGAAGAAGCTCGCGCACCTGCTCGTCGGTCGCCATCTTGGAGAGGCCGTCGGAGCAGAGCATGTAGAGGTCGTCGGGCTGCGGCTTCCCGATGATGACGTCGACCATGACGCTACGGCGGTTGCCGACCGCACGAACGAGGTGGGCCGCCGTCGGACCGGTGAGACCCGTGAGCTGACCGACGGTGTGATCGGTCGTGATCTGCACGAACTCGTCGCCGCGCAGGCGGTAGCAGCGGCTGTCGCCGACGTGGCCGATGTAGACGCGCTCTTTGTTGGCCGAGAAGCGCGCCGAGACGACCGTCGTTCCCATGCCCTCGAGCTTCTTGTCCGACTGGGCCTTCGCGAGGATCGCGGCATTCGCCATCTTGATCGCGAGGGCGAGCTCTTCGCCCCTGCGCGGAAGCTGCTCTTCGACCTTGCCGCGGAAAGTCTTGTCCTTGTACGCGGTCGCGACGGTGTCGACCGCGAGCTTGCTGGCGATCTCGCCGCCGGCGTAGCCGCCCATGCCATCGGCGATCATGAAGAGCGAGTGCTCGGGGAGGATCAGGTAGCTGTCCTCATTGAGCTTGCGGCGCTTGCCGCGATCGCTCTGGCCGGCAGCGCTCACGAGAATGCGCGGGACAGGGCCCGTCGGTTCGTCGACGGCGGCGTCCTCGTCGTAGATGATGGGCACGGTCGAAGGCGTGACTGGCTTCTTCGCTTCGGTGACCGGACCTTCCGATGTGATCGGGATGCTGGGCTCGGACTTCGGCGCGACGGTGACGCGCGTGATGTCGGCCTCCGCGTCCTCGTCGTCATCGTCACTGGCCGTGAAGCGCGGCAGCACGGGCATCTGCGGATCCGACGGCGGAGGCGTCGCGGTCCCGACGCCCTCAGGCTTGGCCGTCGCACCGCTCGCCTTGACCTTCTTCACGGCGGCTGCGGGGTTGGTCGCGCTCTTGGTCGTGGTCTTCGACGTGGTCGCGCCGACGCTCGCGCCTTTGGCCGCAGGCTTGACGGCAGACGCCCCTTTGGCCGCGGCGCCTCGGTCCGAAGTCGAGCCGGCGCCTGGTACGGCCTGCGCCACGGCGGGGGCACCTGCATCTCTGCGGGTGATCACCCATCCGAGGAGCGCGGCGATACCAAGACCCCAGAGAATCCACGGTAGCGTGTCGTCCACGAAGCAAACCTCGGGCAGG
>CAXSGV010000646.1:0-3325 GCA_964236615.1 uncultured Polyangiaceae bacterium
ATTTCGATTTCATCGTCGTCGGCTCGGGCGCGGCCGGCGCCGTCACGGCGCACACGCTCACGCGCCTCGGCTTCTCCGTCGCGATGGTCGAAGAGGGTCCGTGGGTGAAGACCCGCGAGTTCAAGGAGGACGTCTACGGCGCCTTCACGCGCATGATGCGCGACGGCGGCACGCAGGTCCTCGAAGGTCACAGCTTCCTGCCGCTGCTGCAGGGTCGCTGCGTCGGCGGGAGCACCGTCGTGAACTCGGCGATTGCGTGGCGCACGCCCGAAGACGTCCTCGTCGACTGGGCCGCGCGGTTCGGTATCGACGACCTTGGCGCGAAGGAGCTCGAAGGTCACTTCGAAGCGCTCGAGCACGATCTCAACGTGCGCTCGGTCGACGACCTCGTGCTCGGTCAGAACAACCACGGCTTCATCGCGGCAACCGGCGTTCGCGGCTTCGACGGCAAGGCGATGCGCCGCTACGACAAGAACTGTCAGGGCTCGGGGCGCTGCCTCACCGGCTGTCCTTCTGCCGCGAAGCAAGGCATGAACGTGAGCTACGTGCCATGGGCGCTCGCGCTCGGCGCACGCATCTACACCTCGGCGCGCGTCGATCGCGTCGTCGTCGAAGGCGGCCGTGCGGTGGGCATCGTCGCGACGGCGGTCGACGAGAACGAAACGCACGCCGATCGTCGCGCTCCCCGCATTCGTCTGCACGCGCATCACGGCGTGTTCGTCGCGGCGAGCACCATCCAGACGCCGAACGTCCTTCATCGCAGCGGCATCCGCGCGCGTGCGCTCGGTCAGCATTTCCAAGCGCACCCCGGGCTCGGCATCGCGGGTCGCTTCCCCGATCCGGTCGAGATGCATTTCGGCGCGACGCAGGGGGCCGAGAGCATCCACTTCCGAAGCACGCACCGCTTCAAGCTCGAGACGCTGTCCATGCAGCCCGAGCTCGCCGCCGCGCGCATTCCCGGCGTCGGGAGCGAGCTGATGGCGCGTCTCGCCGATTACCGCCACGTCGCGGTGTGGGCGGCGCAGGTCCGCGCCGAGGCCGAGGGCACCGTGAAGCCAGGGTGGGGCGGTGGGGATCGCGTACGCCTCTCGATGACCGAGAACGACATGCGCGCGACACGCACCGCGGCCACGATCCTCGCCGAGATGCTCTTCGAATCAGGTGCGACCGAGGTCTGGCCCGGGATCTACGGCGTCCCGAGCGTGCTTCGTTCGATCGACGAGGTGAAGCTCATCGCCAACGCGTCGTTGAGCTCACGCGCGTACTCGTTCATCGCCACGCACCTCTTCGGCGCGGCGCGCATGGGCCCGGATCCGAGGACGAGCGTCGTCGGTCTCGACTTCGCCACGCACGAAGCGCGGGGGCTCTACGTCGTCGACTCGAGCATCTTCCCCACGAACCTCGGAGTGAACCCGCAGCACTCGATCATGGGCATCGCGCGGCTCGCCGCCACACGGGTCGCCGAGCGAAGCAAGCGCGCCAGTGTCCCTGTGTCGCGGATCGCTTGACTGCATCACCCGACCGCGTATGTTGCGCGCCTCGTCTCAAATGACGCGCCGCTTTAGCTCAGTGGTAGAGCAACGGTTTCGTAAACCGTAGGTCTCGAGTTCAAGTCTCGAAAGCGGCTCTCTGTCACGCAGTCCCCGCACGCAGTCCCCGCACGCGTAGTGCGGCCAGCCCGCTAGACCTTCGACGAAGGTCCGCCCGCGATGGGATGCGACCGCGCCCTCCGCCGCCGTAGGGAGGCGACCGCACCGTCGAGCGCGCCGGTCCGGCAGCGAAGGCCACGCTGGGCAGCGTCGCTACCTTAGACGTGCAGGTTGCCCGTGAAATACAGCACGAGCAAGATGAGCAGGATGATGGCCGCGGGCGACCAGCCTGCCGCGCCGTAGCGCCGGTGCCCCAAGCCACCGCCGCCGAGAGCGAGAATGAGGACCACGATCAGAAGAATCATCAGCATGCGAATGAGATGCGGCGTGCGCCGGATTGGTTGTGCCGGCCGGGGGGCCAGGACCCGCGCAACTTTTTCGGACGAGCGCCCGACAGAGAGCCATGACCCAGCGCGCTCGTATCGTCGTCGACTTGCTCTGCATCAAAGGTCGGGTATTTCGGATCGTTCGCTGCAAGTGCGGCGACGGTCACGCGCTCGGTCTGGGCCCACATCCCGAGCCCTGCGCGCGCTGCGGTGAGGTGCTCGACGACGCCGAGCCCAGCTGACGCCGCGCGGTCAGGCGGGCGGTACGAGGCGCCGCACGACGGTCATGAGGCTCTTGAAGTCAGCCCCTTTCATGACGAAGGCGTCGGGTGTGTGCTCGGACGTCTCCTGGGCGACGCCGCTGAGCATGAGAATCTTGCCTCGAGGTGAATGCGTGCGCGCATCGACGATGATCTGCGAGCCGTGACCGTCCTTGAGGTGCTGATCGATGAGCACGATGTCGAACGGCGCGCTGTCGCCGCGAAGGATGGCGCGTGCGGCCGCGATGGAGCTCGCGGTGACGACATCGAGGCCCTCCATCTCGAGCAGCGCCGACAACGTGAGAAGGTTGCTGTTGTCGTCGTCGAGGAGGAGGACCCGCGTCGTCATAGGCGCGCCGCGGTGGGCCCTTCGTCTACGCTCGTGGGTAGCGAGAGCTCGAGCCGCCCCGCGGGACATGTGAGCTGCCCGCCAAAGCGATGCGCGATCCGACGCGCGATGGCGAGGCGAAGCGCGTCGACGGAGCCGAAGGCTTCGGCGTCAGGCGTGGAGGGGAGCGGCGGACCGTTGTCCTCGATGCTGAAGAGCCAGCGCGCTCCGTCGAATTGCTCGTCGATCCGCGCTTCGCTCGCGCGGGCCGCGTGCTCGACCAAGCAGCGCAGAGCGAGCGTGAGCTCGATGCGATCGGCGTCGACGCGAACCGATCCACCGCCTGGCGTGTAGTGCAGCTCGAACGACGTCACGTGCTCGTTGGCGCGCCGGAGTCGGATGGCGTCGGCGAGGCACGCGGACGGATCGAGCGAGACGATCGAGCGCGCGAAGAAGCCCGACGGAACCAGGCGCGCGTCGATGAGGTGGTCCATGCCGACGACCTCGTCGTCGATCATCTTGAAGAACGGGAGCACGCGCGCGTCGTCGGCGGCCAGCGGGGAGCCTTCGACCCGGCGCCGTAGGTAGAACGTCGCGTTGCGAATGATGCCGAGCTTGTTGCGGAGATCGTGGCGCGCAAGCGACGCCATTTCGTCGGCAATCGCGACGGCCAGCGCGTCAGCCAACGGATCGAACGGGATCAACGGTCCTCGGGCGTCGAGCCCGTGCGCATGGGTTTGGAGGTGCGCTTCAGATCGCAGA
>CAXSGV010000647.1:0-3308 GCA_964236615.1 uncultured Polyangiaceae bacterium
GACCTCTCCCAAGGTGGGCGCTGGCAAGCCGAACCTGGGCTTCAACCCGGGCAACCTCCCGCTCGACCGGGTCCGCGTCGACTCGAGCGATCGCGCGATCACCACCAACCAGGGAGTGCAGGTCGCCGACAACCAGCACTCTCTCAAGGCCGGTCTGCGCGGGCCGGCGCTCCTCGAGGACTTCATCCTCCGCGAGAAGATCACCCACTTCGATCACGAGCGCATCCCGGAGCGCATCGTCCACGCGCGCGGCTCCGCAGCGCACGGCTACTTCGAATGTTACGAGTCGATGGCCGAGGTCACGCGCGCCTCGCTCTTTGCCGAAGCCGGTAAGCGCACGCCTGTCTTCGTTCGCTTCTCGACCGTGCTCGGCGAGCGTGGCTCGACCGACACGGCCCGCGACGCCCGCGGCTTCTCGGTGAAGTTCTTCACCGACGAAGGGAACTGGGACCTCGTCGGGAACAACATTCCCGTGTTCTTCATTCAGGACGCGATGAAGTTCCCCGACTTGGTCCACGCGGCCAAGCCCGAGCCCCACTTCGCGATGCCGCAAGCGGCTTCGGCGCACGACACGTTCTGGGACTTCGTCTCGCTCATGCCGGAGTCGACCCACATGTTGATGTGGGTCATGTCCGATCGCGGCATCCCGCGCAGCTACCGGATGATGCAGGGGTTCGGCGTGCACACGTTCCGCCTCCTCGACGCCGAGGGCAAGTCGACGTTCGTGAAGTTCCATTGGCGACCGATCGCCGGAACGCACTCGCTCGATTGGGACGAGGCCGTGAAGATCTCGGGCGCGGATCCGGATTTCCACCGGCGCGATCTTTGGGAGGCCATCGAGGCCGGCGCGTTTCCGGAGTGGGAGCTCAGCTTCCAGATGTTCTCGGAGAAGCAGGCCGAGAAATTCAGCTTCGACGTGCTCGACCCCACGAAGATCGTGCCCGAGGAGCTGGTGCCGCTCACGCCCGTCGGCAGGATGGTGCTCAACCGCAACCCGGATAATTTCTTCGCCGAGACGGAGCAGGTTGCGTTCTGCGCCGCGCACATCGTACCGGGCTTGGACTTCAGCAACGATCCGCTCCTCGCAGGTCGAATCCACTCCTACCAAGACACGCAGATCTCGCGGCTCGGTGGACCGAACTTCCACGAGATCCCCATCAACTCACCGGTCGCACCGGTGCAGAACAACCAGCGCGACGGGATGCATCGCCAAGCGATCAACCGCGGTCGCGTCGCGTACGAGCCGAACTCGCTCGCGGGCGGGTGCCCCTTCCAGGCGGGTGCGGCCGGGTTCACTTCGTTCCGCGAGCCGATGGAAGCCGACAAGGTCCGTGGCAGCGGGGAGAAATTCGCCGAGCACTACAACCAGGCGACGCTGTTCTACAACAGCCAGACCGCGGTCGAGAAGGCGCACATCCTTCGCGGCTTCCGGTTCGAGCTCACGAAGGTGCAGGTGCCGGCGATCCGCGAGCGCATGGTCGCGTCGCTCGCCAACGTCGACGCCGGGCTCGCCACGAAGCTCGCCGCCGAGCTCGGGATGAAAATGCCTTCGCGGATGCCGCGCGCGACGAAGAACGTTCCGGAACCGGAGGTCGCGGTGTCGCCCGCGCTCTCGCTGTTCGCCCTCCCCGGCGACGGCAGCATTCAAACGCGACGCATCGCGATCTTCGTCGCCGACGGCGTCGACGGTGAGGGCGCACAAACGCTTCACGCCGCGTTGACGGCCGAAGGCGCCGTCCCCAGGTATGTCGGAGCGCGTCTCGGCCCTGTGACGACGGAGCAGGGCGAAACGCTCGAGGTCGAGGTCACGTTGGAGACGACACCCTCGGTGCTCTACGACGCGGTCGTCGTTCCCGATGGAAAGGCAGCTGCGAAGATCCTCGGGACCATCGGCCACGCGATGGAGTTCTTGAAGGACCAGTACCGTCACGCGAAACCGATCCTCGCCTTGGGTGCGGGCGCTGATCTCGCCGAGAACGCGGGGATCGTTCCGATGCTTCCGTCCGGTAAGCGTGACCCGGGCGTGCTCGGCGGAAGGGACGTCACCGCCGCCGACGCGCTTCCCGACTTCGTGAAGGCAATCGCTCGGCATCGGCACCACGAGCGCGAAATGGATCCGCCGGAGCTGTGAAGGAGATGCCCATGAACATCGAACAGGTCAAAGAGCTTTTGCTGCAGTCGCTCGAGCACGAGCTCGGCGGCGTGAAGGTCTACACGGCGGCAATCACCTGCGCCGTCAACGCCGACTTGAAGAAGGAGTGGCAGAAGTACCTCGCCGAGACGAAGACCCACGTCACGACGCTCGAGGCCGTGTGCAAGGGGATCGGCATCAACCCCACGCAAGAGACTCCGGGGCGGGCCGTGGTACGGCACCTCGGCGGCGCCTTGGTCGAAGCCATGAAGATGGCGCTCGAGGGCGGCAATCCGATGGCGGCGCAGCTCGTCGCGTGCGAGTGCGTCGTGAACGCCGAGACGAAGGATCACCTCGACTGGCAGCTGATTGGCAAATGTGCCGACAACCTCGGCGGCGCCAAGGGCGAGGCGCTCAAGGCCGCGTACGACGCGATCGAGGACCAGGAAGACGAGCACCTCTACCACACGAAGGGCTGGTGCCGAGAACTGTGGATTCAGTCGCTCGGCCTCCCCGAGGTGTTGCCTCCGCCCGAGGAACGAAAGAAAGTGAAGACCGCCATGGGCGCTGCGCGTGCAGAGGCTTCGGCAGAGAAGGGACGCTAGGCTCGGCGACACCATGCCCTCGCGAACGGGAACCATCCTCATCGTCGATGACGAGCCGGACGTGCTCGAGCTTCTCGGCGACCAGCTCGCCCGCTCGGGCTACGTCGTCGTGCACGCGTCGGACGGGATCGACGCGCTCTCGTGCCTCTACGCCACGCCGCCCACGTTGGTTCTTCTCGATGTCGCGATGCCCCGGATGAACGGGCTCGATGTGCTGGCGCAGATACGCAACGAGCGGCAGTTGAAGGACATCCCGGTCCTCGCGATGAGCGGCGCCGACGAGCTTCTCCGCAAGGCGATGGCGGCTGGCGCCACCGACTACCTACGGAAGCCGCTCGACCGCGAGGTCCTCCTTCAAAAGCTCTCGCGGCACTTGGGTCAGTAGCGGCGGCGCGCGTTCAGTTCGCGAGGTCGTAGTGGTTCGCGTGCGGGAGCGTGGTCTTCGCCAGGCCGTACGCTCGCAAACCCGCTCGACTCACCGGCGCGCCATCGTTCACGAGGTCGACGGCGCGACACGCGGTATGCGGCGAAGAATTGCAGTCTGCGGTGGGCCGGACGCAACCGGCCATTCC
>CAXSGV010000648.1:0-3268 GCA_964236615.1 uncultured Polyangiaceae bacterium
AGCGCTCGACGCCGTGACCGAGCGCCTCTTGGCGTTCGAGGTCGCCGACGTAAACGGCGTGCGCGTCGCGCGAGGCCACATGGTGGGGAACGACGGTGAGAACGAGCGCTGCGAGCGCGGCACCAACAGCAGCCCGCGCGAGGCGAAAATTCTTCGTTGTCGGCATCATGAATGTTGGACGGATCAGGGGAAAATAGCCCTGACGCTCACGCACGTGCCGCGACCGCTCGACGTCGCGTTTCGACCGCTGGGCCCGTGCGAAGAAACGGGTGGCCGAGCAGGGGATGTAGGCGAAGGCGAGCTTAGCTTTTCGCCAGGTGCTCGATGAGGTGCCGCAACCCCTCTTCGACACCGACCTTGGGGGCGTAGCCGAGCTCGGCGCGCGCGCGGCTGATGTCGGCGAGCGAGTCCGCGATGTCACCTTGCCGCGGCGGCGCGAGCTTGGGCTCGAGCGTCTTGCCGACGATGCGCCCAATCGCCTGGAGCAGCTCCTTCAGCGTGGTGCGCTGACCGCAACCGACGTTGTAGCAGCGACCCGAAACGCCGGGCGTGGTGGCGGCGCGGATGTTCGCGTCGACGACGTTTGCAACATACACGAAGTCGCGACACTGCTCGCCGTCGCCGAAGATGGTCGGCGACTCGCCGCGAAGGGCGCGGTCGACGAAGATGCTGATGACGCCCGAGTACGCCGAGGTCGGATCCTGGCGCGGCCCGAAGACGTTGAAGTAGCGCAGCGACACCGTCTCGATTCCGTAGAGACGCGCCCAGACCTGCAAGTAGAGCTCGCTCGTGAGCTTCTCGACGCCGTAGGGCGAGATGGGTGAGGGCCGCATGCTCTCGTTCTTCGGGAGCTCGGGATCGTCGCCATAGACTGCGGCGGAGCACGCGAAGACGACGCGCTTCACGCCACGCTTCTTCGCCGCTTCGAGCACGTTGAGCGTGCCCTGGATGTTCACGTCGTGGGTCTCCTGCGGGTGATCCACCGAGTACGGCACCGAGACGATGGCGGCCTCGTGAAAGACGACGTCGCAGCCCGCGACGTGGAAGTCGAGCTTGGGCAGATCGCGGACGTCGGCTTCGACGATCTCGACGCGATCCTTGCTCGCGAACGCCAGGTTCTCGCGTTTGCCGGTGGTGAAGTTGTCGTAAACGACGACCTGGTGGCCTTCGTTCACGAGACGCTCGCAAATGTGCGAACCGATGAAGCCGGCGCCGCCGGTGATGAGGACTTTCACGCGCTCGTGACCTTTCCGGAGTGGGAGGGTGGTAAATTGGGCCACGTCCATGACCCCCGATCAACTGAAGATGCTTCTAGGCGCCGGTGTGAAGCACGGGGCGAGCGACATTCACCTGCGGGTTGGCGATCCGCCGACGTACCGCGTTCGGGGTCAGCTCGCGCCGCTCAAGTACGACAAGCTCACGCCGAGCGACACGCTCGAGATCTGCCAGCACCTCGTGCGCGACCCCGACGTGCTGAAGCGGCTCCCCGAAATTCAGGAGTACGACACGAGCTACTCGCTCCCGAGCGTCGCGCGCTTTCGCGTGAACATCCACCGGCAGCGCGGTTCGCTCTCGATCATCCTCCGCATCATTCCTTCGACGGTGCCGACGCTCGACGAGCTCGGTCTCCCCGCCGTCATCGCGAAGATTGCGGAGAACGAGCGCGGCCTCGTGCTCGTGACGGGCGCCACGGGCTCGGGCAAGACCTCGACGCTCGCAGCGATGGTCAACCACATCAACCAGACGCGGCGCGTGCACATTCTCACGATCGAAGATCCGATCGAGTACCTGCATTCCAACCAGCTCGCCTCGATCACCCAGCGCGAAATCGGGCTCGACACGAAGAACTTCAACATCGCTCTCCGCGCTGCGCTCCGTCAGGATCCCGACGTCATTCTCGTCGGCGAGATGCGCGACGCCGAGTCGGTCGACATCGCGCTCAAGGCCTCGGAGACGGGGCACATGGTCTTCTCGACCGTGCACACGACCGACGCCGCGAAGACCGTCGGCCGCCTGCTCGGCGTGTTTCCCCCGGAGGAGCAGCCGCAGGTACGCACGCGGCTCGCCGACAACCTCAAGGCGACCATCTCGCAGCGCCTACTTCCGCGCGCCGACGGTAAAGGTCGCGCGGTCGCGGCCGAGGTCATGATCGTCACCGGTACCGTGCAGGACTACCTTCGCGATCCCTCGAAGGCGGCTGGCGTGAAGGACCTCATCGAGAAGGGGTTCTCGCAGTACGGCATGCAGTCGTTCGATCAGCACCTTGCGCAGCTGGTTCGCGCGAAGGTGATTTCGATGGATACCGCCGTGAACGCGAGCAGCAACCCGTCCGACTTCCAGCGCTCACTCCACTTCGAGTGAGCGGGGCGCGGCGATCTACCGCGTGCGAATGAAGCTCACTCCGCGTGCAGGGTGCCGCAGCTCGCGCCGATCTCGACCTTGCGCATGCGACGCGTGACCTTCACGTGCGCCAGGCCGAAGCCCTTGTCGTCCTCGATCCAGAACGTCAGCGTCCCGTCGGGATCGCGCGCGAGGTGCGACGTACCGCCGCCGCGAAGCTCCATGTGTGAGCCGGTCGTGCCGTTCGGGGTCTCGCCGACGTAGGCGTGCACCGAGGTCGCGCACGTGTTGACGACCTCGACGTTCGGCGAGACGGGCTTGACCGGGCCATCGCCTTGCGGGCGCGCGGCCTCTTCGGTCTTCGGCGCCGGAGCCTCGCCGCCGCATGCAGGGGCGAGAACGAACACGAGCAGGGCGAGCGCGCGCATGGCCGGACGCATCAAAAGAAGAACGAGAGGCCGAAGGACAACAGCGGCGGGTGACAGAGTCGCATCGTGAGCGCCAACGTGTCCGTGATCGCGAAGCGGCCGCCGCCGTAGAACGCGAAGTAGAAGTCGTTGGTCGACGCGCACCCGTTGCCAAAGTGCTTGGGGTCGCAGTACGCGTCGTCGAGGAAGGCGTGACGGAACGCGAACCCAGGCTCCGCGAACACGCTCCAGCGATCGGTCAGCCAGAAGTTCCACTGCATCGCGACGGGCAGGTAGAACGACCAGAAGCCGCCCGGGTTGTAGTTGAAGTACGAGTAGCCCTCGTAGCGGATGATATCGAGGCCGAACGTGATCGCGATCGAGTCGTTGATCGTCTTGATGAAGCCGGGGCTCATGAGCGGTATCGACGCACGCACGCCAGGTCCGAAGCCCGTGCCGCCGTAGCTGTAGAAGCCGCCCAGCGTGATGTTGAACTTCGGCTCGAGCTCGAGATTGTACTG
>CAXSGV010000649.1:0-2177 GCA_964236615.1 uncultured Polyangiaceae bacterium
GGATCTGCGAGCCGATGTGGAAGTGGAGAAGCTTGAATGCCGAGGCCATCCCCGCATCCTTCAGGAGCTTGGCGGCTTCGAGGATCTCGGCGGTCGAGAGACCGAACTTGGCTTTCTCCCCCGCGGACTCGGCCCACTTGCCGGCGCCGCGCGCCACGAGACGGACGCGCACGCCGATCTCGGGCTCGACGTTCATCTCGCGCGAGATGCGCACGATGGCGCGAACCTCGGAGAGCTTCTCGGCGATGAGGATGACCTTCTTGCCGAGCTTGCCGCCGAGGAGCGCGGTGCGGATGTACGCGTCGTCCTTGTAGCCGTTGCAGATGATGAGCGAGTCGTTGTCGGTGTGGAGCGCGAGCCCCGCGAACATCTCGGGCTTGCTGCCGACCTCGATGCCGTAGTGCCACGGGCGTCCCGCCTCGACGATCTCCTCGACGACCTCGCGCAGCTGGTTGACCTTGATCGGGAAGACGCCGCGGTACGTGCCGCGGAACTTGTTCTCTTGGATCGCCTTTTGGAACGCCTCGTTCAGCGTGCGCACGCGGTGGTGCAGCATGTCCTGGAAGCGGATGACGAGCGGCGCCTTGAGGCCTTCGTCGCGGATAGCCGCTTCGACCACGTCGAGGATCGCGACGCTGCCGCCGCGCCCCGGAAGCGGGTGCACGGTCATCTTGCCGTCGGGGTTCACGCCGAAGTAACCGCCGCCCCACCTGTCGATGAGGTAGAGCTCCTTCGAGTCGTCGACGGTCCACGGTTCCGCGGGCGCGGTTGCGGACGGCGCGCCGAGGTCGGACGAGGGGAAAACTACGGGATCCGGGACCGGGGTGTGAAGCGGCGCTGACAAGATTCTCGCAATCTAGCCGATCGCGTTAATGTTCAAAGCGTGAAGCGCACGATCGTCACCGAGATTCCTGGACCCAAAAGTCGTGAGCTCGCGGCGCGTGGCGGGTTCGACATGCAGGGCATCTACAGGTCGCTGATTCTCGACGACGAGGAGAGCGCCGGCGTGTGGGCGGTCGACGTCGATGGCAACGTCTTGCTCGACCTCTTCGCGAACTTCGCGCTCGGCGCGCTCGGCTACAACCACCCGGCGGTGATGGCGGTCACCAAGAGCGCTGCGTTCGCGCGCGCCGCGGCGAACCCGACGTCGACCCCCTTCGTGACGACGCCCGCATGGTTCGACTTCCTCGAGGTGCTCGAGCGCAAGTGGGCACCGCGCGGCATGACCAAGGTGTTCTGCGTAGACGGCGGCGGGGAAGGGGTCGAGGCGGCGCTCAAGGCCGCGTTCATCGTGCATGCGGAAGAGGCACGCGATCGCGCGGGCCACCCGCGGAACCCGCTCTTGCTCAGCGACGCGGAGCAGCAGGGCTTCCTCGACAACGCTGGTACCGACGCGGTCGTGGTTTCGTTCGCGGGCGCGTTCCACGGTCGCGGTCTCGGTCCGCTCTCGGCAACGCACTCGAAGGCGATTCACAAGGCCGATCTCCCAGCATTCCCCTGGCCGATGGCGCCGTTTCCGGTGAGCCGATTTCCGCTCGCCGAGCACGCAGAAGAAAATGCGCGTGAGGAGGCGACGGCGCTCGCGCGACTCGACGCGATCCTCGAAGCGCACGCTGGGCGCGTCGCGGCGGTCCTCATCGAGCCCATGCAGAGTGAAGGCGGCGATCGCCACGCGAGCCCAGCGTTCTTTCGCGCGGTGCAGGCGCGCGCGAAGAAGGCGGGCGCGGCCTTCGTGCTCGACGAGGTTCAAACCGGCGTCGCGATGAGCGGGACGCTCTGGGCGCACGAGCAGCTCGAGCTCCCCGACCCGCCGGACATGGTGTGCTTCGGCAAGAAGATGCAGATGGGCGGCTTCTTCGCGACGCCGCGGTTCACCATCGCGCAGTTCGGCCGCATGTACCAGACGCGCAACGGCGATCGCGCGCGCGCGATGATCGCCGAGGCCATCCTCCGCACCGTCGACGACGACGACCTGCTCACTCGCGTGAAGGCGACCGGCGCGCATTTTCTCGCAGGGCTCGAGGCGCTTGCGAAGAAGCACCCCGCGCTCGTGACGGAGCCACGCGGGCGCGGTCTCTTGCTCGCGTTCGATCTCCCGACGCCGGCGCTTCGTGACGATTTTTTGAAGCGTGCGCTCGCGCGCGGCGTGTTCGCCTCGTACACCGGCACGCGCTCGG
>CAXSGV010000649.1:2187-3235 GCA_964236615.1 uncultured Polyangiaceae bacterium
GGTTCGCCTGCGCCCGCACCTCATCACCGAGATTCCCGACGTCGATGACGCGCTCTCGGTGTTCGACGTCGTGCTCGGCGAGATGCGTGTGTGATGCCACCGCGCTACCGCCTCGAAGAGGTGACCTCCTCGCGCGGCGCCACATTCGATGAAGCCTACGGCGCGCTCGCGACCGAGTTCGGTCCGCGTGGCGAGCTCGAACGTCGCGAGGTGATCGCGCGTTGGCTCGACGCGCAATCGACCTACCACCTCCTGATCGCGCGCGACGAGAAGGGCGAGATGGCCGCGGTGCGCGACTGCCACGTGATCCTCGACGCCGCCACGAGGGTCGCGGTCGTGTACCTCGCGCACGTCCTGGTTTTCCCGCCGTACCGTCGCACCGGTCTCGGCGCGCTCCTCCGCGGCGCTCCGATCGCGCTTGCCCGCAAAGCGCTCCACCGTGCCGGGCTCGACGCCGCAGCCGTCGATATCTTGATTGCGGCAGAAATGGAGCACCCCGATCCGAGCGATGCGGCGAGCCTCGTGCGTCTCGTCGTCTATGGGAAGGAGGGGTTCGCGGCGATCGATCCAGCGGAGCTCCCGTACTTCCAACCCGATTTCCGCGACCTCCGCAACCTTCCGCCGGGAGTGCAGCCGTCGCCGGTGCCGCTGCTCGCTATCATGCGCTGGCTCGGTCACGAGGACGCAGTGGCGATCTCCGCGCGTCTCGGGCGCGCCTTCCTGAAGCAGCTTTATGCCGTGTTCGCTACGCACGTCCCGCGCGAGCACCTCGCCGGCCTCGAGGCCGTCACGCTCGGCGTTCTGACCCGCACTAGAGGAGAGGGCGATCTCACCCTCGTCCGACTCCCTTGCCGTGTGGACGACCCCCCCGACCTGCACCTCGCCGCGTCCAGGAGGACGCCGCCCCCACCTGGATCGTAAAGCTCACCTGTGTGGGCGTGTGGGATATCCACGCCTCGCCGGTCCCCCGCAAAAACCCGGTCTCTTGGCCGTCTCACAATGTGGCCCGGTGTGTGCTTGGTCGAGTCTCCAATGCGCCGCCGGTTCG
>CAXSGV010000650.1:0-3231 GCA_964236615.1 uncultured Polyangiaceae bacterium
CGCCGAAGCGCGGCGTTTCGCAGCCGATGTGAGCCCAAAGGGCGGCGTGCTCGAGTAGCGCGCCACGTCGGACGAGGCGAGGCGAGCCGAGCCCCAGGGTCGCTGGCTCGAGCGCTCGACGTGACGTACGTTGACGTTGACGTTCTCGCCCTCGTCGACGGCGACGACGACGTGGACTCGGACGTTCGCCACGTTGACGCTCAGCCCCTCTTTGTCAGCATGGCGACGACGCCTTCGAGAACGAGGATCCCGGCTTCGTAACGAGCGGGAGCGACGACCTTTCGCAGCTTCATGACGTCGAGCGAGGCGGCACGACGGATTCGCCGCACGGACAAGCTGGTCGGCGCGCTCGGCGTGCCCCTTCGGTCGGTTGCCAACGATGCGCAAGCAAGCGAGAGAAATTCGATCGCACGCTGCTAGACGTCGAGGCATTGGAGCTCAGCATGCGACCCGTTCGGCCGCTCGAGCTGAAGTTGCCCCAGGAGAGCCGCAGCTAGCATCAACGGGGTCGTCCAGGTCCACGTCGCCGTACGTCGCCGTCGAACGAGGACGTCGACGACACGGTACGTTAACGTCAACGAGGTGTGACCGAAGTGCACCGACATCGCTGCCCGAACCAGTCAATTGCTCTGCGTCGAGGTGCTAGCTGCGCGCTCTTCGCGGCGTTCGCGCTTGGCGCGGGCTGCCGCGCGAGGACCGAGGCTGCGCCGGTCGACGCCGCCGTCGCGTCGGCGTCGGCGGCGCCGTCGGTTGCGACCGCGCCGAGCACGTTCTTCGAAGTGCGGAACGAGCCCGTCCCTGCGCTCGAAGCGGGCGTGGCGAACCTTGCCGCGCCGGTCGACGCCGGCGATGGATACGTGCGATTTGCACGCGTCGACGGAACGATCTCCGCGCCGCAGCCTGCGGGGGCCGGGTGGGAGTGCCGCGAGAAGAGCGCGAACGAGCCCGCGATCGGACGGATGCGCATGATCGACTGCGCGCGGCGCCGCGCGGGTGAGCTCTTCTTCATGCTCGCGAAGACGTACTCGGTCGATGCGAAGGCACGTACGGCCGAGGAGCTCGCGAAGAACGAGTACCGCGCGGACTACGCCAAGTTCTTCCAGAGCATGAAGTACACGAGCGAGGGCCCAGTGACCTACCGCGGGCATCCAGCGTACGAGGTGACGTTCGACGCGGTGCACGCGGCCAAGGGTGCGGTGCGAAAGAGAGAGCGGGTCGTCACCGTCGGGACGCAGGTTTTCTTGTGGAGCGCCGAGGGCAGCACCGAGGCGTTCGTTCGCTACAAGAAGGAGACCGAGGCCTGGATGGCGGGCGCGACGTTCAGCGAGCTGCCGCCGCTTTGAGCTACGGGTCGAGGATTTTTCCCGGGTTCAGCAGGTTCTCCGGATCCACGGCCCGTTTGATCGCGCGGAGGAGGTTCAGCTCTTCGGGGGTGCGCGAGTAGGGGAGGTAGTCCTTCTTCAAGAGGCCTACGCCATGCTCCGCCGAGATGCTTCCTTGGTGGGCGGACACGAGCTCGAACATCGCGCGGTCGGCTTCTTTGGTCTTCAGCAAGAATGCTGCCTTATCAAGGTCGTCGGGCTTCATCACGTTGACGTGGAGGTTGCCGTCACCGATGTGGCCGAAGAGGCAGATTTCCCACCCCGGGTAGCGCGTTGCCATGCTCGCCTCGAGCTCGGCGCAAAAGGCCTCGAGCCGCGCGATGGGGAGCGCGATGTCGTTCTTGTGGGGAAGCCCCGTCGCGGAGAGGCTCTCGCTGATGCCCTCGCGCAGCTCCCAGAGCGCGCGTGCATCGGCGGCGTGCTGAGCGAGTGTCCCGTCGCTCACGAGCTCACGTTCGAAGAGCGAGGTGATCCACGGCTCGAGCGCGTCGGCGGAGGCGTTCTCGACCTCGAGGAGGACGTAATAGGGCGAAGACTCGGTGAATGGCGGGCGCACGCTGCGGTGCCGGCGGACGCGCGCGAGGCACAGGTCGGTGAAAAACTCGTAGGCGGTGATCGTGAACGGCCCCCCGCGTGCTTCCCGAAAGAGGCGCAGCACCCCCGCGAGATCGGGAACGGCGAAGAGAAAGACGTCGAGCTTACCGGGGAGGCGCGTCAGCTTGAGCGTGGCGGCGGTGATGATCCCGAGCGTGCCCTCGCTGCCGATGAAGAGCTGGCGGAGATCGAAGCCGGTGTTGTTCTTCTCGAGCGCGCCATTCAGCACGAGCTGCTCGCCGCTTGCCAGCACGACCTCGAGCCCGAGGACCCATTGCCGCGTGAGCCCGTAGCGGATCACCTTCACGCCGCCGGCGTTCGTGGCGATGTTTCCGCCGACGTGGCTCGAGCCCTTCGATGCGAAGTCGACCGGCCACGTGAGGCCGTGTGGAGCGCAGTGCTGGTGCACCGCTTCGGTGACGGCGCCCGCCTCGACGCGCACCGTGGCGCCGAGAACGTCGACGGGATCCATCTTCCGCATGCGCGAGAGCGAGAGGACGATCTCGCCCTTGGCGGCGACGGCACCACCCGCGAGCCCGGTGCGTCCGCCCGACGGCACGATCGGCACGTGGTGGCGACGCGCGATCTGCACCACGCGCACGACCTCCTCGGCGGAGCGCGGAAGCACGAGCGCGGACGGGGCGGGGGTGTGGACGCGGGTCCAGTCGCGGCCGAATTCAGCGAGGTCGGCGGGATCGGTGGAGAGCACCCCGTCGGGCAGCTCACGCGCCGCATCCTCGAGGAAGGCTGCGACGTCGGGTCGACGTTCTTGGTCCATGGCGCGCGCACTCTACCGCGGCATGTAGAATTCTTGCAGAAGGCGGGGTGGTGACGTGTTCTGTGGAGCCGAGAATGCCTGACGACGACGACAACTGGCCGAGCGCCGACGCGCCCGCACCCGCCTCGCCGGCGGAATCCCCGCTCGATGTGGCGCGCACCATCCCGCCGGCGGCTCCGACGATGCCGAGCGAGCCGCCGGAGATGACGATCGTGACCGAGGCGCCGTCCGAGATCGTCGACGCGATGCGGGCCGCGTTCCTCAGCGATCAGGAGATCCCTCCTGCGCCCGTGTCCGATCACCGCTTCGGCGACGAGAGCATCGATCCCAACGCGCCGACCTTGATGAGGGAAGCCCCGTCGGAAGCGCGTGCCGACCTCGCCGCGTTTGCGAACGGCGGATTTCCCGCGCCGCGACCGCACGCGGGAGACGAGGATCCGACGATGGCTTCCGCGCTGGGGCAGCAAGACGCGCGGA
>CAXSGV010000651.1:0-3219 GCA_964236615.1 uncultured Polyangiaceae bacterium
GCCCTCCCCACAAACCATGGACCGAAATACGTCCCAGCCTCGCGACTCACGTCACACCCGTGGCCAGCACACCATGGACCGTCCAGCTTCCCAGCTCGCCACTCACTTTCCTCGTGCCCCCGTCCCCGCCTCGCGTGTTTCTACCCCGTGGCGACCAGCAAACCATGGACCGTCCAGCGCCCCAGCCCGCGGCTCACCCCCCCCCTGGCATCTGAATCTCGATTACGCAGTAATCGCCCCCTCGATGTGCTCCACCACCGCGCCGTCGCATTCAAACCGCACGGACGCGATGTCGATGCGCATGCGATCGATGCCCTCCATCTTCGCGAGGTGAAATCGCCACAGCCTGTCCGCCGCATGAAGCAGGCGCATCTTCTTCTTCCCCGCGATGCTCTCGAAGGCGCGCTCATAGGCGCCTGCCCCGCGCGAGCGCACCTCGACCATCACCGCGAGATCGCCGCGGCGCGCGACCAGATCCACCTCCAAATGCCCCAGGCGAAGGTTCATCGCCAAAATTTCCCAGCCTCGCGCGGTCAGGTAGTCCGCGACGATGCGCTCGGCGCGGTGACCTCGAGCGAGCCTGTCCACGGGCGCATGTCGGCCGCTTACCCGTCGTCGTTGCGATCGAAGATCGCGTTCGCCGACTCTTGGTCCGCGTCGGGGCGGCCTGTGAAGCCGCGCGTGACCGCAGTTGCGAAGGCGCGCGTGGGCGCCGACGTGATCCCACCAATCGATGTCCAAGTTTCGTACTCGAGGCGACCTGCGTCGCTTTCGAGGGCACGCCCGAGGAGCCGGAGCTCGTCGAGCGAAACTTTCACTTCTCGAGGGCGCGCTGCATCTCGTCGCGGACGGTGACGATCTTGGCGATCGCCGCCTCGCTCGCGCCGCTCGCTTTGGCGTCCGTGATCGCGCCTTCGAGGAGCTCGATCTCGCCGGCCTGACGGGCCTTGAGCTTGTCGACCATCGTCTGGAAGACCTCGAAGAACTCTTGCAGCTCGTCGCCCTTACGGAGCTTGCCGTAGAAGGTCATCTTGCCGTCGCCGACTTGCCGCAAGAGCCCCTTCATCTTGTAGATGGGCCCGACGACCTTGTGCGTGAAGTAGATCCCGAGGAGCCCGATGAGCGTGACCATCAGCGTGAGACCGCCGACGAGCGCGAGAAGCATCGTGTGCTGCTGGCGGATGAGCGACTGCTGCTGCTCGACGATCTTGTTGTCTTGCTCCGTCGCCGACTGGTTGAACGCGGTCGCGAGCTCGGGGCTGTCGCCGTAGATCGGATCGTTCTTGATGTTCATCTTGACGATGTCGGAGACCTTCTTGCTCTCGTCGACGACCTTCTGACTCTGGTTCACGACCTCACCGCTGGTGCGGTAGAGGAAGATGCCGAGAATCAGGGCGATCGCGAGCGACACCCCGACGATCATCCCCGTGTATTTGAGCTGGAACCGCGCATCGAGCAGGTAGTTCTTGAAGCTGCGGTTGTGGCGACCATCTTTCGCCTGGGCGGGCGCTGCGGCGGGGGCGGCGGGGCTCATGGGGATCCTTGTTGTGGACGCTTCAGATTACAGCGCGGTGATGTTCTGGGCAAAGAGCTCGACGCTGTGCGCGGCAGCCATATCCATCAGGTTGTCCTCGGCCGACGGGTCAGCGGCACGCACCGACGGGTTCACGAGCGACGTGGGCATCTCGGCGATCATCGCCTTGCCCGGGTACGAGAACACGACGCACTTCACCTTCACGCGCAGGCCTTCGGAGGTGTATGCGCTCTCGGCCGCGATCGAGAGGTAGAAGCCTTTCTTGATTCCGCGCTTCGACATCACCGCGCGCGCGCCGTCGGGGGTCTCCGTCGTCGGCGCGAGCTGGTAGTCGTTCATCGTGCCGAGCTTCGTGCGAATCGAAGCGAGGACGACCTTGTCGACGTCGGGCTGCGCACGCTTCGTGTTGTTCGTCACCTTCGAGATCGCGACGTAGTATTTCGCCTTCGGAACGAGCGGCGGCACGAAGTTGTCGACGCCGTTGCCGCCGGTGCCCGAAGTCCCGCCGGTCGTTCCGCCGCCGCTGCCACTGCCTGTCGCTTCGATCGCGCGTTGGAGCTGGAGCTTCACCGATGCGTTGGTTTCGCGATCGAGGCGGCTCTTCATGCACGAGCCCGAGCTCGGTCGCGCGAGACGCTTGAGCGCGACGGCCACCGCTTGGCGAACGACCTCGCTCGGATCGTTCAACGCTTGGCAGAGCGGGGTGATCGCGTTGTCGTCGTCCGCCGCGCCGAGCGCGAGAGCAGCGTTCGTGCGGACACGAAAGTCGTCGGACACGCCGCTGATGGGCGGGTACTTCAAACGATCGATCAGGAAGTCGGTTCGCGTCGCGGTTTGCGCCGACGCGGTATCGCTACTGGCGCCGATCACGGTTCCCGCCACGACGCTGAGCGTGGCGATCCAACGCACGACACGAAATCGGATCCTCGTCATCGAGCCCTCTACGTTATCACGCGGGTTCACGCGGTTACGAATCCGTCGCGCACCGGAAATCGGAAATGATTGGCTGGTCCCACATGCCCGACACCTTCACCTACCAAGTACGAAAGTGGCGGGGTCTCACGCTTTGACCTGCCATGATTGGACGAACGCCCGATGAAGATCATCCACATCCACGGAGCGGCCAAGATCGATGCACGCGCCGGACGTGCGAACGGTGGTCTCGTCCTCTCCGGCAAGGTGCTCGACGACGCCGGATTACCGATTACCGGCCAGCCTCTCCGGGTTCAAATCGAACGCGGCGCGGGCTCGCAATCGGTGCATTTCGAGCCGGGAACGATGCCGACGGGATGTGGGCCGAAGCCCGAGGCCGTCGCCGTCGAGGGCGACGGTCAGACAGCGTTGGTGCCGCTCGACGAGGCGGGGCGCTTCTGCGTGCAAGTCGCACTACCCGTCGACCGGTACGTCGCCCACATCGCGTCGCAGGCCACTCCTCTTCTCGATCCCGCCAAGGTCGATGTCGCGCTCGATCTCGCGCGTCGGTCGCTCGCCCTCCGGTTCGACGGCGAGCCGCGAACCGTGTCTCTCGATGCGGCCGAGATCTCCCTCGACGCTGTCGCCACGACCGACGACGACGGCGCAGCGACGGCTGGGAGCGACCTCTTTCTGACGCTCATGGACGACCGCGGAGCGCAGCTCGGTAGCGCAACGACGAACGTCTCCGGCCACACGCGTTTCACCCTCAA
>CAXSGV010000652.1:0-3190 GCA_964236615.1 uncultured Polyangiaceae bacterium
CGGCACCATCTGCGGGATGACGTCGCCGGCCATCGCCTTCTCGGCGTTGCCCTCGAGGTGATCGGCGGCGCGCTTCGCTTCCCAGAAGTCCTTGTCGGCTTCGAGGCGCGTCTTCGGCGTCTGCTGCCGGAGCTCCTCGAGGCAGTCTTCGTAGAAGTAGTCGAGCAAGCGCGAGAAGTTCTTGATGACGAACTTCTTGTACGCGAGCCCCTCGCTCGACCACTCGAGCGACGACCAGAACTCGCTCGCGCGATCGATTGCGAAGAGCACATCGGCCTCCTCGGTGCGCGCGATCTCCATGAGCGTCACGCGCTTGTCGGCGAGCGACTTCATGGGCACGAGCTCCTTCGGCCGGCGCCACTCACCGTTGACGAGGTTCAAGCACACGACCGGCGCGTCGCCGGGCTTCTTCGGGATCGGACGCCCGAACAAGTACGGCCGCAGGGCCTCGCAGTCGGCGTCGGACATGCCGCGCGAGAAGAGAGAGTAGCCCGCGCGCCGCTTGCCGTAGAGCGCGGCCACCGGATCCGGCCCGCCCTTCACGTCGATCGATTCGCTGAGGAGCTTCTGCGCCGCGGCGCCCAGCTCTTGGGTCAGGCTGCTCTTCTTCATGTCGCTCGTGTCGCTCATGCCGAGCGATCTACCACGAAGAAGCGGTCCTGCGAGGGGCTGCTGGGGTCGCAGGAATCCCGGATTTGGGCACCCCGACGTGCGTCGCGGACGCCAGTTACTCGGCGGCGTGGTCGCTGGTGACGTGCCTTCGGACGACGGTCGTGCCGGTGCCCGTCACGGGGAGAAACACCTCGAAGCGAGCGCCATGACCCACTTCGCTGGACACTGCGATTCGCCCTCCATGGGCCTGGATGATCCCGTGCGCGACGGAGAGGCCCAAGCCCGTGCCGTCGACTCCTTTCGTGGTGAAGAAGGGCAGGAACAGCTGGGTCAGCACTTCGGGGGCCATGCCGGTGCCGTTGTCCGTGATCGCAAACACCGCGTCCTGCTCGGTTGCGCCGATTGAAACGACGATCGTGCCGTCGTCCTCGCTCGCTTGAATGGCATTCATGATCAGGTTGAGCGCAACCTGCCCAATCTGCCGCGGCATGCCCCACGCGCTCGGCCTTGCGCTGATCTCGACCCGAAGCGTTTGGTCAGCCTTGAGCTGCGACCGTGAGATCCGAACCGCGGCCTCGACCTCGGAAGCCAGATCGAACGCGACGGATTCCTCGGGCTCGCCGCGCACGAAACGGCGGAGGTCAGCCACGATCGCATTCACACGCAGAATGCCGTCGAGCGTGCCCGGAAGGATCTCGTCACGGTACTCGATCATCTCGGGCGAGAGATCGCTGGCGAGGCCCAGATCTTCGATCAGGCCGGTGACGTTGGCCGTGACGAAACACATCGGGTTGTTGATCTCGTGCGCGACGCCGGCCGCGAGCATGCCGATGCTGGCTAGCTTCTCCTGCGCGATCGCGCTCTGCCGTGCGGTCTTGAGCTTCTCGTGGGACAACGCGAGGTCGGCGAGGTTTCGCTCCCGCTCACGAAGCATTTCGCGCGCGAAGCGGGTGTGAGCCTGGCCAACGAAATGCCAGAACAACCCGAGACCTGCAAAGCACGCGACGAGTGTCGGTGCGGCGTGATCGAAGAGAGCGAAACCGCCGACCGAGCCGACCATGAAGAGCAGCCGCCCCGTGGGTCGACCGGTCTGCAGACCGCCGACGAGCACTGCAGCAAACGGCAGAAAGAGAAGCGCCGCGATGCTCCATCCGGAGGCGTGTCCCGCGATCGAGACCAGCACCACATTTGGAAAGAGGCGCAGATCCTCGGAGCGCTCGCTGCCCACCCAGGGGTGAACGAAGGTCGTGATGGCCCAGTTGACCGTTCCCATCGTGAGCCAGGTCGACGCGATGATCAGCACCTGCGTCCAAGAACCCCAGACGAACGCAACCGCCAAGGCTTGAATGAGGGTCGATCCGACCAATCCGAAGACGACAAGCTCGTTGAGGTGCCGCTGAAGCACGGCGTCCTTGACCGGGCTCGCCTCCGCGGCAGGCTTCATCGCAACCTGCCCTTTTTGCACACGAGGACGAGCTGATCCTGGTCGAACGGCTTCGGGATGAAGGCGGCGTCGACTTGGACGATGGCGCAGCCCGACATCAGGACCCGCCTCGTGTCGGGAAACCTCCCCGCCACCACGTTCAAGAGATCTGCCCCGTTCATCCCGGGCATCTTGAAGTCCGTGAGGATGACGTCGACGGGCTTCGTCTCGAGGATCTCGAGCGCCGCTTGCCCGCTGCTCGCCATCTCCACCTCGAAACCGTTGCGGCGCAAGAGGCGCTGCAGCGAGCGGAGGAGGCTGGGCTCGTCGTCGACGAGCAGAACCTTGATTTTTTGATCCATGAAGCTCGGTTTCCGGCGCTCGATCCGCGTGACGCAGGCGTCAGGCTTTGGAACGTCTACGGACCCGAAGCTCGCCGCCGTAAGGGCGATCAGCTCACCGGCTTGGCGTCGTTCGCCCAGAGGCCGTGGATCGTGCAGTATTCGTAGGGAGTCACGCTGGTCACACCGGCGGGCAGCGTGAAGATGACCGTGGGCGGCGCGGCGTCGGTCGACGCGAACTCGTAGAGGCCAACGACGTCGCCGTTCTGGCTCTTGAGGTAGATCGTCGTGATGTAGTGGATCGCGGTCGGCGGCTTCGGTCCGGCGTCGACGA
The DNA here is from genome assembly GCA_964236615.1 of uncultured Polyangiaceae bacterium. Classification (GTDB taxonomy): domain Bacteria; phylum Myxococcota_A; class Polyangia; order Polyangiales; family Polyangiaceae; genus CAXSGV01. Next base: position 2,711 of record CAXSGV010000652.1, read on the forward strand.
CCACCGTGCCCGCGTCGCCTGCGTCGCCTGCGTCCGCGCTCGCGTCGAGCGCGGCGTCGACGCCCGCGTCCTGACCCGCGTCCGGCTTGGTCGCGTCGACCGGCACCGTCGCGTCGACGTAACCCGCGTCGAGCAAGTTGCTGCCCATCACGTGCTGGACGATGGCTGTGACCTTGTTGCCAGCGATCGTGATCTCGGGGATGTGGCTCCGCTCCTTCCCGGCCCAGGGACCCGGGGCGGCAAGGGTGTAGATTGCACTGATTGCTTCGAGCTGCTTCACGCGCGCTTCCCAGCTCGCGTTCGGAATTTTCGGCGACTCGTCCGCGACGACCGGATCCGACTTACCCGGGACGTACTCGTCGTCGTCCGTCGGCTTGGGCGTGCTGGGGCCCGAGGGGATCTCGTCGGTGCCGAGCTTGGCTGCGTCGTTGTTGGAGCAGGCGGCAAGGATGCGCGCGAGCCCGATGCCACCAATGCCGA
>CAXSGV010000653.1:0-3136 GCA_964236615.1 uncultured Polyangiaceae bacterium
GACTCCGATCTCGAGATGCTCCATGCCGAGTACGAGGCTGCGAAGTCTGCCGGCGTCGACGTCGACATGACGCGCGATGTCCCCCTTCCGTTCGCTGCGGTGGCGGCGGTGCGCTTTCCGAACCAAGCCGAGATCCACGTCCGGAAATACCTGGTGCCGCTCGTGGCAGCGTTCGTCGCTGGCGGAGGGCTGGTCTTCGAGGACGCGCGCGTCACCGACATCGACGATGGCGAGCCCTGCAGGGTAACGCTCGAGGGCGGGCAGACGATCACCGCCGGTGACGTCATCATGGCGGCCTACGCGCCGCTCAACCGCGTCGCGATTCAAACGAAGATCGCGCACTACCGCTCTTACGCGATCGCGTTTCCCGCGAAGGTCGACGTGGCCCACGCGCTCTTCTGGGACACGGCCGACCCGTACCACTACACCCGCACGCAGATGGTCGACGGGCAGCGCTGGCTCATCGTGGGCGGCGAAGATCACAAGACCGGCCAGAACGACGACACGCTCGCTTGCTATGGGCGACTTGCGGCTTGGGCAACGAAGCGGTTTGGCGAGGTCCAGATCGGGCACCAGTGGTCGGGTCAGATCATCGAGCCGATGGACGGCTTACCGTTCATCGGGAAGAACCCGGGCGCCGCGCACGTGCTCGTCGCCACCGCCTACTCCGGAAACGGCATGACGTTCGGGACGCTTGCCGCGATGCTCCTCTCCGACCAAGTGCTCGGCCGCGACAACCCGTGGTCCGCGCTGTACGGCGCGTCACGCGTGAAGCCCATCGCAGGCGCCAGGGACTTCGTCCGCGAGAACCTCGATGTGCCCCTGCACTTGATTGGCGATCGCCTGAAGAAGGCCGAAGCGAGCTCGCTCGAAGAGGTGGGACGTGGCGAAGGAAAGATCGTCCGGCTCGGCGGCGAGAAGCTCGCCGTGTTTCGCGACGCGAGCGGCGACGTGCACGCCTTCTCGCCGGTGTGCCCGCACCTCGGCTGCCACGTCGACTTCAACACGGCCGAGAAGACATGGGATTGCCCCTGCCACGGCTCGCGTTTCGGCGGCACCGACGGCGCGGTGATCAACGGGCCTGCCAAAGCCCCACTCGCATCGAAGAAGGTGCCGCAGACGACGTGACCGAATGCCACGCGTCTCTCGCGGCCGTGGCAAAGAGTCACGCCCCGGTTGGGGTGACGGGGCAAAGACCCATGAATTCCGCGAGAGCGAACCAGCGCTCGGGTGGTACGCGGCTCGCAGTGCACGGACGCAGGGAGAACTTCACATGAACACGACGACGACGAAGAGCACGACCGACGGCACGACCCCCAGCACGAAGTCGGAAGCCAGCGCGAAGCCGGAAGCGGCCGCGAGCGCCAAGCCGGAATTGGCCGCGAGCACGAAGCCGGTCAAGGCCAAGGCGACCCGCGCCGAGCAGGTCAAGGAGCTCATGCCGCAAAACTTCGAAGCGCTGCTCCAAAAGGCGAAGGACCTCCCCCAGCTCATCGAGGCCGAGGTGAAGGACAATCCCTACCGCACGCTCGGCGTTGCCGTCGGCGTCGGCTTCGGGCTCGGCGCCGTCATGAGCTCGCGCATCGCGCGGATGTTCCTCGTGACCGCCGGCGGGTACGCGCTGAACGAGGTCGCGCGCACGCACATCAAGCGCTTCGTCGACGATCTCGCAAAGGAGTAACGACCATGACCACGCCGAGCACCCCCACCCAACCCGAAGCGGACCCGAAGAAGCGAAAAGATCCGGAGCCCGCTGCGTCGGTGACACCGGATCGCGGTGAAGAGTCCTCGCTCGAGGATCAGCTCGAAGACAAGGCGCGCCCGGCGTTCTCCCCCTCGCAGCAGCACGGCGGCTCGCCGGGCATGGGTCCTGGCCCGGCGACGAGCGTCGTCGGAACCGACGATGGCGTCGTCGAAGCGGAGATCCCCGACGGCCCGTCGGCGGCCGACTGAGTGATAGCCGCGTGATCTAGCCGCGCTCCAGCAACGGCGCCACCTTCGCGAGATCGGCGACGAGCTTCGCGGTCTCGCGATGGCGCGTCGCGGAGTCAGGCGCGCGAAGCAGCGACGAGGGGTGAATCGTCGCCATCACCTTTCCGTAGTCGGTCGCGATGATTTTCCCGCGGTCCTTCGTGACGCGGAAGGCTTTGCCGAGGAGCGCCTGCGCCGACGTCGCACCCAAGCAGACGATCGCGGCCGGCTGCAGCAGACGAATTTCTTCCTCGAGCCAAGGTCTGCACGCGGCGATCTCGCCTTGGTTGGGCTTCTTGTGAAGTCTGCGCTTTCCACGCGGCTCGAACTTGAAGTGCTTCACGGTGTTCGTGATGTACACCGCGCCGCGATCGATCCCGGCCTCGACCAAGGCCTTGTCGAGGACGCGCCCCGCGGGTCCGATGAAGGGGCGCCCGGCCTTGTCCTCCTGATCGCCCGGTTGCTCTCCGATGAACATCACGCGGGTTCGGGGCGCGGGCGCGTCCCCCTCGCCTTCGCCGAAGACGGTCTGCGTCGCGTGCTTCCAGAGGTCGCAGCCGCGGCAGGTGGCTGCCACCTCGCGCACGCTGGCGATCGTGTGTTTCCCCTCGAGCTTCGCGAGGAGAGTCCCCGGGTTGAAATGAGCAGTCACCGCGTCTAGCCTCGCCGCGCTCGAAAGCCATGTCACGAACTGCGTTCACTTCCAGACCGGATGAGGTTTCTCGAGCGGTCACTCTCGGGTCGCGGTTTGCCGACGTGCGCCGCGCGACATTGGCGATCGCCGCGCCGCTCTCCGCCGAAGATTGCCTCGTGCAGTCCATGCCCGACGCCAGCCCGATCAAGTGGCACCTGGCCCATACGACATGGTTCTTCGAGACCTTCGTGCTCGCGCGCGAGAGCGACGATTACCGCCCTTTCAACCCGGACTTCACCTTCCTCTTCAACTCCTACTACGAGGCGGTCGGCCCACGGCACGAGCGCCCGCGGCGCGGTCAACGGCACGGACGGCTCCGACCAGGTCAAGCTCTCCGTGCGCGCCCGCCGGGTCGTCAGGGCCGGCCGCGGAGCGCCGAAGGCCCGCTCGGCCACCGTCACCGTCGGCTACGGCAGCAAGGCGGTCGTGACCGGCACGCTCGTGAACTCCGCCGGCCGGCCGGTGCAGGGC
>CAXSGV010000654.1:0-3110 GCA_964236615.1 uncultured Polyangiaceae bacterium
TTTTAAAGGTGGATTCGCGTGGCAAAAGCCCACGAAAAATGATCCCAAAGGGGTGTTCGACGACCGCAAGTGATACCGTGTTGGCATTCCATGGTGCTCGGTCAGAGAACCGGTATCGGGTGCTGCGCGGTCCTCCTCGCGCTCGTCGGCACGCTCGGCGTGACCACCCGCGCTGACGCCGCGCCCACGCCCTCCGAAGTGGCGATCGCGCAGGGTCTCTACGATGCCGCCAAGAAGCTCATGGCGGACGGTCGCTTCCTCGAAGCGAGCGCGAAGCTCGAGGAGAGCATGCGCCTCGATCCGGGCCTCGGCACGCAGTACCAGCTCGCCGACTGTTACGAGCACGTCGGCAAGACCGCCAGCGCGTGGGCCGCTTACCTGCAGATTGCAGCGACCGCACACGGCTCGGGTCAGGCCGAGCGCGAGAAGGTCGCGCGCGCGCGCGTAAAGGCGCTCGAAGCAAAGGTCCCTCACCTCGTCATCGTGGTCCCCCTCGAGAGCCGCACGAGCGATCTCGAAGTGAAGCGTGACGGCACCGTCGTCGGCCCCGCGCAGTTCGACACGCTCATCCCACTCGATCCCGGTCCGCACAGTGTGTCGGCGACCGCGCGCGGCAAATCGTGGGAGCAACAGACGACGCTCACGATCGACGGCGCGACGAGCAAGGTCACGATCCCCGTCCTCGGTGAGGACGCGCCACCACCGCCGATCGCGGCGGCGGAGCCCACCCCTGCACCCGCGCAACACGAAGGTCCCGCGGAGCCACCGAGCAGCGGCGGCACGCAGCGGACGCTTGGCGTAATCACGGGGGCCGTCGGCCTCGTGGGGATCGGCCTCGGCACATTTTTCGGCGTGCAATCGATGGGGAAGAGCAGCGACGCGGATCAAGAGTGCGACGCGACGGGATGCTCACCTGCCGGCTTCACGCTTCGCAACGACGCCATCAGCGCGGGCAACCTCGCGACGATCTCGTTCATAGCCGGTGGCGTTCTCTTTGCGGGTGGCGTGACGCTCTACCTCACGGCGCCGCGGCCGCCGACACAACGTGCCGACACAGCGGCGGTCCGCCGATCTCCCGCGACCCTCCGTGTTGGTGTCGTGCCGCAAGGCGTGTTCGCAGCAGGAAGCTTCTGATGAACCGACGTACGCTCCTCGGGACCACGGGCGTCACCCTCTTCGCCGCGCTCTGCGGCTGCAACGCGATCCTCGGCAACGAAGCTCCGTCGTTGCGCGACGGCGACGCATCGGCGAGCACCGACGCTGGCGCAAACGACGCGTCCGACGAAGCGATTGTCCCACTGAGCGACGGCGGTTGCCCTGGCAACACGACGGCATGTGGCTCGGCGTGCTTCGACCTCGCGAGCAGCGGCGCCCATTGCGGAGAATGCGGGCGCGCGTGCGACGACGGCTGCACGGCGGGCCTCTGCGCGCCGACGCTCGTCCTCGGCGGGATCGCCTCGCCGTTCGCCCTCGCGCTCGATTACTCCAATGTCTACGTCATCGATCGCGGTGCCACGACGACCACGGGGCGCATCGTGCGCGTACCAATTGCGGGCGGGCCCTCGACCGACATCGCGAGCAACCTCGATCGACCATACGCGATCGCCGCTGACGCCACGCCTGGCGTCACCGACGTCTACTGGTCGACGCACGGCGGCACCGGGCGGGTCACACGGTACAAGGGCGCCGCGGTCGACCTCCCCGACAAGTCGAGCAACAACGGCGTTTCCGGCAACAAGGTGCGCGGGCTTTTCGTCGACGCCGCGAGCCTCTGGGGCACCGACGACGACAAGGGCGGCCGCGTATGGCGCGCGTCACGCGGCGGCAGCATCGACGCCGAGAACAGCGTCGCCAAACCCGGCATCCTCCCCGCGACGGTCGAAGCGAAGAATGGCGTGGCCTACGTCGCCAACCGCACCGACGGCCTCTGCAACCCGGCGGCGGCCATCGTCAAGTGGGCCCCGGGGTCGAACAGCCTCGTCTCCGTGCCGGCGGGAACGTGCGCCTACAGCATGACCGTCATTGCGGGCGACATCTTCTACATCGAGCGCAGCGCGACGGGCGCGCTGAAGAAGAACGGCACCGTGGCTCCCCTCGCCGACCAGCTCGCCAACCCGAACGCAGTCGTCACCGACACCACGACGCTCTATTGGGCAAACCAAGGCGCGGCGGCGAACGACGGCAGCATCGAGCGCATCGACGTCGCCGGCGCGCTTCGGCCACGCACGACTCTCGCGAAGGGCCGCGCACAACCGATCGCGATCGCGATCGACAGGACCTACGTCTACTGGCTCGAAGGCACGGGCGGCGGCGCGACGGGCGGGCTGTACCGTCTTCGTCGCTGAGCTGGACTGATCTTTTTCAGAGATCGATCTGCGTGCCGAGCTCGACGACCTGGTCGGGCGGGATGCCGAAGTACATCGTCGCCGGCTGCGCGTTGCGCGAGAGGAACGCAAACAGCGTCTCGCTCCAGCGACCCATCTTGCCGCGGCCTGTGGCGAGGAAGGTCTCGCGACCCACGTAGTACGTGATGTGCTCGTAGTCCTCGGGACCGAGGTTGAGACGCTCCATCGCGCTGGCGAGGAGCTCGGGCACATTGGGTGACTCCATGAAGCCGCAGCGCGCGAGCACGCGGTAAAAGCCGCAGCCGAGCTCCGTCACCTCGAGGCGTCGATCGTGCTCGAGCGCAGGCACGTGCTCGGTGATCACGGTGAAGAGGATCACGGTCTTGTGGAGCACGCGGATCCGCTTCGACTGGTGAAAGAGGATCGGCGGCACGCGGCCCGAGTTCGACGCCATGAAGACGCCGGTCCCCGGGCAACGCATCACGCGATCGTCGACGCCGAGGAGGAACTTGTCCATCTCGGGCGACCGCTGAACGATGTACTCACCGAGCAAGCTGCGGCCGATGCGCCACGTCATCATCATCGTGAAGAAGACGGAACCGACGAGCACCGGAATGTAGCCGCCCTGGAAGAACTTGAGCGCGACGGCCGAGAGGAACGGCAGCTCGATCTCCTCCGGGTCCAGCACCTGGAACACCAGAATCTCGTGCCCTTGGTGCTGGAGGCGGCCGAGGCTCGCGTAGAAGGCATCGAGGTCCAGCAGCA
>CAXSGV010000655.1:0-3098 GCA_964236615.1 uncultured Polyangiaceae bacterium
CAGACAGAGGAAGGCTTGCCGTGCCAGGCAGAGGATGTGCGCACATGACTGCGCGGTAATTCGGGTGGGTGATTCCTCCTTCCCGGGGAGTCCTGGGCCATTGGGTCAAAAAGGGACACCGCCGAGGGGCGGCGGTCCACTAAGAGACCGTCTATGAAAGTCGCGCGGAAGATCACGCTGGCTCTCTTTCTCGCGACGGTGCTCGCCCTCGCACTACTCGGGTTCGTCGGCGCGCACCGCGAGATCGCGCTCTACGAAGCATCGATGGCGGACGACGCGTCGCTCATCGGGCGCACGATGCGGCCCGCGTTTCTCGAGGTGTGGGGCGTCGAAGGCGAAGTGCGCGCGCTCGATCTTCTCGAGACTGCCGACGACGCGCTCGTGCGCGCGCGCCTTCGCTACGTCGTCCTCGGCGGGAAAGATCCTCTGCGTGCGCCGCGCGCGCCGATTGCTTCGCTCGGTGCCGTGCACCATGGCGAGGTCGCGTTCTGGACCGATCACGAAGCCGCCGACGGCGGGACGCTCTTCGCGTACGTCCCGCTCGGCGCCCCCGCGCCGCCTGGCAGCGCGCTCGAGATCACGGAGCCGCTCGCGGTCGAGAAAGCGCTGCTTCGCGGCCGCATCCAGGAGCACTTGATCGCGCTCGCCACCTTCGCCGTGTTCGCGACGCTCATCGCCAGCTTCGTGGGCGTCTCGTTCGTCGGGCGACCCATCGACAAGCTCGTCGTGCAGGCGCGTCGCGTCGGCCAGGGCGATCTCTCGTCGCGACTTGCCCTGCCGCAGAAAGACGAGATCGGCGAGCTGGCGCGCGAGATGAACGCGATGTGCGACCAGCTGCAGAAAGCGCAAGCCCGCATCCAGGAAGAAGCCGAAGCGCGGCTACGTACGCTCGACCAGCTGCGACACGCCGATCGCTTGATGACAGTCGGCAAGCTCGCGTCCGGCATCGCACACGAGCTCGGCACCCCCCTCAACGTCGTGTCGGGTCGCGCCAAGCTGATCGCCGCGGGCAAGGTGCACGGGGCCCAGGTCGGCGAGAGCGCGTCGATCATCGCGCAGCAGGCCGACCGTATGACGCGAATCATTCGTCAGCTGCTCGATTTTGCGAGGCGCCGTGGGGTCAATCGCTCCAGTGTCGACCTCGAGCAGATCGTGCGGCACGCCTCGACGATCCTCGAGGTGCTCGCAACGAAGCACAGCGTCGCCATCACAATCAGCGCGCGCTCGGGACTGCCGAGCGTCGAGCTCGATCCCGTGCCCATCGAGCAAGTGATCACGAACATCGTGATCAACGGCATCCAGTCGATGCCCGAGGGCGGAAAGCTCGAGCTCGAGCTCTCGGCGGGCGATTTTTTACCCCCACCCGAGCACGGCGGAGCGAAAGGCGCGTACGTGCGGCTCGACGTGACCGACCACGGCACCGGCATCGCGACCGACGATCTGCCGAGAATTTTCGAGCCGTTCTTCACCACCAAGGACGTGGGCGAGGGCACGGGCCTCGGCCTCTCCGTCGCTTACGGCATCGTGCGCGATCACGGCGGCTGGATTGCCGTCACGAGCGAGCTTGGTCAGGGCGCCACGTTCTCCGTGTACCTACCGGAGCACGCGCCCTCGGCATGAGGCCCTCGCCGCCTTACGCTGTGGTTTCCCCATGACGAAGATCCTCATCGTCGACGACGACGCGAGCATGTGCGAGTACCTCGACGCCGGCCTCTCCGAGCGCGGGTACGCGGTCACGTGGCGTACGTCCGCCGACGAGGCCTTCGTGGTCATCGGTGCAGAGGAGCTCGACGTCGTCGTCACCGATCTCCGCATGCGCGAGAAGGACGGCCTCGCGCTGTGCACGCGCATCGTCGAAAACCGACCCGACGTGCCCGTCATCGTGATGACCGCGTTTGGCTCCCTCGAGACGGCGATCGCGACCATTCGCGCGGGCGCGTTCGACTTCATTCCCAAGCCCTTCGAGCTCGATGCGCTCATTCTCTCGATCGAGCGCGCGGTCCGCCACAAAGCGCTGCGCGAAGAGGTCAAGCGTCTCCAGCTCATGGTGGCCGAAGCCGAGCGCTGCGAGGACATGCTCGGCAAGAGCGCTCCGATGCGCCAGATCTACGATCTCGTCGGAAGGCTCGCGGACTCCACCGCGACTGTGCTCGTGACGGGCGAGAGCGGTACTGGCAAAGAGCTCGTCGCGCGCGCGCTCCACCAGCGAAGCCCCCGCCGCGATGGTCCGTTCGTCGCGCTCAACTGCGCCGCGATGCCGGAAGCGCTCCTCGAGAGCGAGCTGTTCGGGCACGCCAAGGGGGCCTTCACCGACGCCAAGGGTCACAAGCGCGGCCTCTTCCTCGAGGCGAGCGGCGGCACATTGTTTCTCGACGAGCTCGCGGAGATGCCCCTCGCCGTTCAAGCGAAGGTCTTGCGCGCGCTCGAAACGCGGCAGGCGCGTCCGGTGGGGAGCAACGTCGAGGTGCCCTTCGACGTGCGCATCGTCGCGGCCACCAACCGCGATCTCGAGTCCGCCGTCGCGGAAAAGCGCTTCCGTGAGGACCTCTACTACCGCGTGAACGTGGTCCACGTGGAGCTTCCCCCGCTCCGCGCGCGCGGCAGCGACATCCTGCTGTTGGCGCAGAGCTTCGTCGAGCGGTTCGCCGCGCGTAGCGGCAAGCGCATCACCGGGATCTCGCCGCCGGTCGCGGAGAAGCTGCTCGCCTACAGCTGGCCCGGCAACGTGCGCGAGCTGCAGAACTGCATCGAGCGCGCGGTCGCCCTCGCCCGCTACGAGCAGCTTGCGGTCGACGATCTTCCCGATCGCGTGCGCAGCTACAAGGCGTCCCACGTGCTCGTCGTGGCCGATGATCCGTCCGAGCTCGTGCCGATGGAAGAGGTCGAGCGGCGCTATGTTCTCCGCGTGCTCGAGGCCGTCGGCGGCAACAAATCGATGACGGCGCGGGTCCTCGGCTTCGATCGAAAGACGCTCGCGCGCCGTCTCGCGAGCTACGGCGTCACCAAGGCCGGAGACGCGAGCGACGAGTAGCCGGAGACGGCGGCGCCGCGAAACGTGAACACGTCTTCATGCGGACTTAATGAGCGCCTGGCACGAT
>CAXSGV010000656.1:0-3092 GCA_964236615.1 uncultured Polyangiaceae bacterium
TTCGACTTCGACTTCGACTTCGACCTCCAGCTCCAGCGCGAGCTCCAGTGCGAGCCCGGGCGGCGCAGGAGAGCACCCAGCGGCGCCGCCGGCCGCAATCGCTCAGCCGCGCGCTTCGACGGCCCCCACGCCGGACGTGTCGCCGACAGCCGGCCGCCCCTCGCGCCTCCTGCCCCTGCTCGTGATCGGCGCCGGCATCGTGCTCTCGGGCATCGGCGTCGTGTACGGCCTCGCTGCGAAGAGCGAGCGCGACGACCACTGCAACGCGACGACAAAGCTCTGCGATCCAGGCTCCGCGGGCACCGCGCATCAGTTGGCAAACAACTCGAGCGCCTTCTTCATGGTGAGTGGGGCTACGGTCGTCGGTGGTGGCATCTGGTTCGTGGTCGCGTCGACGAGCTCGTCGCCTTCCACGTCCGCGCAACCGGCCACGGCGGGCCCAGGCGCGACGCTCGGTCTTCGCGGCACGTTCTGATTGAAGGTTACTTTTCCTGGCGCGCGTCCTGACGCGCACGGATCAAGTAGAAATAGCGACGCGCGATGCCCGAAGCGGCGGCGGCGCGCGCGACGTTTCCACCGTGAGCGACGAGGACGCGCTCGATGTACCGGCGCTCGAAGCTCTCGACGACGCGCTCGCGGGCCGCAGGAAAGGAGAGCCCGAGCGCCAGCGTTTGCTCGATCACGTCGGTGGTGCTCGTGTTGCCGCTGCCGGTTGCGGTCGCTGTCGCCGGCGGGGCCGCCGAGTGGCCGGCGCGGGTCGCCTCGACGGGAGCGAGATCGCCGAGCGCGATGCGCCGCGCGACGGCGTTGTGGAGCTCGCGGATGTTTCCTGGCCAACCGTAATGCTCGAAGCGGTCGAGGAGATCGGCGGGGATGGCCTCCTTGCCTCCGAGGCGCTCCCAGAAGTGCGTTCCGAGAACCGTGACGTCGCCGCGCCGCTGGCGAAGCGGCGGAAGCTCGATGCGCGAGACGGCGTGGCGATAGAAGAGGTCGTCGCGAAAGCGGCCCTCTTGCACCTCGCGATCGAGGTCGCGGCGCGTTGCCGCGATGACGCGCACGTCGACCTTCGAGAAGCGCTCGCCGCCGACGCGTTGAACCTCCGAGCGCTCGATGGCGCGAAGGAGCTTCGACTGGAGCATGACGTCGAGGTCACCGATCTCGTCGATGAGGAGGCTACCTCCGTGGGCTTGCTCGAACACGCCGCGACGCATCGCCACGGCGCCGGTGAAAGCGCCGCGCTCGTGCCCGAAGAGATGTGATTCGAGCAGGTTCGCCGGTACCGCCGTGCAGTCGAAGACCACGAAGGGGCCTTGTGCGCGGCCGCTCTCCTCGTGAATGGCCTCGGCGAGCAGCTCCTTGCCGGTGCCGGTCTCGCCCTCGATGATGACCGGGACGTCGGACGCGGCGAGTCGCGCGCACAGGGGATAAAGACGCCGCATCTCCGGGCTCGCGCCGATGACCCGACCGAAGTGATCTTGCGTCGAGGGAGTTACGCTCGTGCGTCCCACGAGGTCGACGCGGAGCGAGGTCTCTCCGATGGAGACGATCTCGCCGCCGCGAAGCGAGGCGTCGAATACGACGACGTTGTTCACGGTGGTGCCGTTCGTCGACGATAGATCGGTCAGCCGCAGCGTCTCGCCGTGCGAGTCGATCGCGACGTGCCGCCGCGACACCTGACGGTCGGAGAGTTGGAGATCGCAAACGGGTCCCTGCCCGATGAGCACACGCGACGCCTGCGTGCCGTCGATTCGCAGGAGCTTTCCGGCGTCGGGGCCTGCGATGACGACGAGCGCAAAAGTCGGCGCCGTCGCGGGCGGCGAAGCGCGATGGGGTCGGGCGAGCGTCTCATCTTCTTCCATGACGTCACGTGAAACTTACTCCGCGGACGACCTTGGGATCGAAGCGATCTCGAACTTGGGATCGAATCGATCACCAAGCGGTTTTCTGGTGTGAAAAACAGACAAAAAACCCGAGTCCTGCCCTCTCTGAGCGGTGGATCGCTTGTTGCGATGACGTTCGAGGAGGAGGCACATGAAGACCATTCGAACGATGAACAAGATCGTGCGTAGAGGGATCGGCGTCGCGGCGGCGATCACGTTCGCTGCCGGTTGCAGCTCGACGACCGACGAAACGACCGGGACCAAGGCCCAGGCCGAGAGCACCTCGAAAATTTACGACATCGTGCCGCAAGACGTGACCGCGGTGTGGTGGATCGCTCCGTTCAATCCGGCGGCCTTCGTCGATCCGCTGTGCTCCGCGCTGCCAGAATGTGGGAACCCGTGCTTTCGCTACAAGCTCGACGGAAACCTGATCGATCGCATCGACTGCCAGTGGCACAAGGACGCCGTCGGCGGGATGCTCGGCGGGCTCGCCTATTCCGCCAACTGGGGGATGGACCCGCAGTCTCTCTACGACAACCGCGAGTGGACGTCGCTCAAGGACAGCCACAACTACCGCGGCTTCTTGAAGATCTCGAACATGACGATCCGTTGCCAGGACGACCGGCCGAGGACCTGGGACGACGGTTCCGCCTTCGATCCGCATCTGGAGCAGAGCTCCGGGTACACGCTGGGCATGGACAGCGAGCTGGCGTGGGGATTTCCGCACAACCTCTCGGCCGAGGCTTCGGGCAGCTGTGTGGAGTTCAAGTCCGAGGTCTCTTCCCGCGTCGGCTTCGCGGAGCGCAACCTTCTTCACGCCACTCTCGGAATAAACGCTCCGTTCATCTACGCCAACGCGACGGTCAAGGTGTGCTGCGATGGCGCGGTCACCGTCAACGTCGATCGCACTGTCTTCCCGACGATGGCCGTCTTCTCCGGGGGCAAGCGCATGGCGAAGGTCGATCAGGCGGATCTCGTCCCCTTCACGGTCTCCCCTGGTGTGCCACCGCCAAGCCTGCCGTTCGACGCCCCGGGCGACGGCGTCGTCGCACCGGCAGGGCAAAGCATCAGCTTCACCACACAAGCGGTCGTCATTGACGAGGATGAGGGGGTCACGTGGTGATGCGCCAGCCGATCGAAATCGTTCTCTCGATGCTCGTTGGCCTCGCGTGCGTCGCGGGCTGTACGGAGACCCATGCGACGGACGAAGGT
>CAXSGV010000657.1:0-3091 GCA_964236615.1 uncultured Polyangiaceae bacterium
TCGACGCGGCTCAGACCGCTCGTTCACTTCGAATTCTGCACCGCCGTGTAGCTAGTCACCGAGACGCAGAAAGAAAGACGATTCGCGTTGAAGCCGCGCGCGCGGCGGTCGATCCTGCGCCCCATGACCGACACGAATATTGGCCGCTATGTCTGGTACGAGCTCCTCACGACCGATCGCCAAGGTGCGATCGACTTCTACACCGACGTCGTCGGCTGGAAGACGCAAGCGTGGGAGGGCGACTACACGATGTGGGTGGCCGAGCAGGGCCCCGTCGGCGGCGTGTCCATGCTTCCGGAGAGCGCGAAGAAGATGGGCGCTCCGCCGCACTGGCAGGCGAACGTCGAAGTCGCTGACGTGGACCGCACGCTCGCGCTGGCGAACGAACGCGGCGGTCGAACGATCGTCGCGCCGATGGACGTACCGACAATCGGTCGCCTTGCCGTCCTGGCGGATCCTCAAGGCGCCACGATCGCGGTCATCGCCCCGGCGAGCGCGATGCCCGCGCACGACACCACGCAGCCGGGTGAGCTGTCGTGGCACGAGCTCGTGACGACCGACCACGAAGCGGCCTATGCATTTTACAATGCGCTCTTCGGTTGGGAGCGCCTCGACGAGTTCGACATGGGGGCGATGGGCAAATACCTGCTCTGGGGCCGCGGCGCGACGCAGCTCGGCGGAATGATGACATTGCCGAAGGGAATGAAAACGCCCGATGGACGCCTCGTGCCCCCGTCGTGGATGTACTACGTGACGACGCCCGACCTCGACGCCGCGCTCGAGCGCGCGAAGAAGCGGAACGCAGTCGTCTTGAATGGCCCGATGGAGGTGCCGGGCGGTCAGCGCATCGTGCAGCTGATGGACCCACAAGGCGCTGCGTTCGCGCTCGTCACGGCGCCGAAGCCGTAAGCTCGGCTCACGCCGCTACCTCTTGCACGTGGCGGTGATCGCGCCGCTCACGTCGTTGCAGGTGATCACGACGTTCGTGCAGTTGATGGTTCCGTTCTCGAGCTTCTTCCAGGCAGCCTCGGTGTCGGAGCTAGCGCACGGGCAGGCGTGGCAGCCGGTGGGCAGCGGCGCGCACACCTCACCGCCCGAGGGCGTCGAGATGATGCAGTACTCCGTCTTCGCGTCGCACGTCTGGGGCTTCGGTGGGAACTGTTTGCACGGGACGGTGGTGGCGGCCGGCGCAGACGTGTCCGAGCCGCCGTCGGCGGGCGCCGTGCATCCCGAGCCGCCCTGCGAGAGGCTCGCGCCAGCTCCGCAGTGGTACGGCTTTCCGCCGACGCAGCCGTCTTCGCCGCACGTGATCTTCTTCGCGTCGCCGTTGACGGTGACGGAGCACGAGCAGGACGACGTCGAGCTGTCACTCGACGCGCCACCGTCGGTACCGGTGGTGGGCTCGCTGCCGCCGTCGCTGCTGCATGCGGCAATGGGCGCGAGGCCGACGGCGAGAAGAGAGAGAAGTGAAACGAGATGATTGCGCTTGAAGTGCGGCATATGCCGTAGGAGCGCGGTCGACGAACGAAGTCGCAAAAAAACCGTCGGCGGGGCCCATGGTAAGGTGGGGGCGCGATGCGAAGGTGGTGGATCGTGCCGATGGTGGTGGTGGCGGCGTCGGGCGGGTGCGTGGTCCTCGCCACCATGGACGACCACGTTGCCTTGACCTCGCGGCTCACGGGCGACGGTATCCGCGGTGGCACTGGCGTATCGCTCGTCGACGGTACGCTCGGCTCCGCCGCCGTCGTGTTGAGCGGCTCGGCGGCTGGGGTCGCGGACGTCACCGGCGGTCACGCGCTCAAGGACAAGGTGATCGAGGGTGGTCGTGGCAGCCTCGATCGTGCGACTGGCCGACCCACCGCGTCCTGCGGCGTTCTCGTCCAGAACGCGCGAGGGCAGAGATCCGCCGAAACAAGATCGTCGGCGGCGATGGCACCATCGTCGGCCCGGGCGCGCCCAACGGCTACGACTCGATTGGCGTCTTTGGTCAGGGCAACGTGATGCTTGTCCTCGAGGAGAACCGCATTCTCGGTTGGTCGGCACCGAATCCACTCGTCCCGACGCGCTTTGCCGTGGGCGTCGTGTCGTGTCCATGACCGCGGCGCAGGACGACCTCCCGTTCCGGCCGGGTGACCTCGTCGCGGGCAAGTACCGCATCGAGAAGGTCCTCGGCATTGGGGGCATGGGCGCCGTGATGCTCGCGACGCACGTTCAGCTCGATCAGCGTGTGGCGATGAAGTTCTTGCTGCCGCACTCGTTGAAGAATCCGGTCGTCGTGACCCGGTTCGAGCGCGAAGCGCGCGCGGCTGTCCGCCTTCGAAGCGAGCATGTTGCTCGTGTTCTGGATGTCGGCGCAACGGATGACGGCGCGCCGTTCTTGGTCATGGAGTACCTCGCAGGCTCCGATCTGCAGGACCTCATCGACACGAGCGGTCCGCTGCCGCCTCACGTGGCCGTCGACTACATCCTTCAAGCGTCGGAGGCGCTCGCGGAAGCGCACGCTCTCGGTATCGTTCATCGAGACTTGAAACCGCAGAATTTGTTCGTCACGCGCAGCGTCGCCGGTCGAGCGCTGGTCAAGGTGCTCGATTTCGGAATCTCGAAGACGACGGAAAAGGATCAACTCAAGCTCACGGGCACGGGCGACGTGATGGGCTCGCCGCATTACATGTCCCCGGAGCAGCTTCGCGGCGCGCGCGATCTCGACGCGCGGAGCGATCTGTGGGCGCTCGGTGCGGTGCTCTACACTTCGCTCGCAGGCCATGTCCCATTCGATGGCGACACGATGGCCGAGCTTTGCACGCGCGTGCTCGTTGAGCAGCCGCCCCCGCTCTCTGCGGTGCGACCCGACCTGCCGCCGGGCCTCGAAGCCGTGATTGCGCGCTGTCTCGAAAAGGATCCGGCGAAGCGGTTTGCGGACGTGGCTGACCTCGCCCGTGCGCTCGATGCGTTCGCGCAGCACGACTCCACCCGCGCGGCCGATCGCGTTCGCGCAGCGTCCGGCCGACCCCCTCCGCTCTTGGCCGCCGACGTGGGTGCCCCCGTCGTCGGCCCGGCCGCGGCGATGCGCGTCGGGCGGGGGGCCGGCGTC
>CAXSGV010000658.1:0-3074 GCA_964236615.1 uncultured Polyangiaceae bacterium
CGTCGTCGTGCACCTGGCCGCGGCAGAAAATGCGGCTCTTGCTCGCGTCGGTCGCCTGCAGATCGATCAGGAACACCGAGCTACTGTCCGCGATGCAGTCGTTCTCGCCGGCGGGCAGCGACTTCGGATCGAGCTCCGCGGCGGCGACCTCGCCCTCGTCGTCCTTCGGCGCAGTCGTGTCGTCGACGTAGAAGAGGGCGAGCGCGTCGCGCGAGAAGCCATCCATCTTGGACAGCTCGTGCGTCAGGTACTCGCCGCTTCGCTTGAACACGCGATCAAACCCGGGAAGGGTGATGACCTTCCCATTCGCGAGGTAGACGTCGCTCGGAAACGGCACGTCGAGAAAGTCGGGCGTCGCGGCGTTGGCGCCGGGTGTCGAGCGAAACCGCGCAACCGCGCCCGAAGGCCCCGCGGCTCCAGCATCGTCCGACCCACCGCATGAAGCGGCGAACGTGCCCACGACAACCAGCGCGAGGAAGAGCGAAGAAGACCTACGAAAAGCCATGGATTGCCTCCGGCGTGGGGCGTATGGTGCCACGCGCTTTGGCTTTAAGGAGGCTGTCATGAGGATTCGGCAATTGAGATTCGCGCTTGTGGGTCTCGGCGTCATGTTTCCGCTCGCTGTCGTCACGAGCGGCGGCTGCGGCGGTAGCTCGGACGACGCCACGGATGCAGGCAACGAAGCCGCGGTCGACGTCGTTGCGAAGGACGTCGCGCCCGACAAGGAAGTCGTCGACTCCGGCCCTTCGTGCAGCGACGCCGATCTCAACACGATCACGCCGGCCGACGCCGCGCTCAACGAGACGGGCGCCTCAGTGGGCACGTGCGTGAGCTGCTCGCGCACGAACTGCGGCACCTACCTCACGCAGTGCAACGCTGACTGCGACTGCAAAGAAGCCGTCATCGCCTTCTACGACTGCGTCTCGAAGGGTGGCGGCCTCCAAGTCTGCGGAATCAAGAACCTCGCCAACCTGGGTGGCAACGCTGCGACCATCGGCCAGAACCTCGGCTTCTGCGTCATCGGCGCCTGCCGCGACCAGTGCGGTGTCCCCGAAGGCGGCATCCCCGGCGTCGACGCGAGCTTGGACGGCGCTGGCGGCGGCTGATTTTCAGACGAAGATTCCAGCGCCGCGAAGGCCACGAGCGAAGGCCACGAGGGCAAACGTCCTCGTGGTCTTTTTTCTTGTTCGGTAGCCGGTCAGCGGAGCGTGCGCGCGCGGTGCTCGGCGATCCAGGGCGAGAGACGCGATCCTTGTTCGCCTGCCGCCGCTGTCTTCGCGCCGGTCGCGCCTTCGAGGCGTGAGGCGGCGATCGCGATCGCGACGGCCAGGGCTTCGCGGTCCTTGTCGGCGACCGCCGCGTAACCGAGGAGAACGTCCTTGTTCCGCTCGAGAAAGCCGGTGTCGTAATTTCCGGCGACGAAGTCCGGGTGCGAGAAGAGCTTTTCGTGGAAGCTGATGTTCGTGCGGATCCCCGTGACGACGTACTCCGAGAGAGCGCGGCGCATGCGCTCGACGGCGCGTGCGCGCGTCGGCGCCCAGACGGATAGCTTCGAGATAGGCGGATCGTAAAAGCTCGAGATGGTGCAGCCCTGGTAGGCGCCGCCGTCGTCGCGCACGCCAGGACCGGCGGGCACCGAGAGGCGTTCGATGACGCCGGGGGAGGGGAGGAAGCCGCTCGCAGGGTCTTCGGCGTAGATGCGGCACTCGATCGCCGCGCCGCGGCTCTCGAGATCGTTCTGCGCAAAGGA
Source organism: uncultured Polyangiaceae bacterium (assembly GCA_964236615.1). Classification (GTDB taxonomy): domain Bacteria; phylum Myxococcota_A; class Polyangia; order Polyangiales; family Polyangiaceae; genus CAXSGV01. The sequence continues at coordinate 1,751 of CAXSGV010000658.1, forward strand.
GAGCTTTTCGCCCTGCGCGATGAGCACCATCTCGCGCACGAGATCGAGCCCGCTCACGAGCTCGGTGACGGGGTGCTCGACCTGGAGACGCGTGTTCATCTCGAGGAAGTAGAAGCTGCCGTCGTCGGCAAGCAGGAACTCGAAGGTCCCCGCGCTGTGGTAGCCCACCGCCTTCGCGCCCTGCACGGCGATCGCGCCCATCCGCGCCACGAGCTCGCGCGATGCCGCGGGCGACGGCGTCTCCTCGACGACCTTCTGGTTCCGGCGCTGGATCGAGCAGTCGCGCTCGAACACGTGGACGAGGTTGCCTTCGCGATCGCCGAGCACCTGGATCTCGACGTGGCGCGGGCGGAGGATCGCCTTCTCGATGTAGACGGTGTCGTCGCCGAAGAACTTCTTCGCCTCGGAGCGCGCGCGCTCCCACGCGCTCGCCATCTCGCCCGCGCTCTCGACGAGGCGCATGCCTTTGCCACCGCCCCCGCTCGAGGCCTTGAGCATGACGGGGAAGCCGATCTTCTTCGCCGCGGCCGTCGCCTCTTCGCTCGAGTCGCACATCGCGCCCGGCACGATCGGGACGCCGGCATCGCTCATGCGCTGGCGCGCCGCGGTCTTCGACCCCATCTGCCGCATCGAGCTCGCCGGTGGGCCGATGAACGTGATTCCAGCTGCCTCGCAGGCTTCGGGCAGCACGGGGTTCTCGCTGAGGAACCCGTAGCCTGGGTGAATGGCCTCGGCCCCGGAGCGCTTCGCGGCGTCGATGATCTTGTCGACGCGCAGGTAGCTCTCCGACGCGGCGGCCGGCCCAATCGGGTACGCCTCGTCCGCAACCAGCACGTGGAGCGCGGCGCGGTCGACCTCGGAGTAGACGGCGACGGAAGCGATCTGAATCTCGCGCAGCGTGCGCATGACGCGAACCGCAATCTCGCCACGGTTGGCGACGAGGACCTTTCGGAACGGCTTCGGCATTGTGGGCGAGGACTATAGAGGAAACCGGCGGTAGACTCCCCCGCGTTGACGCTCCCCTTCGACTTCAACCCCAAGCCCCCGCCTCCGCCGGAGCCGCCTCCTCCGCCGCCCCCGCCCCCCCCCCCTCCCCCCCAGAAGGGGCCGCCGCCTGCGCCCTCCGTGTGGTAGGTGTGGATCGACCGCCCGGCGATCGCGGCGAGCGTGTCCTCGACGTAGCCGGTCTCGTTCAGGGTGTCGGTGTGCAGCGCGACCTGCACGCCGTAGCGGTCGGCCACCGTCAGGCAGGCGTCGATCGCCGCCGGGGTCGAGCCCCAGTCCTCGTGCAGCTTGAAGCCGGCGACGCCGCCGCGGAGCTGCT
>CAXSGV010000659.1:0-949 GCA_964236615.1 uncultured Polyangiaceae bacterium
GCTGATGAGGCAGGTTCCGATCACGATCATCAGGATGGGGTACGCCAGCGCGGCGCTGACTTTGCCGCGCAGGCGGGCTTGCCCCTCCATGAAGTCGGCGAGCCGCTCGAGCACGACCTCGAGCGTGCCGGACGCTTCGCCGGCGGCGACCATGTTCACGTAGAGGGTCGGGAACACCTTCGAGTGCGGTTCGAGCGCCTTGGCGAGCGCGATACCTTCGTTGAGACGATCGCGAACCTGGGTGAGCACGCGTTTGAGCTCGAGCTTGTCGACTTGGTCCGTGAGCGCGGACACCGACTCGACGAGCGGGATGCCCGCGCCGACGAGGGTCGCGAGCTGCCGCGTCATCATGGCGACGTCGCTGACGTTGACGCGGCGAAAGAACGCCCCGATGTCGATGCCGCGCTTGCCACCCGGTACCGCGCGCGTGTCCTCCTGCGCGCTCGTGAGCAGGATGCCCTCGCGCTTGAGGATGGTGCGGAGCACCTTGAGGTTGTCGGCGTCACGCACGCCACTGGCACCTTTGCCCGTCGCGCCGACGATCCCGCGGTACTCGAAGACTGCCATGTTTATGCGGTCCTCATGGAGACGGAGGGAGGCGCGTTCTCGACCTCGATGTCCTCCTGGGTGGCGGCGAGGACCTCTTCGACGGTGGTCATGCCGGCGAGCACCTTGCGGGCGCCGTCGTCACGAAGGCTGTCCATTCCCTGCTCCATCGCGCTGCGCTTGATGGTGCGCGCGTCGGCGTTGCGGAGAACGAGCGGACCGATCGCGTCGTCCATGAGCATGAGCTCGTAGATGCCGCGTCGACCCATGAAGCCCGTGTTCGCGCAGCGGTCGCAGCCCTTGTTCTTGAAGAACATCGGACGCACGCCGGCCGCAAGCTCGAGCACGTCGGGCGTCACGATCGAGCGCGGGAAATAGCGCGACTCGGTGTTGAGCTTTCGCT
>CAXSGV010000659.1:959-3062 GCA_964236615.1 uncultured Polyangiaceae bacterium
TGGTCGATGCCGAGCTCCTCCATCTCGAAGTCCTCCGCGGGGTAGGCCTCCTTGCAGTGGGGGCACAGCATGCGCACCAGGCGCTGGGCGAGGATGCCGATGACGCTCGAGCGAATGAGGAACGGCTCGACGCCCATGTCGACCATACGCGTGACGGCGCCGGCGGCGTCGTTCGTGTGGATGGTGGAGAGCACGAGGTGACCCGTCAGCGACGCGTTGATCGCGATGTCGACCGTTTCCTTGTCGCGGATTTCGCCGACCATGACGACGTCCGGATCCTGCCGGAGGAAGGCGCGAAGCGCGCTCGCGAACGTGAGCCCGATCTTCGGCTGGACGTGCACCTGGTGGATGCCGCCAATCTCGTACTCGACCGGATCCTCGGCGGTGAGGATGTTGAGGTCGGGCCGGTTGATCCGGTTGATGCACGCGTAGAGCGTGGTGGTCTTGCCGGAGCCCGTGGGACCCGTGACGAGGATGATCCCGTCGGGACGGCGAATGAGGCCGTCCATCAAAGCGTAGTCGCGCGGCGAGAAACCGAGGTCCGGCAAGTCGAGGAGCACGCTCGACTTGTTCAAGAGGCGCATGACGATGCGCTCGTAGCCGCGGCTCGTCGGGATGGTCGAGACGCGGATGTCGAAGCTCTTGCCCGCGATCTTCTTCGTGATGCGGCCGTCTTGCGGGAGCCGCTTCTCGGCGATGTTGAGAGCGCTCTCGATCTTGATTCGGCTGACGATGCTGTTCAAGAACGTACGCGGCGCGCGGCGCTTCACGTAGAGATCGCCGTCGATGCGGTAGCGGACGATCGCTTCCTTCTCTTCGGGCTCGATGTGGATATCCGACGCGCGCTCCTTCATGGCTTGAAGGAAGAGCGAGTTGACCCAGCGAATGACGGGGGCTTCGTCGTCGGAGTCGAGAATGTCGCCGGCGGCGTCGTTCTCGTCGACCGCGCCCTCCTCGGTCTCGAGATCGCCGCCACCGGCGTCGCGCTCGTAGACGCGGTTGATGGCGTCGGTGATGGCCTCTCCCGTTGCGACGCTGGCCTCGACCGGCTTGCCGAAGAGCACGCGCAGATCGTCGAGCGCGGCGGTATCGAACGGATCGGCGCAAAGCACGTGCACGCGCTGCTCGTCCTCGGCGAACACGAGGAGGCGATGCGATTTTGCAAACGCGATCGGCACGCGCGTCGCGACCGTGGTCACGATGCGATCAGGCTCGATGGTCGGGATGAACGGGAGCTCGGACTCCTCGGCGAGGATGCGCCCAATCGTGCCTTCGTCGACGATCTGCGCGTTGACGAGCAGATCGGTGAGATCGACACCGCGCTCGCGCTGGATGGCGTAGAGCGCTTCGAGGCGCTCCGGCGGAACGGCACCGCGACGGACGAGGAGCTCGCCGAGAAAGCGTTGCTCGGCTGCCATCAGCGCTCGACCTCCTTCAGGATCGATCGCGGCGCGGGGTTCACGTTGAGGTTCGGGTTGGCTGCGGGCGCCGGCGCGACGTGGGTCGGAGCGGGCGCGCCACCCGGTGTTGCAGCTGCGCCGGCCGCCGTGTGCGGCGTCGCCGGCATTTCGAGTGGCTGCCCCGGCTCGTGGACCTTCAGCTCCTTCGGGCGCGTGAGCTCGTCGAGCTTCTTCTTCTCTTCGACGCCCTGGTAGCTCTGACGGATGGTCTCGAGGAGACCATTCGTGCGCGTGTAGTCCTTCGGCGGGTTGTACTCCTGCTGATCGGAGAACACGAAGTAGCGATCGAGGAACTCCTGACGCTCCTGCATCTTGCGCTCGAAGATCGTGCGAAGGTCGGCCTGCTCGCGGATGACGTAGGGCGTGAGGATGAGAATGAGGTTCGTCTTTTCCATCGCGTTGCGCGAGGAGCGGAAGAGCGCGCCGAGGACGGGGATGTCGCCGAGGAGCGGGATCTTTTCCTGCGAGTGCACGATGCGGTTTCGCATCAAGCCGCCGATGACGACCGTCTGCTGATCGCCGACGACGAGCTGCGTCTGCGCGGTGCGCTTCGTGATCGGAACGACGCCGAGCGTGCCCTGCGGATCCTTGGCTTCGCTGATCTCCTCGGTGAGCTCGAGGCGAACCTCGTTCGACTCGTTGA
>CAXSGV010000660.1:0-3053 GCA_964236615.1 uncultured Polyangiaceae bacterium
GGCCGCCCGAGAAGCCGAGCGAGCCGATGACGATGAGGACAATGATCCCGATCAGGTCGGTGACGCGCTCGGCGACGACGATGGGCGCCGTGCGGGCGATCGGGACGTCGTGGATCTCGAACAAGACGATCGACTTGAAGACCTCGCCGACCTTGCCCGGCGTGACCGTCAGCACGAAGCCGGAGAGGAAGGTGAGGAGGCTGTCGATCTTCTTCACGCCCTTGATGTCGAGCTGCGCGAGGTAAAATTCCCACTTGAGGAACCGGAGCATGTAGTTGCCGAACGCGAGGCCGCATGCCGCGAAGAAGGAGCTCCACGCGAAGCGCCCAAGCTCGGCGCCCATGCTGCCGAGCCCGCGGTAGACGGCGAAGGCGCCGTACAGGAGGACGCCGAACAGCATCGCGACGAGCACCTTGCGAAGCGGAAGGCGCGCGCCCGTGGGTTTGTTGGGCTCGGTGGCGGTCTGGCTCACGAACGCTTCTTTCGCCGTCGCTTAAGGAGGCCCATGCGCGCGGCAGCGTAGCCGACGGCGACGAGGACCGCCGCAACGCTCACGATCCAGAAGAGGAGCGGGGGGGCCTCCCACACGCCGCGGCCGATGCCGGGATCCGGCCGGCGCACCGTCTCGGTCGCGACCGATGCCGGCACGCTCGGCACGACCGAGGCCGCCGCGCTGGGCGCTTGCGGCGCGGAGGCCGAGGCGGAAGCTGAGCCAGGTTGGGGCACGCTCGCGAAGTACCACGCCACAAGAGCGCGTCCAAGATCCCTCGAGTGATGCTAGCGTCGCGCTCGTGTCAGACGAAGCGCTCCTCGAGAGGGCAGCGGCCGCAAGCAAGAACCTGAAGGCGGCAATCGCCGCGCGCGTCGTCGGTCAAGAGGACGTGATCGATCTCATGCTCGTGGCGCTCCTCGCGCGCGGGCACGCGCTGATCGTCGGCGTGCCGGGGCTTGCGAAGACGCTGCTCGTGGCGTCCCTCGCCGAGGCGCTCGATCTCAGCTTCGGACGCGTGCAGTTTACACCCGACTTGTTGCCGGCCGACATCACCGGCACCGACGTCCTCCAGGAAGAGGAGGACGACAAGGGCAACCTTCGGCGACGCCTTCGCTTCTTGCCGGGCCCGATCTTCCACAACCTCGTGCTCGCCGACGAGATCAACCGCACGCCTCCAAAGACGCAGGCCGCGCTGCTGCAAGCGATGCAAGAGCGCCGCGTCACGGTCGGCACCACGACCCACGCGCTGCCCGATCCTTTCCAGGTGTTCGCGACGCGTAACCCCATCGAGCAGGAGGGCACGTACCCGCTGCCCGAGGCCCAGCTCGATCGCTTCTTGCTCGAAGTGCACATCGACTATCCCTCCGAAAACGAGGAGCGCGAGATCGCCCGCCGCACGACGAGCGCCGAGGTCGGCGAGGTGCCGAGCGTGCTTCACGCCGACGACGTAAGAGCGCTCCAGGCGTTGGTGCCGCGCATCCCGGTTACCGACGCGGCGGTCGACTTCGCAGTGAAGCTCGGACGTGCCACGCGTCCGCCCAAGCGCGGTGAGAGCAGTGAGAGCAACGGCAACGGGGCGCCGCGCGAGGCCATCGAGTTCGTGCGCTTCGGCGCAGGCCCACGTGGGTCGCAGGCGCTCGTGCTCGCTGCCAAAGCGCGCGCTGCGTTGCTGGGCGAAGCGGCCGCGGACGTCGACGACATTCGTGCGCTCGTCACCCCGGTGCTGCGTCACCGCCTCGTTCTCAGCTACCGCGCCGAGGCCGAAGGGATTCGCGACGTCGACGTGCTCGAGAAGGTCGTCGCGGCTGTCCGCACGTAAAAGGCTGGCTTTTTCGAGGAAAATGTTGGTAAATACACGTACGCATGGCCGAGAGAACACCGGCGAGCGGTACGAGCCTTCCTGCTGACGTCGCTGCGGCCGGCGTCGGCGGTGTCGGCGGTGTCGCCGAAGAGCAGCAGCAGCAGCATCAGCAGCATCAGCAGCCGCGCACGCCTTCGCGATCGAAGAAGGACGCAGCCGCCGCCGCAGCGAAGCAGGACGCGGCCGACGAGCCGGTTCTGGGGAACAACGCCCCCTCCATTCCGCCCATGCCCGCGGCCGGCCCGTGGCGCAGCTACAAGGAGATGGTCTCGCAGCTCGCGCAGCGGATCGTCGACGGGCAGCGTCCGATCCGCGTCCTGCAGGCGGTTCGCTGGGACAACTCGGTCGAAGAGACGTTCCTCAAGAACAAGGGACGCGAGCTCCCCAAGATCGACGCCGAGTACTACGCGTCGGTCGATCTCGGCTTCGATCCTCGCGCCAAGGCCGAGGAGTTCGAGGCGATCGCGAAGGACATCGAGACCGAGCTCGGTGAGACCGATGCCATCGGCCAGATCATGACCGCGACCGCGATCGAGTACCGCGATCTCGTGCGCATGCTCGGCGCGCGCGGCACGCCGAACTTCTATGCCTACTCGCGCAAGCTCTATGGATCGCCGAAGGACAAATTCCCGGACGGCCGCTCGACCGTGCGGGACCTCGGCCACCTGCTCTACAAGATCCTGACGAACGCGGACGAGAACATGCTCGGCCCGACGCCGGAGCGGAACCTCAGTGCCGACGAGGCCGCCGCGGAGCTCAATGATCGCTTCTCGCGCTACTTCGCCGACACCACGGTGCGCGTGCAGGCCGACGACACGATCCTCGCCGATGCCGCGGCCGGCAACGACTACGTCAAGGTCCGCACCGGCGCGAAGTTCTCGACGCGCGACATCGACATCCTCGAGGTGCACGAGGGCTGGGTCCACGTCGCGACGTCGCTGAATGGCCAGGCGCAGACGGTCGCGAAGTGGCTGCTCGAGATCTTCACGTTCCGGACCTACCCGCGGCGCGCGCGTCGCTTGAACGATCGCGTGCTCGCGGTCGACAAGGCCGAAGACGGAGCGAGCTTCGTCGAGGTCTACGAGTGGTTCCGCACCGAGGGCTACGACGAGGAAGAGTGCTTCCACAACACGCGGCGCATTTTCCGCGGGGGCGTGGTCGAGGGCGGGGCGCCGTTCACGAAAGACGCCTGTTACTGCA
>CAXSGV010000661.1:0-3040 GCA_964236615.1 uncultured Polyangiaceae bacterium
TCGTGAATGCCTCGGGGGCTGCGGTGCCGCGCACGGGCTCCTTCGGCGCGACATCCTCGCGCCGCGTCTCGACGAGAGTGTTGGCCTGCCGCGGCCGCACCTTGAGGTAAATGCCCTCGGCCGCGATGCATGCGTCGAGGCGATCGAGCACGCGTTCGCGTCGCTCCTCGTTCGCCCATATCGCGTCGTCGCCGTGGAACTGCGCGACGAGGTGATTGTCGTAGACGTCGACCGCCAGCCCAGGAAGCGCGTCGCCCTCCTCATGGATGACGCGAAACGCGGTCGTCTTGCGCGCACCGTCGTCGTCGCCGCGACCGAGCGCAAAGCGCCGCTCGAGCGCGCGACGAATCGCAGCGTCGAGCGCACCGGCGTCGTCGTAGACGCGATCTCCTTCGTCACCACGCCGAAGCCAGCGCTCGAATTCGAAGGGCGCAGGCGCCGTGAACGTCGTGCGCTTCTTCGTGAGCGGATGCACCATCGTGAGCGTCTGCGCGTGGAGCAAGAGCCGCGGCGCAGGGCCGCCTCCGTAGAGCGGATCGCCCGCGATGGGCGCACCTGCGTGCGCGAGCTGGACGCGCGCTTGGTGCGTACGCCCGGTCTCGAGCGTGAGCTCGAGGAGCGCACGCTCGCCGTTGCGCGCGCGCACCCGCACGCGCGTGATCGCGGTCTGGCCGCGCGTGCTCCGCGCCCCTGCCCCGCGACCGCCGCCTTGACCGCCGCGTTGACCTCCACTGCGGCCGCCATGCTCGCCTTGCCCACCACGCGCGCCTTGCCCGCCACGCCCGCCCGCCACCGTCATGAGGCCGTCGTCGCCGGGGACGAGGACATCCTCGAGGACCGCGTGCTCCTTACCTTTCGGCCAGCCCGTGACACCAGCGAGGTAGACCTTCTCGACCTTGCGGCCTTCGAACTCGCTTGCGACGTGCGCGTTGACGTCCTTGCGGCGCGTCATCACGAGCACGCCGGACGTGTCGCGATCGAGCCGCTGGTGCGTGCCGAGGTAGTCGTCCTTGCCGCGCGCGAGAAGGAAGCGGCGAAGACGCGTGACGACGTCGTCCGGTCGCGTGGGATCGGCGGCCTGGCTCGGTACGCCCGCCGGCTTGTCGATGGCGAGGAGCGCTTCGTCTTCGTGCAGAATGCAGGCTTCGTCGAAGTCAGCCCACACGCGCTCGCGCCAGCTGCTCACACGACGCCGGCGTGGTCCGGCTCGATGCCGGTTTCCTTCAGAGGCACGAGCTCGGGCGCGGACTCGACCCGGCTGTCGCGGTCGCCCCAGTCGCCGCGGTCGGCTCGTTCGTCGCTGTCGCGCTCGAGGCGATCGAGCCCGCGCTTGTGGAGGACCAGCGTGGCGGACTCCTCGAAGGACTGGCCTTCGCAGGTCACGCGAATCTTGATGGGCAGGCGGTAGCAGCGCGGCGCGTCGATGAAGCGCACGCGACGCGGGGCGCCGTCGAGCACGGGGACCTGCTTCACGGCGTCGTCGAGGCGGGCGAAGAGCGGCGAGAGGTCGTAGCGAAACACGTGCTTGATGCGGCGAACGCCCGCCTCGGTCAGAACCTTGGTCGGCGAGACCGTGCCCTTGTGGAGGTAGCGAAGCAGCGTGCCGCGCAGAGCGGCGCCGCTCTCGGGGTTGAGCGGATCGGGCCGCGTGCTCGTGACCTGATCGAAAGACTCCTTCGCGCTCACGATCACGTCGCGGTTCGGCATACGGCGAATGGGCGCGCGGAAGCGAGCGACGCGCTGCGCGTAGAAGCGGTGAACGTTGCCGGCGATCCAGGTTCGCCCGAGCTCTTTGATGCGATCCTTTGCGGCGTAGACGAGCCCGGCGATCACGGCGAGGACGAAGATGCCCGAGCCGACGGTGGACGTCGGTGACGGTGCACGGTTCATCAGCGCGACCTGCCATGCGAAGGCCCATGTCGAGGCGACGATGGCGACGAACGCGGCGACCCAGTGGTGGATGCGCTCCGCGACTTGGTAAATTTCGGGCTCGAGGAAGAGGACTTCCTGGAAGTGCTTCTTCAGAAGGCTCGCGCGATCGAGGTAACGCTCGAGCGCCGTCCTCGACTTTGGATCGGCGCGGATGAAGCCTTGCTCCGCGCGGTAGACCAGCTCGTGCTCGAGCGCGTCCGCCACCTTGTGCTCGATCCTCGCGACGACGTGCGGGAATGTCTCTGCGTGAATCGATCGCGACGTGAGCATGGCGGCGAGGGCACGCTCGACGCCGGCGAGCATCTCGAGGAGCCGCACGCTCACGTACTCGTCGACGAGCGCGCGCTCGCGCAGAAGCTCGGCAGGCTCGCCGGGGCGCGGCGTCACCAGCTTGGCGCGCGCCTCTTTTGCCATCGCGATGGCGCCGTCGATCCAGATCGCGAGCGACTCTTCGAGATCCTGCGGCGGTGACTGCTGCAGGAGCGACGACGCGAGCCGGCAGTGACGCGCGAATCCGTCACTCGCGCGCGCGAGGCGGTTCGCGAGCGCAACGGCACCACGCCGAAGCGCGTCGATCGTGACGACGTCGCCGACGCGGATGGTCTCGGCCGGACCGTCGAGACGCGTGAACGACTGGAGCTGATCCCAGGGTGCGTGGCGCGCAAAGGCGTTGGAGGGGATGTCGAGCTCGACATCGATCGAGTACGCGAGCGGCTTGTGCTCGGGCAGCGGGACACTGACGCTCCATTCGAGACGGCTCGCGTCGTGGATCCCGACACGGACCTCGACGTCCGGCGACGCGTCCAGCTCGTCCGCCGCCGCACCCGTAAAGGTCGTGGATACCTGGGCCGCCGCCATCCTCTCGCTGTTCTTCCGATCTTCCTCTTTGAGAGATGCGCGATAAGCGCGCGTTACGCAAGGAAAAGTGCGGCCACCCGAGCTTCGATCACCAGCGGATCCAGCCCAGGCTCGTGAGGGCGAGAAGCACCGCGAGCGCGAGACCGACCTCGACGAACAGCCGCGCCATGCGACGCGCGAGCCGAAACGACAGCACGATGGCGATGGCGGCGATCACGATCGCAGGCACGCCGGTGTGCCGCGCGAGCGC
>CAXSGV010000662.1:0-3037 GCA_964236615.1 uncultured Polyangiaceae bacterium
GCCGGGCGCCGAGCGCGTCGGTGTGATCGCGGCCGGCGAGACGGAAGACCCCGACGCGCCCGTACAGGTAGCGAGCATTCAAACGCTTCTCGCGCGCGATGAGCTTCCGACCGCGACCATGGTGATCCTCGACGAGGCCCACCACTACGTGAGTGCCGAGTGGGGCGCGGTCGCCGCGAAGTACGCCGACGTGTTGATCGTAGGCTTCACCGCGACGCCCGAGCGTGGCGACGGAACGCCGATGGGCGACCGCTTCGATCGCCTCATCGTGATCGCCACCGTCAAGGAGCTGATCGCGCTCGGTCATCTCGTGCCGTGCAATGTGATCGCTCCGCCTCGGAAGACACGCGCGCTCGCGTGGGATCCTCTGGACGCGTATCGCGAGCACGCAGCCGGCAAGAAGATGGTCGTCTTTTGCTCGAGCGTCGACGCCGCGCACGCTCTTGCCGCGGCCTTCTCCGCCGCAGGCATTCCGTCGGCGTGCGTCGAGGGAAACACGCCTACGGCAGAGCGCGACGCAACGCTTTCAGCGTTCGAGCGCGGCGAGCTGCTCGTGCTCATGAACGTCTTCGTTTTGACCGAGGGCTGGGACTGTCCGAGCGTCGAGGTCGTTATGATCGCGCGCGGCTGCGCGGCGACGGGAACGTATCTCCAGATGGTCGGCCGCGGGCTTCGTCCGGCGCCTGGCAAGGACAGCGCGCTCTTGATCGACCTGCGCGGCGTCGTGCACGAGCACGGTCTACCCGACGAGGAGCGCACCTTCTCGCTCGAGGGACGCGCGATCAGCGGCGGCGAGGCGCCCGTGAAGACGTGTCCCGAGTGCTCGCACGTATGCGCCATCGCCTGCCGCGTCTGCCCCCACTGCGGCGAGGAGTTCGCAACGAACGTGGTGAACGAGCGCATCGGCCTCGTGAAGATCGGCAAGGAAGAGCGCGAGCGCGGCTTCTTCGTCGACCTCATGAAGCAGGCCGAAATGCGCGGATTCAAGCCGGGATGGGTAGCGCATCGCTTTCAGGAAAAGTTCGGCCGCTTCCCCGCGAAACTTTGGCGCGAGTTCGTCGGAAGGAAGGCCGCGTGATGGTCACGGTCTTCGATTCTTTGTTCTCGACGCACGGGCGCTTTATCCCCTGCGGGTCGACTCGCGTGGTTCTCGCGCTCTCCCGGGCGAACGAGTGTGCCGACAAGCGCAGCTTGAAACGATGGGCGGCTATCCGATCCAAGGACGGCCGGCGACGCACCGAGGACATCATCGCGATCACCGCGCTCGTCTACGACGTCGACGACCTTCCGGTTAGCCTGGCGGCGCTTGCTGAAGCCCTGCAGGACGTCCACGCCTTCATCGTCTCGACCTGGAGTGCAACGGAGGCGGCACCGCGGTGGCGCGTTGTCATCTTCATCGACCGCGAGATCACTCTCGAGGAATTCCCGCGTGTCTGGCGGGCAGGCGCGGAGCTCTTCGAACACGTGCTTCCGCCGTCGACGTCCGCAAAAGATGCCAGCCATATCTGGGCGGTGTCGGCGCGTCAGCCCGGTGGCTGCTTCGCTTTCCAGGAGACCACGGGAGCTGAACTCTGCGTGGCAGATGCCCTCGTGCGCTTTCCGAAGCCGGAGCCGATCGAGGCACCCGTTGTAGAGATCAAGAGCCCGTCCGCGTACGCGCGCGCGGCGCTTTCGAGTGCGGCCGCGACGATCGCGACGTCAGGCGGAGGGGTGCGAAACGCGACCATGAACCGAGAAGCCTTCGGCGTGGCTCGCTTCATCGCGAGCGGCGAGATCACCGAGGAGGAATTCACCAGGACGATGCTCGCGGCTGCGGCTTCCGCGCGCATCCCGGTGTCCGAGGCGAACGCGACGTTGCGCAGCTGTCTTCGTGGAAGGCGGACGGCATGACGGCGGCGCAGGCAGCGAACAGCAACGGCGCACCGAGCGTGACGAAGCCCAAGACGTTCGGGCGATCGATCGCCGACGTCGCCCGCGGCATGTCGAAGCAGGGCCCGATCGTGCGCCTTGCGACCGGCATCCCATCAGTGGACACCGCCATGCGCGGTGGCATCGCCGTCCCGCGGTTCGTCGTCGTAGGCGGCGCTCCTGGGGTTGGAAAGACGAGCCTCGCGATCTACCTCGCGTTCCTTTGGGCATGCCGCGGTGTCTGGGTCGGCATCCTGGCGATCGACGAAGGGCCCGAAGGCGTCGTCATGCGCATCGCCCAGATGCTGGGCTTCAGCGTCTCAGCGCTCGAGGAAGGGGACGCCGAGTTGTGGGAGTTGCTCCTCGAAAGGCTCGCGAAGCTTCCGATCCTGATCGTCGACGGCGACGACGACGAGGCGACCGTGGAGAACGTCGCTCGCGCCCTGTCGGTGCTGGCCAAGGGCGCGCCGTCGGTGCTTGTGGTCGACTCCGTCCAGACGGTGCGCGCCGTCGGCAGCGAGAAGGCCGATGGCATCCGCGCTCGGATCGACATCGTCGTGCGTGCCCTCAAGCGCGTCCCGCAGCGCTACCTGATGATGGTGATCGCGACGTGCGAGCTTGCGCGCGGTTCCTACCGTTCGAAGCAGGCGGCCGAGCAGATCAACGACCTGGCTGCGTTCAAGGAGAGCGGCAGCATCGAGTACGCCGGGCAGACGCTCTTCGTTTTGCGGAGCGTGCCCGGTGAGGAGAGCCTGATCGACGTCGCGGTGCCGAAGAACCGGGCACACCGAAAGCAACCATTCCGCCTTCGGATGGATCACCGCTTGGTGACATTCGAGGAGGTGCTGATGCCGGACACCGACGCCAAGGGCAACGACGTGGGGACCGACCTCGACGAGGACGTGCAAGCCGTCGTGCGGGTCCTGCTCGAGGCGCCTGGTGTGGCCGGCCATCGCGGGGTGCGAGCGGAGCTGAAGGCGCGGAAAATCGCGATGAGCCACGACCGCCTCGACGCGGCGATCGCGAAGCTCGGGAAGCAGGTCGACAGGCGGAAGGACGGGCGAAGCGTCGGATGGTTCTTCGTCGCTGAGACGACCGAAAGCGAGGCTACGCCATGCAAGGACTGAGA
>CAXSGV010000663.1:0-3014 GCA_964236615.1 uncultured Polyangiaceae bacterium
GGCCTCGAGCCCAACCATCCGCGCTACGACGACGAGATCGCGCACGCGTGGCGACCGCCGATCTTCAAGAGCTTCGCCGTCTCGATCGCAGTGACGGAGAAGCGCCCCGACATCGTTTTGAGCTTCGTCGTGAAGCGCCTTTACGATGTACGAGCGGCGTACGGGGTGACCGCCGCATCGACCGCGCGCGGTCTTTCGAGCAGCCTTCGCTACTACCGCGGCTGGGGTCCATTGCGCGACGCGAACAGCGCGTTCGGCGACTTTTCGGTCGGCGCGACGGCGCTGCGCTCGCAGAATGGATTTGGTGGAAGCCCAGTCCCCGTCAGCGAGCTCGACCTCGTCGTCGGTGCAGGCTGGGATACCCGAAAGCAGCTGCAGGATCCGAAAGCGGGCTTCGGCGTGAGCGCGCTCGCGACCATCGGCTTCGCGCGCGAGGACAAGGCCGCGCCGTCGAGCACGTTCGACCGCGGCCTTGAAGCGCGCGGCGGCGAGTCGCGCCCCACCGCATCGATCGCCGTGCGTGGCGAGAAGCTCTTGTGGCCACACCCACTTCACGTCATCGCGCTCATCGGCGGCGGCGGCTTCACCGTGTGCCCCGCCCTCGCGCAGCAACAGCACACGCTGAGCGGTCGCCAGCTGCTTCGCGGCTACGCTGCCGACGAGCTGATCGGGTGTGCGACCACCTACGCGATCGTCGAAGAGCGCTTCAAGCTGCTTCAGGGGATCTACTGGAACGCGGCGCAGCTCTCTTGGTTCAAGGGGCTCGAGCTCGTGCCCTTCGTCGCGGGCGGCTTCCTCTCCTCGCGCACGACCGCGGCGGATCTGTTCTCCAACGTCCACGTCGAAGCCGGCGGGGGCGTCCGGATGTTCTTCGAGTTCGGTGGCATTCAGCCGACGCTGCTCGCCGTCGACGTCGGCGTACCCCTCTCGCGCAACGGCGACCGCTACCGCGATCTCAACGGCGCGCTCCGCACGCGGAGCCCGTATGGGCTCTACGTGTCGTTCGAGCAGACCCTCTAGATGTTGCCGTGCGGGCGTCGAACGCGACGTTAGGAAGTTGTCGCGGCTCGCGACCGTAAGAACAAAAGCGCGGCGATCTCGCCGGCACCATCATTGCTGGACGATGGCGCAAGGCGATTTGGAAGGAGCCTACCTGCCATGAGTGGTGCTGCGAACAAGCCGAAATTTCCTGGACGAATCCCCGCTGCCAGCGAGTCTGGCATGCGTGTATCGGCCGATGTGCGTTCCTCTGCCACAGCGCTCCGTGAGGTTCGCCCGGATGTTCTTATCCGTGAGCTGCTCGCGCGCTTCGAAGCGGGCGACTACCTCGGCGCGCTCGCCGCGTCCGACGCGGTACTCGACCCCGGCGGCGTCCTCCTTCCGACGCCAGCGGCGGTGGGTGCGAAGCGCGCGCGTGCGCTCTCGCCCGCGGGTGCGCAGATCCTCTTACTCGCCGATCGCCGCGCGACCCTCGAAGAGGTGGTCTACGCGAGCGGGCTCCCGATGCTCGACGCGCTCCGCTGCATATGTGAGCTCGTCGAAGCTGGATTGCTGCGCATTCAAGATCGAGTCGTCTGACCCGAGGGGCGACGGGCGTACTTGCACGCCGCGCGTCTACTTGAAGTCGAACTGCTCCCGCCGAAAGCTCCCCTGCAGCATTGGCGGATCGCCCGACGACAGTCCGATGCTGACTGCGAGCAAGGGCTCGGCGTCGCGGCTGGTGCGGGTGACGCTCAACGCGATCTGGAACACCCGTACGGCCTTTGGCGTCCTCGGCTCGTTGTCCGCCGCCATCGCGGCCACGTTCGTCGTCGGCAGCTTCACGCGCGCGAAGGGATCGCTGGCGGCGGTGGCCGCCACGACCTCGAGCGATGCGATCACGAGCGCCGCCGTCCCCTGCGAAGCACCGGGCGTGTCGGGCGTGAACGTGAGACGCACGTGGCCGCACGTCGAGGCGCCGAGGAGGCCCGTCGCGTCGCGGAAGGTGCCGCGCGTGCCCGTCGGAGCGAGCACTTGGACGACGCCGCCGGGCTCCCGAAACGCGTAGACGCGCGCGAGCCCCGGGCCACGTGCAACGGTCGCGAGATCGATCTTCGACTTCGCACCGGCACGTACGCCGAGCGTGCGTGGGTCGAGAAAAATGTCCGTGGTTTCGAGGCGCGCCTTGTCCGTCTGCGGATCGACGACGATCTGCTCCATGCGCGCGCCGACGACCTCACCCTGCGGGTACGCGAAGATCCGATCTTGCGCCGCGGTCATGACGCCCTTCGCCACGGTGTGGAAGCACGTGCGCTGTTCACCCTCGCCCTCGAGGATGACGTGCGACGGAACGCCTTGCGCAGGCTCGCGGCGCGCTGTGACCACCGCGAGCTTTTCCGTGGGCGCCACGCGTGCAGGGTTTGCCTCCGTCCACTTCGCGACCACGCCCTCCGGCAGCGCGCTCACGGGCGCGCTCTTCGCGCGCGCTGCGCCGGGCAAGAGCATGAGGCCGATTCCAAGCAGCGCGACGAACCCGGGCCGTGTGAGGCGCGACCACCGATCGCGAGTCACAAGGACCTCAAGTACGCATCGAGCGCGTCGACATCGTCTTTCGAGAGCTGGCTCGTTCGCCCCATCTTGCCGTCCGAGGCCACGAGGAGCTCACGCAGGGTCGCGTAACGGCCGTCGTGGAAATAGGGCGCCGTGCCGCCGACGAAGCGAAGGGACGGCGTGTCGAACAGCGGTGCAACGTCCGACTGCGCGCGGCTCTCGACGTCGTGTTTCTCGCCGTCGGGCGAGCTGCCGTTCTTCCCGTGGCAGCTCGCGCACGCGGCCTCGCTCGAGTGGAAGATGCTCGCGCCGCGGGCGAGCTTGTCGGCCTCCGTTGGAGTGCCTGATCGCGGCGCCGGCGGAGCGGACATGGTCGTCACGAACGCGACGAGCGAGTCCATCTCGTCCGGCTGCAGACCCGAGCCACGAAGACGCTGGAAGGTGTGCGTCAGGTGCTGCTTCACGTCGTCACCGGTGCCGCTCCA
>CAXSGV010000664.1:0-1830 GCA_964236615.1 uncultured Polyangiaceae bacterium
CTCCGCTTATGCCGCCGCGGGCATGTCGTCGTGCCACGAGAGCTCCGAGCTCGAAGAGGCACGCGAGAAGCTCACGAAGGGCATCGCCGTGTGGATCCGCGAAGGCAGCGTCGCCAAAGATCTCGCAGCCCTCGCGCCGCTGCTCACGCTCGCGACCTCGACGAGCATCGGCTTCTGCACCGACGACCGGAACCCGCTCGACATCGCCGCCGAGGGGCACCTCGACTACCTCGTTCGCGGCGCCATCGCGCGCGGCGTCGTACCCGAGGTCGCCTACCGCGCCGCCTCGTGGAGCGTTGCGCGTCACTACGGTCTCGGTCGCACCGGAGCAATAGCTCCTGGGTACATCGCCGATCTCGTCTTGCTCGACGACGTCGAGACCTGCGCCGTGCGTGATGTTCTTCGCCGCGGCACGCTCGTCTCGGAGATGGATCTCACCGCGGCTCCTGCCGCCGAGCCCATCTCGGGCATCGACGACACCGTGCGCGCCACCATCCCCGAGGCGGTCGATCTCGAAGGGCCGCACGGGAAGGTCCACGTCATCGGCGTGCGCGCCGGCCGCATCCTCACCGATCGCCATGTGCTCCTTCACGACGCGCCGGGCGTCGCGCACCTCTCGGTGCTCGAGCGGCATGGCCACGGTGGCAAACCGGCGAATGCTTACGTCATCGGGTTCGGGGCAGGGATGCGCGGCGCGATTGCGTCGAGCGTCGGCCACGACAGCCACAACCTGATCGTGGTCGGCACGAGCACGAAAGACATGCGCGCGGCACTCGCGGCCCTCGTCGAGTCACGCGGCGGCTTCTGCGTCGTCAAGGACAGTGCATTGCTCGCGCGTCTCGCGCTCCCGATCGGGGGACTGATGTCGCGTGAGCCTCCGTCGAGCATCGCGGCGTCGCTGAAGGAGCTCCACGCCGCGAGTAAATCGATCGGTTGCGAGCTCGCCGAGCCCTTCTTGCAGCTCGCCTTCTTGAGCCTGCCCGTCATTCCCTCGCTCAAGCTCACCGACCGCGGCTTGATGGACGTCGACGCATTCCAGCTGATCAGCGTTCGAGCTGCTTGAGGTCCGCGACGCCAAAATCATCGAAAGAACCGGCCCCGCTGGCGGAATGTTTTGAGCCATTGCATCCTTTGAGTACCTGCCGCGTTCAACGGTGAGGAGACCAGGAGACCGACATGGCGAAGGCATACAAGAGACCGTCTGTAGGTGGCTGGCTCGCTCCGGCGATGATCGGCCCGTGGCTTTCGACGTACGGCGCGGTTTCGTTCTACGCGTTCCTCGGCCCGCAGCTCCCGTACGTGAATCGTTGGGTGGCCTGGGGCGTCGGCATGGCGCTCGGCACGCTGTTCGCGGGCTTCTACGTGCTCACGCTCGTCCTTCTCGACGTGCTTCTTCTCGCCATCCGCCAGCGCGCGCTCCCCACGGGCAGCAAGGCGTGGCTCGTGGCCATGGGCGCCCCACTCGTTCCGCTCGTCAGCTACATGGTGATGAAGCCGTGGTCGTTCTGGAAGTACGGCGCTTGGTACGGCGTCGCAGCGTCGATTCTCGTACCGGTCCTCGTCTCGGGTCTCGGCGCTCGCGTCGCCTTCGGTGAGAAGGTGCACGCAAACCAGAAGGCCGAAGACGACACGAAGAAGTAACGACGCGCCGAAGAAGTAACGCTCGGGCGCTCGACGCTCAGCGCCAGTTCAGCAACGACTCAGCGACGGTGAACCCGCACGAGGCTCTCCTCGGCGGGCACACCAACGCGCAGCGGAAACCCGTAGTGTCCCGTGCCGCGGTGCACGTAGAGCCGGTTCGTGCACCGCGGCACGAACCGGCTCTACGTG
>CAXSGV010000664.1:1840-3008 GCA_964236615.1 uncultured Polyangiaceae bacterium
CGTGCCCAGAGGCCGTGGTCGGGCATCACCTTGAGCGCGCTCACGAAAGTGTGCGGTAGCCCGAGAGACAAGAGCCCCACCTGGCCGCCATGCGTGTGGCCGGAGAGCACGAGGTCGGCCTCGCCGTCCGGCACGGCTTTGAAGGCGCCCGGATCGTGCAGAAGGACAAGACGAAACGCGTCGCCGCGCCGTGGATGCTCGGCGGTGACACGCTTGATTTGCTCCCTGGGCCCCTGGTCGATCGCCTTGTCGTAGGGACCACGGTAGTCGAGCCCGAGGATCTGCACGCGACCGGCAGGCGTGTCCACGATCGCCTCGTCGTCGATGAGAAGCTTTGCGCCAACGGCTTCGAGCGCGCGCGCGACGGTCACGGGGGCTTCGTGGTCATGGTTGCCCATGCATGCGAACACGCGACCTGGCAGTGCCTTGAGCGGTGCGAGACCCTCGGTAAGCGCAGCCTCGGCGTCGTGCGACTCCATCGTGATGAAGTCGCCCGTGAGCAGGACGAGGTGCGGATTTCTCTTCACGGCGCGCTCGCAGATCTCACGCAAGCGCGCGGCGGGCATGAACGGCCCGAGGTGCGGATCGGTGATCTGCACGAGCTCGAGTGGGCGCTCGGAGCGAAAGGGTCCCGAGCGATGCCGCTGCAGTTTGGCGACGGTGTCCTGACCGAGATCGAGATCGACGATCTCCTCACGCGTACGGACGCTCTGCAACAGGCCGACGAGCGCAAGCAGGTACGGGATGAACAGGCCGTGCGGCGCCGCGCCCAGGCCTGCCGCGATCGCCCACGGAAACGCGAGCATCGTTCCCGCCGCAAAGAAGAGACCAGGAAGGCTGAGCGCGTAGCGAAACCATGCCGGTCGTAAGCGCGCGCGGATGAGCGACCCGAAGTGCACGTAGACCGTGAGCTGCAGGTAGAACACCGGCACCACGAGCGCGTGCGGCACGTACGAAAACAGCGCGGTCGAGACGAGCGTATGGACGCCGAGGATGACTCCCGCGAACATCGCGTAGAAGCGACCGCGCAGCGTTCCGGCCATCACGACCACGAGCAGCAGGACGGCCCAGGAGCCCCAGCGGAAGGCTGAATCGAGGTTCGAGATCACGGGCGGCGAAGAGAAGATTGTACTAGAACGGCCGAGTGCGACTCGGAATCGATTTCGGG
>CAXSGV010000665.1:0-2995 GCA_964236615.1 uncultured Polyangiaceae bacterium
GCCTCGCGAGAATCGCGTTCGAGCAGGGCGTACGCGCCTTCGTTTGCTCGCCGCAGGAGGTCGCCTCGATGCGCGCGACGCTCGGTCCCGAAGCGACGCTCATCACGCCCGGCGTCAGGCCGTCGGACCGCGCGAAGGACGATCAGAAGCGCGTCGCCACCCCCGGACGCGCGATCGCTGAAGGCGCCGACTACGTCGTCGTCGGCCGTCCCATTCGTGATGCCACCGACCCGCTCGTCGCCGCCGATCTCATCGTCAAAGAGATCGAAGCCGGCGTGAAGAAGCGCTCGCAACCGTGAGCCGACTCATCGTCGGCATCCAGCCGGTGCGCGAAGCGATTCGCGCCCACGAAGCCAAGCTCGAGCAGGTGCTCGTCGAAGAGAGCGATTCGCCGCAGCTCGAAGCCATCGCGCGCTTTGCAAAGGATCGTGGCGCGAAGGTGATTCGCGTTCGCCGCGCCGAGCTTGATCGCCTCACGAAGAATGGACGCCACCAAGGCGTGATCGCGTTCGCGCCCGAGCTCACCATCGTCTCGCTCGACGAGCTCGACACCGGCGACGGCGCCCTGATCGTCGTGCTCGACGAGCTCGAGGATCCTCAGAACTTCGGGGCCATCCTGCGCTCCGCGGTGGGCCTCGGCGCGACTGCGGTCGTGTGGCCCGAGCACCACTCGGCACCGCTCACCCCCGCGACGTTCCGCGCGTCGGCCGGTGCGGTCGAGCACGCGACGCTTTGCCGCGTCGGCAGTCTGACGAGCGCGCTCGCCGATCTCATCGCATCGAACCTGACGCCCGAGCAGGGGAAGGTGGTCGGCCTCGACTCCAACGCACCGATGCTGATCGAAGAGGTCACGTTCGAAGGCTCGAGCCCGGTCGCGATTGTCATTGGCGCCGAAGGCAAAGGGCTCCGCAAGTCGGTGAAGGCGGCGTGTGAAGAGCTTGCGCGCCTCCCGATGCAGAGCACGATCGACTCCCTCAACGCCTCGGTCGCCGCTGCGATCGCTCTCTACGAGGTCGTTCGGCAACGCCGTGTGGCGGCGCGCCCGACGTGATCGGCTGGGCGGACACCACGTGACCGACGTCGGGGGGGAGACGGTTCACACGCGGCGCTTCCCGATGCGCCTCTTTCTCTTCGCCTTCTTCGGTTGGACGTTCGATTTTTACGATCTCGTCCTCCTCGGCTTTCTCAAAGAGCACGTCGGCAGAGATCTCCACCTCTCCCACGCGACCGAGACGTGGATGCTCGGCGTCGCGCTCGGCACCTCCGGCATCGGCGGGATCGTGGCGGGCGCGCTCGCCGATCGCTACGGCAAGCGCACGATGCTCGCCGTCACGATCGGCCTCTATTCACTGGGCTCGCTCGTGTGCGGGCTTGCCCCCGACATCACGGTGTTTCTCATCGGCCGCGGCCTCGTCGGCCTCGGCGTGGGTGGTGAGTGGGCCATCGGCCACGGCATGCTCGCCGAGGCGGTCGGCGATCGTCAACGCGGCAAGGCAGCCGCGGCCCTTCAATCCGGCGAGCCCGTCGGCGTCGCGCTCGCCGCGCTCGTCGGCTTCTTGGTGATGCCCATCATCGGCTGGCGTGCGGTGCTCATCGTCTCGTCCATCACGGGAATGCTCGCGCTCGTGGCGCGCCGCTCGGCGCATCTGCCCAACGAGCCGGTGCCCCAGGGCGCGACGTTCCAGCAGCTCGTCGACGCGAAGATCTTCTCGACCATGTTCCGCGCGTGGCTCCTCGGCGTGTTCAAGCTCGGCACCTACTGGACTTGCTACACCTGGCTTCCGACCTTCCTCATCAAAGAGATGCACCAGTCGATCGGGCGCTCCGTCACCTGGGTGCTCACGGCCCAAGCGGGTCAGCTGCTCGGCATGCTCTCGTTTGGATGGATCTCCGATCGCGCCGGCCGCCGACCCGCGTTTTCCGCCTATTCGTTACTGACCGCGTTCGCGCTGCTTCCGCTCGTTCTCGCGTGGGAGTGGCTGTCGACCGTGCCCGCGCTCTTCTGGATGGCGATGTTCTTCCTCGGCGTGGGCTCCGGGTGCACCGCCGGCTTCGGCGCGCTCCTCGCCGAGCTTTACCCAACCGAGGTGCGTGGCCTCGCGATGGGCACGACCTACAACCTCGCGCGGGCGGCGCAGCTCGGTGCCCCGATCTTCGTAGGCACGATGGTCGCGCATTATGGGCTGGCCGGCGGTCTCTCGGTGCCCGTGATGCTCGCACTCGCGACCGCGGCATGGGTATGGGTGCTGCCCGAGACGTTCCGTCAGCCGCTACGTTCCATCCACGACGAGTAGTGCGCAGCCAGCGCGTACGCCGCCGCCGGCGTGTCACGGCGCGTCGTCACCATCAGCGCGGCGCTCCGCACATCGCCGTGAAGCGCGAGGAGATCGAGCAGATCGCTCTGCGCCGCCGCGAACGCGTCAGCCTCGGCCGCGGTCAGCGGACCACCCGTGGGCTCGGGCGCGCCGATCGCCTCTGCGTGACGACGGCGAACCGCCATTTTCAGCTTCATCTGCAGCGCCGCGAACAAGAAGATCACCGACCCGTTCATGTCGGAGGTCACGTGCTCGAAGTCTCTCCGCCACGCCTCGTCGAACCGCGCATCGAATTCGAGCCACCGCGGGTCGTCCGTGGCTGCGAGCACCGCGCGAAAGAAGCCGACCTGCTCGGTGTAGTGCGCGGGGTCGACCATCTTCTCGAGGTGGCAGAGATCGTGGAGCGCGAACGCGAGTGGGTCGGCGTGCGGCGCGCACGAAGCCACATCGTCGAGGAGCGACACGCAGCGCCGCCCGCGGGCCTGGAGCGCCTACACCTCGCGCGCAGAGGGAACGCGATCGAGCACGTCGAGCGGGCGATCGCCGTGCGCGGCCGCCACGAGCCCAACGGCGACCTGACGCGGCACACCGTGCAGACGATGCTCCGCGATGAGACGCACCGCCTCACTCGCAGCAGTCGTGCGCGTGATCGCGAGTGGCGGTTGCCCGCGGCCTTGCAG
>CAXSGV010000666.1:0-2994 GCA_964236615.1 uncultured Polyangiaceae bacterium
GCGGGGCCACCATCTGGGTCGATTCGGTGCCGGTTATTCCCGCAGCGTGGCGCTATGTGCGCGAGGGGGTCGCGTCCGGCGGCACGCATGCGAACTGGCGGTTTCTTCGCGACTCCGTCTCGTATGCCGCGGACGTCGACAAGAGCGAGCAGCTCGTTCTTTGCGACGCGCAGACCTCGGGCGGACTTCTCATCGCGGTCGCGCCCGAGCTCGCGAAGGAGCTCGTTGTCGCCCTCGAAGCAAAGGCGACGGCGTGCGCGACGATCGTCGGCGAGCTCACGGAAGGGCCTGCGGGCCACGTGAACGTGGTCGCGACGCCGGCGACCCTTGTCCGCCCCCGGCTCCGCGGGTACGACGAGCCTCCGTGACCAACGTCGATTTCTGTCCGCCCTGCAGCCCGACACGCAACCCGACGAAGCACGTCTACTACTCGATGACGAAGGGGCTCTGCTCCGTTTGCAAGCGCGGCGTCGACGTGAAGATTCACTTCCGCGACAGCCAGGTCTGGTTCGACAAATTCTGCCCAGAGCACGGCCACCAGTCGTGCATGGTCGCGTCGTCGGCGGAGTGGTACCTCGACGCTCTCTCGTTCATCGCGCCGAGCACGCCCCCGCGTCCGGAAGATCAGCGCCCCGTCAAGGCAGGCTGCCCGTTCGACTGCGGGCCGTGCAAGTCGCACCAGCAGCGCACCTTCATGCCCGTGATTCCAATCACGTCGGCCTGCAACCTCGACTGCCCGATTTGCTACACCGTGAACAAGAACGGCGACGATGCGCACATGCTCTCGGTGAAGGACTTCGCCAAGACGCTCGAGCACCTCGTTGCCCAGGCGGGTCCCGCAGGCGAGATCGACATCATCAACTTCACGGGCGGTGAGCCCACGCTGCACCCCGAGCTGCCGACCTTTCTCAAGATGTCGCGCGAGGCCGGCATTCGCCGTCTCACGATCTCGACCAACGGCCTCAAGCTTTTGAACGAGGACTACGTCGCCCTACTCGCCAAGCACGACGCGCGCATCGTCCTATCGCTCGATACCTTCGACGAGGAGGTCGACAAAAAGCTCCTCGGTGCGAAGACCGTGAAGTCGAAGCTCAAGGTCCTCGATTTCCTCGAGAAGCACGACGTCACGACCACGATCCTGCCTGCGGTCGCCGCCGGTCTCAACGACAAGGACGTGGGACCGCTCTTCCAGCTCGTCCTCGATCGCCCGAACATCTGCTCGCTCGAGCTGCACACGCTCACGTTCACGGGGCAGGGGGGCGTGGGCTTCGAGCGCAGCGCGCGCATCACGACGCCCGATCTTCACCAGCTGCTCTTCGATGCGACCGGCGGGAAGATCGCGCCGAAGGACTTCGTCCCGTCGCCGCTCGCACACCCGCACTGCTACTCGATTTGCTACTTGCTCGTGCTCGACGACGACGGAAGCGGGGGCCCGAAACAATACGTGCCCTATGCACGGTTCATGGGGCGCGCGAAGCTCTTCGATCTCCTCCAGGACTCGATCTACATCCAGCCGCGCGAAAAGGTCGAGACGGTGCTGCGAGAAGCCATCGACGAGCTGTGGTCGAACCCCGAGCTTCTCCCCGAGGGCCAGGCCGACGCTGTTCTCAAGACGCTGAAGCGCCTGATCGACGAGATGTTCCCGCGCGCGCCGATCTCACTCGAGGCGCGGCAGAAGATCGCCGAGCGCGCGAGCAAGGCCATCTACATCCACTCGCACATGGATGAAGAGAGCTTCGATGTCTCGCGGATCATGAAATGCAGCATCGGCGTACCCGAGGTCGACGGCTCGAACATCCCGACCTGCTCGTACAACGTTCTCTACCGTGAGAAGGACGCGCGCTTCGCTGATCCGGCGATGCTCGCGCGCATGCCCGCGGCCTCTCTTGTTGCGGGCGTCGCGGCTGCTGCCGGCGCGCCGGGCCGAACGAAAGAGCGTCGTCTGCCGCTCGTGAAGTGACCGAGGTAACGCCATGCTGAAGCTGCCGATCGTCGAACCGAAATTCACGCGCACGCCCGAGGGCTCCTCACGCGAGGTCTTCCACTCGTACACGAAGGGCCTGTGCCCGCAGTGCAAGAAGGCCGTCGATGGCGTGCGCATCTTCCGCGACGACAAGGTCTACATGCGGAAGCAGTGCCCCGAGCATGGGCAGTCCGAAGCCCTCATTTCGGGTGACGTCGACTGGTTCCTCCGGAGCCTCACGTACATCAAGGAAGGCTCGATTCCGCTCAAGCACTCGACCGGCGTCGAGAAGGGGTGCCCCGACGACTGCGGGCTCTGCCCCGATCACGAGCAGCACTCGTGCTTGCCGATCATCGAGATCACGAACCACTGCAATCTCGAGTGTCCGATCTGCATCGTGCAGAACAAGAACAACTACGAGATGACGAAGGAAGAGTTCGGCCGGATCCTCGATGGCCTCGTCGAGAAAGAGGGGAACATCGAGACGATCAACCTCTCCGGCGGCGAGCCCACGCTGCACCCGCTCTTCATGGAGTTCCTCGACATGGCGAAGGCCAAGAAGGAGATCAGCCGCGTCTCCGTCTCGACCAATGGCCTTCGCGTCGCCACCGACTACGCGTTCTGCCAAGAGCTCGCGAAGCGGAAGGTCTACGTGAGCCTCCAGCTCGACGCGCTCTCGAACCCTGCGCTTCGAGTGCTTCGCGGCGGCGGCGACCAGAAGGCGGCGAAGGAGAAGGCGCTCGCCAACCTCGAGCGAGCGGGGGTGCGCACCACGATCGTGTCGACCGTCGCCAAGGGCGTGAACGATCAGAACATCGGCGACTGCATTCGTCTTCTCTACGAGCGCGACTTCATCCTGTCGCTCACGTTCCAGCCCGCCGCGTACACCGGCTACGGCGGCGAGCACTTCGCGCCGCACAACCCGATGGACGTCATCACGATCCCCGACGTCGTCTACGCCGCCGAGCAGCAGACCGATGGGCTTCTCAAGCGCAGCGATTTCCTGCCGCTTCCGTGCTCGCATCCCGGCT
>CAXSGV010000667.1:0-2979 GCA_964236615.1 uncultured Polyangiaceae bacterium
GGGCCCTCGCTTACTTCAAAGTGGCCGGTCCGTTCGGCGTTCGGCTGATGATCGAGGGGCTCGCCCCACTCTCGCGGCCAAGCTTCGTGATCGTGCGCGGCGGTACCGTCGATCGCGCGTCCGTGCTCGTCGCCCGCGCCTCGATTGGACCCGAGGTTTCGTTCTGATGAGCGCGACGTTCACGGATCGGAGCATGGGCGGCCAATACGGCGGCGTGGGCCCGTCCTCGGTCGAGCGGATGGCGATTGCGCACGCGGAGGGACCGCGCGCGAGCGCGTCTCTTCTCGAGCGCGCCGCCCCGCTCGACTTCGAGGCGGTCTACGAGGAGACGGTCGCGATGGTTTGGCGTTCGGCACGACGAATGGGGGTACCGGCGGCGAGCCTCGAGGACGTCGTCCAGGACGTCTTCCTCGTCGTGCACCGGCACTTGCCCGAATACGACGGTCGCGCGTCCGCACGCAGCTGGATCTACGGAATCGTCGTCCGCGTCGTGGCCGATCATCGACGCCGCTACCGTCGCAAAGAGGCCCACAACGGTCCGCTCGGCGAGGGCGAGGGCGGCGAAGAGCGCTTTGCTTCGTCGCACCCGCCGCCGTGCGCGATGGCCGAGCAGGCCGAAGCGGTGCGGCTCCTCGATCGCCTGCTCATGGCGCTGGATGAGGACAAGCGTGAGGTTCTCGTGCTTGCGCAGCTCGAAGAGATGAGTGTGCCGGAGATCGCCGCGTGCCTCGGCGCCAACGTGAACACGATCTATTCGCGGCTGCGCGCGGCGCGGCACGAGCTCGAAGCTGCGTATGCGCTCGCCGTCGACGGGGGTGTCACGTGAGCCCTTCTTCTCGCGATCACCAAGACGCCACCGACGCGCTCTTTTCCAAGGCGCGACGGCTCGACGCTCCCGATGCAGGCGCGCGCGATCGCATGCGTCGCGCTGTCCTCGAGCGTGCCGCGACCGCGGCTGCGGGAATCGGAACGGCCGCCGTCGTCACCTCGCTCGCGAGCGCGCCGGTCACGAAGGCTGCCACGTGGAGTGCGGCGCTCGTGGCGAAAATCGTGGTGCCCTTGCTGCTCGTCGGCACCGCGGTCACAGGGGCGGTCACGCTTTCGGTGCCGCGACTTTCACCTGCGCCTTCGTTCGAGGCGCCCTCACGCGCGCAATCCCCGACGCAGCACGCGTCGCAGGAGCGGGCGATCGATCGCGCCCCGCGCGCGGTGGTCGCGCTCGAGATCGCGCCCGCGGCCGCAACCGACGCGCGCACGAGTGCGGTGTCCACGACCGCCGCGAGCCAGCACGTGCACGAGGAGGTGCAACGAGCCATCGCGACGCCAAACGCCGATCCCGACGACGCGGTCCGCGCCGACCTTCGCGATCTCCAGGAGGTCGAGCGCCTCCTCGCGCGCGGGAATGCCGCGGGCGCGCTCGTCTTACTCGATGCCCGCGCGTCACGCGGCTCGCCGTCGGTGTTCGCCGAGGAGCTCGAAGGCGCGCGCGTGCTCGCGCTGTGTGGCGGTGGCCGCGCCGAGGAAGCGGCGCGCGCGCGGACCGCCTTCGTTGCGCGCTACACGGTCTCGCCGCTCGTGCGCCGCATCGATCGCGCGTGCGCGCCGCAAGAAAGGTGATCGCGAAAAAGCGACGCGCCTCGTCACGGATCTCTCGGCAGCGGCCAATCACTCGGGGAACCCACTGCCGTTTCCTTCTGAGGAGATTCCAAAATGAGCTCGCCCTTGCTTCGCCACTACCGCACGCTGACCGCCCTCACCCTCGTCGCTGCCGCGGCCGCCTCCATCGCCGCCTGTAGCTCGGGTGACATCGCGATCGGTGAGCAGAGCGAAGAGGAGCTTCGTCGGCGCGACGCCGGGCCGGCGCCCGACAGCGGACCCCCGAGCCCCGACGCCAACTGCCCGGCCGTGACGCCGCCCGCACCCGGCTTCTGCTTCGGCGGAACCATCAAGCCGCACATCGAGAATGGCTGCACGCTCGGCTACGACTGCATCAACCCTGCAAACGACGCCGGCCCCGCAGCCAACACCTGCACCGCCGCCGGCGGCGAATGCCGCGCGCTCTCACTCCCGCAGGCGTGCGACAACTGGGGCGGATCCCAGTACTCCTGCGGCGGTGGCGTCGGCGTCGGCTGCTGCCTGCCCTCGTGCCCCAACCTCGTGCAGCCGGGCCCCGGCTTCTGCACCAACGGCACCGTCGTCACGAAGACGAATGCTGCAGGATGCATGTATTACGATTGCGTGCTCGACGCTGGCCCCGCGCCCACCGCGTGCGCTGCGGGCGGCGGTATCTGCAAGGGGCTCGTGCCCGGGGCCTGTCCCGCTCCGCAGAGCTGGTCGAGCCTCTCGTGCGGCGGTGGCGTAGGCGTAGGCTGCTGCCTCTGACCGAGCGATCGTGACATCATGGCGGGGATGCTCACGCCCCGCCTTGCACGTCGCCTTTCCCTCGCCGGTTCGGCCTGCCTCTTCGCGGTGGTCGTACCGCGTGCGGCGCTCGCCGACACGACGCAGGTCTTCGACGGCGACGTGCCAAGCGGCGGACCGGACCACTTTTTCATCCCGTTCGACGTCCCCGCCGGCACGCAAGAGATCGAGATCCTCCACGACGATCTCTCCGAAGCGAACATCCTCGACTGGGGCTTGAACGACGCCGCCGGTTACCGAGGTTGGGGCGGTGGCACCTCGGAGAACACCGTCGTCGGCGCGGCCGCGGCGTCACGTGCCTACGTCCCCGGTCCTATCGCGCCAGGCAAATGGAGCGTGGTCGTCGGCAAGGCGAAGATCATCGCCTCGCCCGCGAAGTACCACGTCGTCATCACGTTTCGCGATGCGCCCACGCTCGCGGCACAGACCGATCGCGCGCCCTACGTTCCGACGCCCGCGCTCTCCAACGTCAAGCGCTACTACGCGTGCGACTTCCACGTGCACTCCCGGGAGAGCACCGACGCGCAGCCCACGCTCGAGGAGATCGCCGTCTTCGCC
>CAXSGV010000668.1:0-2969 GCA_964236615.1 uncultured Polyangiaceae bacterium
GTTCGGCGCGCTCGACGCGCAAGTCCGCGAAGAGCTTCGCGAGCAGCTCGTCCACTTCCACGAGCAGACCGGCGTCACCACGATCCTCGTCACGCACGATCAGCAAGAGGCCCTCGAGCTGTCGGAGCACGTCGTCCTCCTGCGCGAAGGCAAAGTCGTCCAGGCCGGCGCGCCGCACGAGCTCTACGACCGACCTTCGAGCGCGTTCGTCGCGTCGTTCCTCGGCGGCTCGAACGTCATCCACGGCCGCGTGCAGAACGGTCGCGTCACCGCCGGGTCACTCGAGGTCGCGATGCCGCAAGGCGGCCAGGACGGCGCGAACGTCAGCGCGTTCATTCGACCGCACGACGTCCGGCTCGAGAAAGCCTCCGAGACCTCGACCGACGTCGCAGTGGCGCGCATCGAGCGCCTCACGCGCGTCGGCGGCCACGTGAAGCTCTCGCTTCGTCTCGCCAACGGCGACGCCATGAACGTGCAGCTCACGCGCGGTGAGGTCGAAGGCCTCGACGTCGAGCAAGGCGATCGCGTGTTCGTGGATTTGAAGGAAGCAAAAGTCTTCGTGGAGGACTACGCGATATGATGTTCGGCGACATCTCGGCAACCGTCGGAAAGACGCCGCTCGTCGAGCTCCGGCGCATCGCCAAGGGCCTCCCCGCGCGCATTCTCGTGAAGCTCGAGTCGCGCAACCCATGCGGCAGCGTGAAGGACCGCGTGGGCATCGCGATGATCAACGCGGCGGAAAAAGACGGAACCCTGAAGCCAGGCATGACCATCGTCGAAGCGACGAGCGGCAACACCGGTATCGCGCTCGCGTTTCTCACCGCGGCGCGCGGGTACCGCCTCGTTCTCACGATGCCCGAGCGCGGCTCCAAGGAGCGCGTCGCGCTCTTGCGCTACCTCGGCGCCGACGTCGTTCTCACGCCCGGCTCGCTCATGAAGGACGCGCGCGCGCGGGCCATCGAGCTCGCGGCCACGATTCCCGGCGCGCTCCAGCTCGAGCAGTTCGACAACCCCGCCAACGTCGACGTCCATCGCCTCACGACCGCGGTCGAGATCTGGGACGACACACAAGGCGAGGTCGCGGCGTTCGTCGCCGGCGTCGGCACCGGCGGCACGATCACGGGCGTCGGCGAGGTGTTGAAGAAGAAGAACCCCGCGATCCGCATCGTCGCGGTCGAGCCCACGCGCGCCGCGGTCCTCTCGGGCGGCGTGCCGCGCAACCACATGATTCAGGGCATCGGCGCTGGTTTCATCCCGAAGATCTTGAACCGCGACATCATCGACGAGGTCATCACCGTCACCGAGGACGAAGCCTTCGACAACGCCCGTCGGCTCGCGCGCGAAGAAGGCATCCTCGCGGGGATCTCCTCGGGCGCTGCGCTCGCCGCCGCGCTCACGGTGGCGCGCCGCCCCGAGCTCACGGGCAAGATCGTCGTGACTGTCGTCTGCGACACCGGCGAGCGCTACGCGAACACGCCGCTCATGGCGGAGCTCATTCGGGACCCGGTGTAACGGCGGTGGCGCGCCGCCACACCATGCCGATGCTCAAGAAATAGACCACCGATGAGACCGCCCAGATCGCGTGGGTCTCGGGCGGGTAGAGCCCCGAGGCGATCGCGGCGACGACCATGATCCCCGAGGCCGCGAACCAAGCGCGCGCGCCGTGCACGCCGAGGCTCGCCGAAGCGAGCGCGGCGATGATCATGTCGGAGCGAAGCGTCGGCGTGATGGCCTGGCCGGCGACGAGTGCGAGGACGCGGTGGAGCACGAGCAGAGCCAGCCCAATGATCAGCGTCGACGCGAACTGGCGGTTGACGGCGTTCTTCCAAAGAAAGCGACGACCGAAGTACACGCCGGTCACGGCGAGGGCGAGGATGAGCGTCGCGAACGCCGTGATCGACACCGCGGGGTCGATCGATTCGCTGTAGAGGCCGCGGCGAAGCGTGAACGACGCGGTCGACACGATGATGAGCGCCGTGATGGCGGCGACGAGAAGGTTGCGCTGCCGCGCCGCCACGGTGATGTCTTGATCGTGGTGGACCTTCGCAAGCTCCGCGCGATCGCGCATGCGGTTCGCGTAGGTCGCTTCGACGCGCTGCACGCCTTCGAGAAGCCGCACGGGAATCTGCTCCGCCGTCCCCGCCTCGGCACCGCCGGGCGACACAGTCTCCCGCAGCTCGGAAAGCGCGGCGCGCGCGGCGGGCGCGTTCTCGCGAGCGATCTCCATCTCGAGGACGTGCTCGAGCGCGCTGCGAAAGCCGACCTTCGCGCGGGGGTTCTCCGGCCAGTCGCGAAGCGCCATCAGGTAACCGAACCGGCACTCCGTCGCGAGACGAGCCGCGCGTGCGTCGTCGTGCTCGGGCTCGGCGAGCACGCTCTCGAGCTCGGTGAGTCGTTCGTCCGCGGCGTCCGCCAGCGCGAGCGATCCCGTGTGGGCCACGAAGCTCGCGAGCGCGCGATGAAACTCGAGGGCCGAGCTCGGACGCTTCGCGGGATCGCGCGTGGTCGCATGGTTGCAGAGCGCGGCGAGCTCCTCGGGCACCGAGGGCGGGTACACGAAAGGGTTCGGCTGGTACGCGCTCGTGAGCACGGCGCGCAGCTCGTTTCCGTCGTGACGCGGGCGGCCGGTGAGCACTGCGTGGAGCGTGGCGCCGAGAAGGTAGACGTCGGTCCATGGTCCGACCGCGAGCTCCTCGTCGATCATCTCCGGCGCGAGGTAGGCCGGGGTTCCGACGAGGGCGTGCGGCTCCTTGGTCTCGAGCATCGTGGCGACGCCCCAGTCCACCAAGTACACCTCGCCCGACTCGCCGATCATCACGTTCTCAGGCTTGAGATCGCGGTGAATGACGCCGCGGCTGTGCGCGTAAGCAAGGGCTTGCGCGACGTGCATCAAGATCTCGATGTGCGCGCCGAGACGTTCGTCGGGTCGCCGCATCGCGAACGTGGGGATGGTCTGCCACGCCGCGTGG
>CAXSGV010000669.1:0-1386 GCA_964236615.1 uncultured Polyangiaceae bacterium
CGATGATGGGCTTCCGCGAGGCGTACGCCAACGCGAAGCCGACCATCCTCGAGCCCATCATGAAGGTCGAGATCGACGTCCCGACCGAGTTCCAAGGGTCGGTCGTCGGTCAGGTCAACCAGCGCCGCGGCGTCATCCTCGAGACCGTGGGCGGCGACAGCGTCAGCGTCACCTGCGAAGTGCCGCTCAACGCCATGTTCGGTTACTCGACCGATCTGCGCTCCGCGACGCAGGGAAAGGGCACCTTCACGATGGAGTTTGCCCGCTACGCCGTCGTTCCGAAGCAAGAGCAGGAAGAGATGACGAAGAAGTACCGCGACAAGCTCGCGGCCGAAGCCCTGAAAAAGTAGGTATTTTGAATCGTTCCGGATCGTGGGCGTCAAACCCCACGATCTGGTCAGACGGCTGGTCAGACGGCTCGTCAGACGGCTGGTCGGATGGCCGCTCGGATGCTGCTCGAGCGCTCGACCCCGACGCGTTCCCGTGTCACGAACCATCCGTAACGGACCACCCCCGCGACATGCGAACCTTCCGCTCCCTCCTTCTTTCCCTCGCGCTTCTCAGCGTCGCCACGTTTGCGCAAGCCGACGACAAGGATCCGAGCAAGAGCCCCGAGGTCGTGCGTCTGCTCCAAGCGAAGCAGACGATGAAGTGGAACCGGCCAATCGGCGCCGAACGCTACGGCCATGCCGAAGCGATCGTCGGTGCGTCGGCCGAGAAGCTCGGCAAGACCGTCGTCGACTACGGTCACTACCGCGACCTTCACCGAAAATTCGCGACCGCGCGCGTGATCGCGAAAGAGTCGAGCCGCACCGACGTCTACATGCGCTACCCCGTGAAGATCGGGCTCGTGCGCATCGACATGTACGAAGTGCTTCGCTTCACGCCGGACGACATCATCGACGGCAAGCACGTCGTCGAGGCCCGCGGCATCAGCGGCGACATGAAGCACGCACACACGATCATCACCTACAGGGCGATCGACGCGACACACTCGCTGCTCCAGGTCGATGTGCTGCTCGTTCCGAAGATGCCCGCACCGCAAAGCTTCATCGACGAAGAGCTGCGCGACGGCGCCGAAGATTTCGTCAACGGGTTGAAGGACAAAGCGCAGGGTTGGCCCGGCCCCGTGGTCTCGCTCTAGACGAGCGAGTCAGCTCAAACGACGGGCGGAGGGTCAGCCGGTGCCCAGTGCTCGGTGAACACCACGTCGCGTTTGCGCGCTTGGTTGGCGAGCACACCGGAGCGCACGTCGACGAAGTCGAACACGATCGGCGCCCCCTTCTTCGGGTGCGGTCGCAGCACGCGACCGACGCGTTGAATCAGCCGCGACTCGGCCTTGCCCGGTGCGACGAGAAAGAGGCGCGAGATGCGCGGGAGATCCAG
>CAXSGV010000669.1:1396-2907 GCA_964236615.1 uncultured Polyangiaceae bacterium
TCGTCGCGGTCACGACGTCGAGCTCGCCGCGGCGTGCGCGATCGAGCGTGCTCGCGCGCTGCGCGGCTGGCATGTCGCCCGTCAGCGCGGCGGCGCGTAGTCCGACGGCCAAGAGCGACGCGGCGAGCTGCTTCGCGTGCTCGACGCGGGCGGTCAGCACGAGGCCGGTGGCGCCGTCGCGGCACTCGCGTGCGATGGTGTCGACGAGCAGCTCGTTGCGCGCTTCGTCGATGAAGAGGGCGTCGAGAAGGCGCGGCCAGTCCGTCGGGCCGGCGTACGGAAAGGTGAAGTCCGTCGGGACCGTCACGAACACCGGTCGCTCGAGGTGGCCCGCGTCCTCGAGATCGGGGCGGTTCACGGACGCGAGCGCGGGGCCGAGGTGCGCCGTCACGAACGACTCGAGACCATCGGCGCGCTTCGGTGTCGCCGTGAGGCCGTAGCGGTAGCGCGCATCGAAGCGAAAGAGGATCTCGAGGTAGGTCGGCGCCGCCGCGCGGTGCGCTTCATCGACGAGCAAGAGACCGAAGCGACCGGTAAGCGTGTCGAGGTGCTTGAGCGCCGTCTGTGGCGTCGCGACCGAGAAGGGGCGCAACGTCGCTTTGCCGCCGCGCAGCACACCCGCTTCGACGCCGAGGTGCTCGGTCGCTGCGTTAGCCCACTGCGTGACGAGGTCCGCCGTGGGGGCGAGGACCAGCGTCGCGCGGCCATGGTGCGCCGCGATGGCGCAGCCAACGACCGTCTTGCCGCCGCCCGTCGGCACCACGAGCAAGCCGCTGCGGTGGCTCGCGAGCTCCTTCGTCGCCTCGATCTGGTAATCGCGAAGCGCGGTGCGGAGCACGAGCGCAGCCGCGTCGCCCTCTGCGGTGCGGTCGTCGACCGTGACTTCGCCGAGCACGTCACGCACGACGGCGAGGCTCTCGCGTGGCACGAGGAAAAAATCCTTCTGCATGCGCCACATCGGGAGCCATTCGTTCGCGCGCTCTTCGGACGTGGCGCCGCGCGAGAACGACGGATTGCGCATGCGTAGTCCGCGCTCGAGGGCGAAGCGTTCTTCGGTGGTGAGGTCGGCGAGGCGCACTGCGAGCGCGCCTCGGGCGACCACGGTACGCGTCGTCATTCGAGGGTGCGCCACATGGCGTGCAGCATGCCTCGCTTTGGGGGATGGAACGAGTCGTCTTTCGCCATCACGCGTTCGCGGCGGGGCTGGCCCAAGAGCGCTTCGCTCGGACGGCTTCAACATGCCGCTCGGCGCACTTCACCGCGGCAAGCTCACTTTGACGAAGCGTGGATAATACATAGATTCGTCGTCGAGGAGCTTTTCGAAATCGAAGGAGTTGGTCGCGTAGGTGACGACGAGGTCCGCCCCCGTGAGCTCCGGATGCGTTTTGCCGGCGTAGACGAACGCGCCCGGCGCCGCAGATTCCGCCGGTGTGTGGAGGAGCTCGGGCTCGCCGAAGGGACCTTCGAGAGCGCTTGCGCGCCGCATGACGATGTCAGTCACACCGAACCCG
>CAXSGV010000670.1:0-2897 GCA_964236615.1 uncultured Polyangiaceae bacterium
GCGGCAGGCGCTGCCGGCGCGGCGAAGTCCGGGTCACGTGGTCTCGCGGCGCCGCCGCGGCACGCGTCGCTCTGGGAAGTCCACGCCGGCACGCGCGTGTTTCTTCCCATCGGGAACATCGGCTTCGGTCTGCTCGGCAGCGGCTCGGTCGCTTACCGATTCGAGGCTCCGGTCGCGATCTACGGCGAGCTGTCGCCGCTCGGCGTCGCCGGCGGAAAGCAAGGAACGATCGGCACCGCGGCCGCGCACGGCATCGTGTCGCTCGACACACATCTCTTCGAGATTGGGCTCGGTCTCGGCGCGGCCACGCTCAACAGCCCGTCCGCGGACAAGGCGAGCTCCCCATCGTTCGCCCAGCTGGTGCGCATCGGCGCTCGCGATGGGACGGCGTTCTTCGGTCGCAGCAACATCGTCGTCGACGACGACAAGTTCGCAATCGGCTCGATCACGATGACCGGCCAGTTCGCCATTACTCCGCGCGTGTGGTTCCTCGTCGACGGGGGCGGAGGCCCGATTGGCTACGCCTATGGCGATCTCGGCATTCGTTACCTGCTCCATGGCGACCTCGGCCCGGGCTCCTTCTTCATCACCGGCACCGCGGGCGGTGCCGGCGAGTTCAAGTCGATCCGAAAGCTGACGACGCTGCCCGGCGGGACGACCTACTACCAAAAGACGAAGAGCGCGGACTACACGGGCCCCGCGCTCGGCGTTGCCCTCGAGTGGCGCCTGTGACGGCGCTGGTCTAGCGCTTCCCCGGCGCTGCGCCCGCGAGCACGAGGCAGCGCTCAGCGTCGATGGTGACAGCGTGATCCTTGAGGAGACGCCCTACCGCGCGCTTGAACGCCTTCTTGCTCAAGCCGAACGCGGCCGCGATGGTTTCGGGGCTCGAGTGATCGCCGATGCGTGGCGCGTTCGGTGTGGCGAGCTTCGCGAGGATGCGCTCAGCGTCGCCGGCGAGCTCCTCGTGCGCTGCGCCGCGAAGCGAGAGCTCGATTTTTCCATCGGGAAGCACGTTGGCCACGCGCACGCGAAGCGCATCGCCGCGGCTCGCTGTGTGGGGCTCGCTCTTCGGCACGAGCCCAACGAACGAGCGCTCGACGATCACGAAGAGCCCGAGCTCCGGCTCGTTGCGCCACGCCTCACCGTCGGTCCAGATCCCTTGCTCGATGTCGATCTCGCTCGGGCCTTTCAGCATCTCGGTGACGCGCATGGTCCCCGCGAGTCGGCTGGTGTCGTCGAGGAAGAGGCCGATGGGATGGCGATCGCCAACGGCGAGCGAACGCGTTTGCTCGGCGTGTGGCACGAGCAGCTCCTTCGGCATGCCCCAGTCGAAGAACGCGCCAATCTTCGTGACGTCGGTGACGGTCAAAAATGTGACCTCGCCGAGCGCGAGAATGGGCGTTCGTAAGGTCGCCACGGGGCGATCTTCCGAGTCGAGGTAGACGAACGCCTCGAGCGCGTCGCCGATCTGTGCGCCTGCCGGGACCTCGGCCCCAGGCAGCAGGATCGTCTCCTTGCTCGCCTCGTCGAGCGCAAAAAAAGCACCCGGCGAGCCAAAGCGCCGAATCGTGAGCGTGACGACCCGCCCAAGTACCGAGCCGAAAGGCATCGCGTGGAGCATGGCACGATCCGGCCTTGTGCGGGCCCTCGAGCGATAGGACCATCACGCCATGCACCACACGATGATGGGCTACGAGCTGACGATCCACTCGATCTTCGAGCGTGCGCGGACGCTCTTCGGCAGGACCGAGGTCGTATCGCGGCTACCGGACAAATCGCTCCATCGCTACACGTACGCCGACCTCGACGTTCGCGCGCGGCAGCTGTCGTCGGCCCTGCGCGGCGCCGGAATGAAAAAGGGCGATCGCGTCGCAACCCTCATGTGGAACCACTACGCGCACCTCGAGGCGTATTTCGCGATCCCCATCGGCGCCGGCGTGCTCCACACGCTGAACTTGCGGCTTCACCCCGACGAGATTGGCTTCATCGCGACCCACGCGGACGACAGCATCCTCATCATCGACGACGTCCTCTACCCGCTCTACGCGAAGTTCAAGGATCGCTGCCCCGCAAAGCTCACCATCGTGGTGCCGCTCACGGGCAAGCCTGTCCCCGAAGGGACGGTCGACTACGAGGAGTTTCTTCGCCGTGGCGACGCAGCGATGCCGCTCGCCGAGGTGCACGAGAACGATGCGATGGGCATGTGTTACACGTCCGGCACCACGGGCCAATCGAAGGGCGTCGTCTACTCGCATCGCACCGCCGCACTCCACTCGTTCGCCGCCGCGCTCGCCGACACACTCGCGATCTCGCGCCGAGACACGGTCCTGCCTGTCGTCCCGATGTTCCACGTGAACGCGTGGGGCATCCCGTTCGCCGCGGTGATGGTCGGCGCCAAGATGGTCATGCCCGGCCCACACCTCGACGCCGTGAGCTTGCTCGACCTCTTCGAGAACGAGAAAGTGACCGTTGGCGCCGGTGTTCCCACGATCTGGATGGGGATCCTCGAGGCGCTCGACAGGAGCGCCGCGGAGAACAAACCGCGGAAGCTCATGGCAGGCCTTCGCATGGTCGTCGGCGGCTCCGCGGCGCCGGAGTCGATGATCCGCGCGTTCGATACGCACGGACTGCGCGTCATCCACGCGTGGGGCATGACGGAGACGTCGCCACTCGGTACCGTCGCGCAGGTCTCGCCCGAGGTCCTCACGCGAAGCCTCGACGAGCAGTACGCAACGCGCGCCAAGCAGGGCATTCCAACCCCGTTCATCGAGCTCCGCGCGGTGGACGACGCGGGCGTGGTCCCGCATGACGGCAAGACCTCGGGCGAGCTGGAGGTGCGCGGCGCGTGGGTTGCGGCGAGCTATTACGCGATGCCCGAAGAGAGCGAGCGCTGGACC
>CAXSGV010000671.1:0-2814 GCA_964236615.1 uncultured Polyangiaceae bacterium
GATGCCCGCCGCGCCCGACGCACGCGCGGGTGCGTCCTTCGCACCGGTGACCGTCTGGATCGTGAGCGAGGGCGTCGCGCCGGCGTCGCGCACCTCGACCCGCTTGGATTGCCACGCGGCGTGGAGACGCTCGCCTTCGGTCGCGACACCTCCGTCGTCGGCGGCGAGAATGCGTTGCTGGCGAAGCCCGACGTCATGCTCCTTGTCGAGATCGAGCACGTTGGGATCCCACCAGACGACGCGGTGCGATCCTACGCGCGGTCGGTGAAGCCCGGGCGCGACCGAGTCGCTCGTGCCGCGCACGGTCTCGGCGGGTCGCTCCTTCACGCTATCGCCAGAGAACTGCGGACACCCTGGCGCGCGCTCGCCTTCACGTCGACGCTCTTGCGCCGGGTACATGACGGGGTGAAGCACGTCGACCCAGCCGGAGATGGCTTCGTCGCCGACCGCGGGCACGACGAGGAGATCGCGCGCGCGTGTGGCAGCGACGTACATGAGGCGGTGCGCCTCTTCACGATCATGACGCAGTACCTCGTCACGCTTCTCGACGAGCTCGATCGGACTACAGCCCGCGAGCGGCATCGCCCAGAGGCCGACGCGTGAATCGACGTAGCGCGAAGGCTCGCGCATCACCGCGTTGGCGGTCGGGTCGACGAGCACCACCACCGGGAACTCAAGCCCCTTCGCGCGGTGAACCGTCATCATGCGAACGCCTTCGGTGCCTTCTTCGACCACCGGCGCCTCGGCCGCGCCGCCGCGCTCGGCGTCTTCTTGAAGCCGCAGGACGAAGGAGCGAAACGACGTCGCGCCCTGCGACTCGAAGCGGCGCGCCAGATCCAAGATGCGGAACACGTTCGCGAGCGCCTGCTCGCCCGTCGGCCAGATCTCAATCCCCGCGTGCGCGCGAGTCGCCTCGAGCAGTCGAACGATCGTGTCCGCGATGGGACGCCGGTTTCGCCGGCGGTGAAGCTCCCCGAGGATCGAGAGCGCCTCGGTGACCGGCCGCGTGAGATCGGTGATCGCTGCCGCGTCGACCTTTTTGAACGGATGGAGCGAGCCGCCCACGGCGCGGCGGTACGCGAGCAGCTGATCGTCACCGAGCGCGAAGAAGGGACCGCGCAGCGTGGCGAACATGGAGAGCTCGTCCTCGGGCCACTCGATCGCGGCAATGGCATTGCGTAGCGCAAGCACCTCTTCGCGCGCGTGGTACGAGCGCCCGCCGATGAGCACGTGGGGGACGCGCCGCGCCTCGAGTGCGCGCACGTAAGAGCGTGTTACGTCCTTTCCGTAGTTCTGAAATCGCTTGAAAAGCAGGCAAATGTG
The DNA here is from genome assembly GCA_964236615.1 of uncultured Polyangiaceae bacterium. Lineage (GTDB taxonomy): Bacteria > Myxococcota_A > Polyangia > Polyangiales > Polyangiaceae > CAXSGV01. Next base: position 1,324 of record CAXSGV010000671.1, read on the forward strand.
ACGCGGCTCGATCGGGACGAGCGGACCACCGCCGCGCTCGGTGGTCTTCCAGCCGCTCTTGTTCACGAGCCAGTCGACGAACGCGCCGACCGCGTCCGGGTACGACTCGTCGATCACCCAGTTCGCGATCTTGCCCCACTTCGAGTACGGGCGCGGTACCGGCAACACGACCAGCGTGGGCTGCGGCTCGCCCGAGGCCAGACGCGGCTCCTCACGGAAAGGCTGCAGCGCGACGTACTCGGCCTGGCTTCCGTCCTCGTTGCCTTGCATGAGCGGCGCGAACGCCTGGTTCACCGCCTCTTGGATCGAAGGCGCGCTGCGGAAGCTCGTCGTGAGGTGCACGACCTCGGCGCCGCGATCCTTGAGGCGCTTCTTCGTCATCTCGTAGAGCGCTACGTCGGCGCGACGGAAGCGGTAGATCGACTGCTTCGGATCACCGACCACGAACAGCTTGCCGGGGATGGGCACCGCGCGCGTGTAGTCGTTTTCGCTCGGGTTGTCGGCCGCGAGAAGGAGAAGGATCTCGGCCTGCAGCGGATCGGTGTCCTGGAATTCGTCGACCAGGAGGTGCGTGAACCGCTCTTGCAGCTCGTTCCGAACGGCCTTGTCCGAGCGCAGAAGATCGCGCGTGAGCACGAGCAGGTCGAGAAAATCGAGCTTGCCCGCGCGCGTCTTGAGACGCTCGTAGCTGTCGACCAGCGGACGCAGCTCGCCGAAGAGCGCGGCTGCGAGATCGGCATCGCATCGGTCGAGCACCTCGCCGAGCTCCTTCTTGGCGGAGTCACGGAGGTTCAACGCCGTCGTCCGATCGATCTCGCGCGAAAAGGGACGATTCCGCCCCTTCCAGCCCCAGAGCTTCTTCTTGTCGAGGTCGCGGAGCTCCGCTTCGAGGCCGTCGTAGTCGCGCTCTTGGCGCACGGCCTCGCGTCGGTGGAGCTCCTCCATGAAGCGCGCAATCTCGACGAGGCTGTTCGTGAACCAGTCGTCCTTCACGTCGGCGCGCGCGGCCATGTGCCCGAGCTCGTCGAGCCGCGAGAGCGTGCGATCGATCGCAGTCGTGCGATCGAAAGGCTCGCGCCGCCACTTGGCCGCAAAATCGCGCTGCTCGATGAGCGCGACGCCCGCGTGACGGAGCGCATAGCGGGGGCCGGTGGAGTCACGTTCGCGCGATCGCCGTCGCAAGAGCCGGCGCACACCCTCGCGCGGTTTGCCAAGCTCGGCCTGGAACCAGGGCTCGAAGCTGTCCTCGAGGAGCCGCTCCTTCTCTTCTTCGGCAGCGACCTCGAAGAGCGGATCGACCTTCGCCTCGACGGGGCGCTCGCGAAGCAGATCGGAGCAGAAGCCGTGGATCGTACCGATGTGCGCGGCCTCGAGCTCCTCGAGCGCGTGCTCGAAGTGGGCGCGCGCCTCGGGAGCCGTCGTTGGGTCGGTGCGGGCGCGCTCGATTTCGCTGCGCAGGCGGAGCTTCATCTCGCCGGCCGCCTTCTCGGT
>CAXSGV010000672.1:0-1550 GCA_964236615.1 uncultured Polyangiaceae bacterium
CGAGGCGGATGGGAGCGAGGCCCGGCGTCGTGAAGTAGAAGTCGGTGCGCGCGGGCATGAACGGACGATCGATGGCGGGGGTGCCGGAGCAGCTCGCGCGCTCGACCGCGAGGCCGTCGTTGATGCCGTCGCCGATCATGACGAGGTCGCCGCGATCGAGCTCCTCGATGACCTCGGCCTTCTGCTCCGGGTGAGCGCTTCCGATCGCGTGGGAGCGCGCGACGCCGAGACGATCGGCAAGCTCGTTGACGCGCGCCTGCTCGTCTCCGCTCAGGATGAAGATCTCGAGACCGGCCTCGCGAAGGAGGTCGATCTCGTGGCGCGCGTCGGGGCGGAGCTGCTCGTCCACGTCGAGCCGCGCGCGCACCACGCCGTCGACCGAGTAGCCGCGGCCATCGAGCCGGTAGTCGTGTCCGCCGTGCTTGAGCGAGAGCCCCTGCCCGGTGGTCTCGATCACGGTGAGGCTCGGATCGAATTTGCCGCGAACGTCGGCGTGATCGAGCACGTCACGAATGGCCGCGCTGCGGGGGTGCGCGCTTCGAACGACGAGGTTGTAGAGCGCCTGCACGTCTTCTTGCGAGAGCAACGCGAGCGCGTCGGCGTCGGCACGCGCGAGGGCGCCCGTGGTGAGGGTCCCGGTCTTGTCGAAGACGACGCGGCGGATGGCGACCGCGCGGTCGAGGAAGCCGGGGGAGCGCACGAAGAGGCCGGCGCGGCGGAGACCGTTTTGCACGAGCTCGTACGCGAGAGGCGTGGCGATCCCGAACGCGCAGGGGCATGTCACGACGAGAACGGCGGTCGTGATCTCGAGCGCGCGTGGAACGCCGGCGAGGAAGGACCACGTCACGAAGGCGACGAGGGCAGCGGTCAGCACGGCCACGACATAGCCGCGCGTGAGCTGTCGCCACCACGGCGTCGCCCGCGCGAGATCGGCTTCCCGCGGGCGCGTCGCGCGAAGCAGTCGAACGAGTGGCGACGCGCCAAAACTCGTCAGCGTGCGCACCACGAACGCGTTGGCGCCCGCGTTGAAGGCGCCGGCGGGGATGCGAGCGCCCGTCTCGATCGTCCGCGGCGCGCTCTCACCATCGATCCAGTCGAGCGACATCGTCCCCTGCTCGACGAGCAACGCGCTATCGACCGGGATCAGATCGCCGGGCGCGACCACGAGCTCGTCGCCCTCGCTGATGTCGGTGCACCGAACCACGCGAACGACGCCGCGCACGAGGCGACGCGTGAGCAAGCCGTCGACGCCATCGGTCGCGAGCAGCTGCCGGCGGTTCTTCTCGATCACACGCTCCTGAAGGAAGCGGCCGACGAGCATCAGCGCGGTGAACACGGTGAGCGTGTCGAAGTAGGTCGCGCTCCGCCCCGAAAAGGAAGACCAGGTCGAGCCGGCGAGCGCGAGGACGAGCCCAAGCGCGATCGGGAGATCGAGGTGGAGAATCCGGGCGCGAAGAGCGCGCCACGCCGACGCGAGGAACACCGAGCCACCGATCGCGAACGACGCGAACGCGAGCACGAGCTCGAGGCGCGTGAAGAGGTGAGCAATG
>CAXSGV010000672.1:1560-2813 GCA_964236615.1 uncultured Polyangiaceae bacterium
AATGGGCCCTTCGGCGAGCCCGGCGTAGCGCGCGATCGCAAAGAGCATCGTGTTCATCGCGAGCGCGATGCACACGCCCATGCGCAGCAAGAGCGTCGACGCTCGGGGCGCGCGCTCTTTCAGCGAGGGTCCGAGCTGGTAACCGAAACGCTCGACGTGCTCGACCCACGCGCGAAGTGGGAACGGCGCTTCGGCGACGATCGTGATGGTGCCGAGCGCAGGATTGACGACCATCGAGAGCGCGCCGGCGGCGGCGCGACGAAAGAGCTCTTCGAGTAGCCACACGCACGCCGAGCAGTGGATGCCTTGGACGTCGAGCGCGATGGTGACGGCCTCTTTCGTCGCGCGCGACGCGTCGAGCTTCGCCTCGAGGTCGAGGAGCCAATCGCGATCGACCGCGCTCCGGCGCGGAATCGTGGCCGGCGTTCCGAGCGGACCGCGGAGCTCGTAGTAGCGACCGAGGCGCTCCGTCTCGAGAAGTCGGTACACGAGGCGGCACCCCACGCAGCAAAACGCGCCGTCGCCCTGCCCGACGGGGAGCGCGCAGTGGAGGCATTTCGTGCGCTCTGGCGCCCGCGGCGTGCGCCCGCGCGCGAGCGACGGCGGGTTCGAATGTGCTTCGAGGGTCACGGCCACCACCGCGATTGCAACCGATGTGCCCGCGCTCGCGCCGTGTTCGCGCCGTGCTCGCGCGAGACAAGAGGCCGATCGGCGCGGCGACGACAGTGGGCCTGCCGAACGGCGTGCGGGACCGCGCAGACCGTGCGCGAAGATCATCCCTCCTCGACGAGAGGCGCGGTCGTTAAGCACGAGGACTGCGGTTGCTCGCAGGGATTCGGTGCGGCACGGCGCTCGCACTGCACTTGGGGAAGTCACTTCTTGAAGAGGAGAGCCGCGATCGCGATCGGGCGGCCCATCGTCGCCGCGTGAATGCTGGCGCAACTACGTCGTGTTCGCCGTCCTCGGACTGCTTTTCCCGATGTTCACGCGCAACGCGACGGAGTCGAAGGAGGTCGCTTCGACCGCGCGATCGCCTGTGTGCTCGTCGTCGCACGCGCGGCGCGGTGGGGCCGCCGTCTCAACGCTTCGGCGCCCGTTCTATGGATTTTTCTGGGCGATAACGCATCCTCGTGGCCGTGGCCGTGGCCGTGGCCGTGGCCGATCCCGTGGCCGTGGCCGGGACGCCGTATCGCCCTGGCCGGGCTTCGAGCATGGGGAGTGGTCACGCCCGACGCGCACACGTCGCGCCGACG
>CAXSGV010000673.1:0-1501 GCA_964236615.1 uncultured Polyangiaceae bacterium
CGAGGCGGCGCAAGGCGCTGGGCTTTTCGCGCGAAGAAGGCGTTCGCCGGCAAGAAGACGACGAGCGGCGAGAGGTTCGATCCGAACGCCATGACCGCGGCGCACCGTAAGCTGCCCTTTGGCACGTGGGTCGAGGTGCGTCGCGTCGACACGGGGAGCTCCGTCCGCGTTCGTATCAACGACCGCGGCCCCTGGGGCGACGACAAGAAGGTGATCGACCTCTCCCGCGCCGCGGCCGAGCGCATCGGCCTCGTGCGAGAGGGCATCGTGAAGGTCGAGCTACGCGTCGTGCACGACGCTCAATAGGAGCCGGCCCTCGCGCGCCGAAGTCGCGGCGTCGTTACTGGCAGCTACTTGCAGTCGGTCTTGCACTTCGTGTCGACGCACCCCGTGGCCGCGAGGTACTCGGCTTCGCCCTTGGGGTACTGCGTGCCGCAGCGCTTCTCACACGCCGGGATCCCTGCGTCGCCGGCGTCGACATCGGCGCCCGCGTCGTCGGGAAGCAGCACGCACGCGAGGATGCAGTTCACGTAGTCGTCGTCGCACGCGGTGTCGCCGAGGCAGCCGTTGACCTCGGCGCAGCACGCCGTCTCGGCGCAGCCGTTGCAAATCTTGTCCTTCGACGAGTACGGCTTCACGAGCTTGCACGCGCCACCGTCGGATTTCGCGGCGTCGGCGCCGGCCCCGGTCTCGGTCGGCACGGCGCCCTCTTGCACGCTCTGATCGGCGGCGGCGCTGGCGTCGCTCGCGGCGACGGGCGTGCCTTCGTCCGAGGAGCACGCGGACATCAGCGCGTCAGGGACGCTGAGGCAAGTGGCGGTGAGAACGAAAAAGGCGAAGGGAGAGCGTGCGCGCATCGTCATTTCCCTAGCAGACGCACGCCCGAGGAAGCGAAGGTGCGTGCATACTGCACGTAGAGCGAGCCTGCTTCGCGCACCCAGGCAAGATCGCTCTCGACCAGCTGGCGCACGACCTTCGCGGGGCGCCCCATCGCAAGCGACCGGGGCGGGATGCGCGCGCCAGGCGGAAGAAGAGAGCCCGCCGCGAGGACGGACTCGTCGCCGATCTCCGCGCCGTCGAGCAGGATGCTGCCCATCCCGACGAGCACGCCGTTGCCGACGGTGCAGCCGTGGAGAAGCGCCATGTGGCCGACCGTGACGTCGTCGCCGATCGTCGTGGCGGCGACACCGTTGGTGACGTGGACCACCGAGCCGTCCTGGATGTTCGTGCGTGCGCCGACGCGAATCGTGAAGACGTCGCCGCGGAGGATCGTACCGAACCACACGCTCGAGCCCGCGCCGAGGTGCACGTCGCCGATGACGGTCGCGTTCGGTGCGACGAAGACGTCCTCGCCGAGGACAGGACGCGTGCCTTGGTATTCGTACAGCGGCATCAGCGACCACCCTTCTTGATGGTGCCCGAGGTACCCGATGGCGTGCTCGCGTCGGATTTCGCACTGCCGCCGTCGATCAACTGCTCAACAACCGTGAAGCCATCTTGC
>CAXSGV010000673.1:1511-2764 GCA_964236615.1 uncultured Polyangiaceae bacterium
ACGGCGGATCCTCTTCGTAGGATTTCTCCTTCTCCTTGCAGTGGTAAGCGATGCGCCACGCGGAGTCGCCGCCGCGGAAGGCGCCGGCGCCTTTCACCTGACCCTCTCGTTCGACGACGAACCCGGGGCTGCCGCAGCGACCGCGCATGTAGCCCTCGGCCTGTGCGCGCGCCTCGTCCTCCTTGCCGTCGAGCGCCACCTCGCCGCCGTTCACGCTCTCCTTGATGACCTTGAAACCGCCGTGCGCGCAGCCGCACGCGACGAGCGACACGAAGAGGACGAACGCGACGGAGATACCGCGCTGGAGCATGGGCTCAAGCTACCACTGGCAAGCGCAGCGCAGCGCGCGCGGGTCGCGGTCGCGATCCCGACGCCGGGAGCGAGGCGGCAGCGAGCTGCGTCAGCTTCCCCGCGAGCGAATAGCGGTGCGCCCCCGTGATCTCGACCTCGACCATCTCGCCCGTGAGCTCTTTGCCGAGGATGGGATCGACGTGAACGATCTCGTTTCGCTCGGAGCGCCCCTGAAAGTGATCGCCCGATTTACTCGCGCCTTCGACGAGCACCATCGTGCGCGACCCGACGAGTCGTGCGAGGTGCTCGCCACCCTGCGCTTCGACGACCGCGAAGAGGTGCGCCAAGCGCGCGGCCTTCACGGCCTCGGGCACGTCCTTGCCAGGGCCGCCGAGCTTGAGCGCGGGCGTGCCAGGGCGCGGCGAAAACTTGAAGGCGAAGACTTGCGTGAAGCCGATCTCGCTCACGAGCGACATCGTGGCGTCGAAGTCCTCGTCGGTCTCGCCGGGGAAGCCGACGATCACGTCCGTCGAGATCGTCATGTCGGAGCGCGCTGACAACATGCGGCGCGCACGCTCGACGTACTCGGCGCGATCGTAGCGGCGGATCATGCGGCGCAGGAGCCGGTCGCTGCCGCTCTGCACCGGCAAGTGGATATGGTGCGCGAGCACATCGAGCTCGGCGTGCGCGCGAACGAGCGACGGCGTCGCGTGCCGCGGGTGCGGGCTCGTGTAGCGAAGGCGAGAGAGGCGCGGAACCTCGGCGGCGATGAGGCGGAGCAGGGCAGGGAACTGGCTCTCGTCGGGATCGTCCGACGCCGGTGCCGGCAAGAGCGGATCGCGAAAGCTGTCGACGGTCTGGCCGAGCAGGACGATTTCGCGCGCGCCCGCGTCGACCCAGCGACGCACCTCGTCCACGATGTCGCTCGCCGGACGGTAACGCTCGGGCCCGCGTGTCGTCGG
>CAXSGV010000674.1:0-1857 GCA_964236615.1 uncultured Polyangiaceae bacterium
GGGCTCCCCGTAGGCCAGTCGCTCGATGAATACGTGCGCGAACAGGAGCGGCGCGTCGGTCTGCTTCGCCGTGACGTAGAACCCCCACGCGTGGAGGAGGCTTCGCGTGTTCTCGCTGGTGAGCTTGCGCTTGAACACGAGCGGCAAGAGACGCGCGCCTTCGGGCACGGCCGACATGCCCGCGGTGAACTGCGCGCGATCGCGATCGAGCCGCACGTAATCGATGCCCATCGCGGCGACGTAGGTGGCGGCGCAAAAGCCGAGCAAGCCCATCACGCGCTTGTCGAGGCGCTCTGGCACACGCACGAGCGCGGCAAACCAGATGAAGGGGATGAAGCGCGAGTTGAAGTGAAACCAGTTCGTCGCGATGTACGGGCTGAAAACGAAGAGCGTGATGAGCACGCCGACGGCGAGCGGCGAGAAGAAGGTCGGAGCCTCCCTGCGCCGCATCCACAGGATGATCGCGAGGCCGACCGCGGCGACGATCGAGGCGATCGACAGCGACGTGAACCCGTAGAACCACTCCGACCACGCGTTGTAGAGGAGCTCCCACGGGGGCAGCAGCTGCGCCATGTCGACGTCGCCCGTCATCTGCCCGACGGGCTCGGTGACGTGCTGGAAGACCGAGAAGAGCATCAGCAGGATGGCTGGGATCTGAAAGAGGAAGAGCTTCTTCGCCTCGTCGACGCGGACCTTCCACCAGCTTTCGGCCTTGCGCTCACCACTCGCGTCGAGCGCCCGCGCGCGCTGCTGCAGCACATGCAACGTGACGAGCAGGTTCACCGCGAGGAGCGCGAACACGTGCGCGTACCAGGTGCAGATGGTGGCGAGCGCGATGAGCGCGCCGTTCTTCAGCGTGGGCCTCGTGCGCTGGACGTCGAGAAGCATGAGCACGACGAGCGACAGTGGGACGCCGAGCGCGAAGTCGAGCATCCCCATCGAAACGAACCAGTTGTGGATCATCGGCCAGAGAAAGAAGCTCGCGACAACGAGCTTCTTCCGCGAGCCGGTGATCCGCAGAACGAACTGCGGAAACACGACTGCGTTGGCTGCGAGCACGAGCAAGGCGAACAGCTTCGCCGCCGCGTTGACGCCCACGAGCTTTCCAACGAAATAGAGCCACGTGAAGAGCGCGGCGTTCGTCTTCAGAAAGCCGTTCGAGACGAACTCCGGGTACTGCTCCGGGTGGTTGATGACGGTGACGGCCGCAAGGTGATTCGGGAGATCCTGAAGCGGAGGAACGTCGACCAGCGCCAGCGGGTAGGCGCACGCCATGAAGAGGACGGCCCCGATCGCAAGTGCCAGCTGGCTATCGCTGAGCCGTGACAGAACTCCACGCAGTCGACCAGAAAGCCTCGCGTGGTCGATCGAAGGCGCTTCGCTGGAGACGGGCGACTCCCACGGAATCTCGTCGAGCGAGCGCCGGCGTGCGCCAGTCGTAGCTGCGCCACGCGACTGCGGGACGACGTCGGCCTTCTGCATGGGAAAGAAGAAGCTCCTCGAAATGGCTACCGGCAAAAATTGACGCGGTGGCCTGTACGGGTCGAAGCAACAAAGAGCCCAGCGCCAAAACAAAGGCCGGGACCCTCAATTCAGTGCAGAAATTGGCTTCGCGGCGAGCCTAGCGCTCGTTTTGGGGTGTGTCCACACGATGCGTCATTTCGCGCCCGGGCCGGTTTTGGCATGACATCCGAGTCGCACAGCCCCGCAGGGCGCGCACCAGGACTGGACCCGTCTTTCCGCTTTTCGGCTCAACCGACCTCGACATTCATCATCGTTCAGGTAGGACTCCGCCGCCACGATGCTCACCTCGGCACGCAAAGTGGAAGGGGGACTCCTCATGCGAACGCAGGCGAC
>CAXSGV010000674.1:1867-2758 GCA_964236615.1 uncultured Polyangiaceae bacterium
GCCGAACATGTGGAGGATGATGACGCACAAGGTGCGACATGCACGCACCACCTCCTGGATCGCCATCTCGCCGGTGCTCGCGATCAGCTGGATCGCCGTCGCGAGCCTCCTCGTGGGCTGTAGCGGGGGTGATGTCTCCGAGCGCCAGTCTGGGAGTGACGAGCTGACGGGCCACACCTCGCAAGCGATCATGGGCGGGCTCATGGATGACGGCGCGGCGGCCTCGAGCGGCGTCGTCGCTCTTCGCATCGGCAACGCGACCCCGTTCGAGCTCTGCACGGGCTCGCTCATCGCGCCGAACGTCGTCCTCACCGCTCGCCACTGCGTGAGCAAGGCCGCGAACCCGACCGTCATCTGCAACGAGAAGGGCGCGTCCACCAACGGCGCACACGTCAGCCTCGATTACGCGCCGGAGAGCCTCCACGTCTACACGGGTGCGAACCCGAACTTCTCCGGCGAAGCCGCCGCGGCCGCAAAGGCGATCTTCCACCCCAAGGGCAACGTCCTCTGCAACAGCGACATCGCGGTCGTCGTCCTCGACAAAGCGATCGAAGGCGTGACGCCACTCCGCATCCGCCTCTCGGGCTCGGTGAAGAGCACCGAGACGCTCCGCTCGGTCGGGTACGGCAAGAACGATCGCGGCATCGATATCGGCACGCGCTTCCGTAAAGACGGCGTCGACGTTCTCGCGGTCGGCTCCGCGGTCTCCGCTTCCGACACCGCGCTCGGCCCGCTCGAGTTCGAGGTCGGCCGCTCGATCTGCCAGGGCGACTCCGGCGGCCCTGCGCTCAGCGAGACCACGGGCGCGATCGTCGGCGTCGTGTCGCGCGGCGGTGACTGCGGCGAAAACTTCGGTCACATCTACACGCAGACCTCGGGCTTCAACGCTCT
>CAXSGV010000675.1:0-2718 GCA_964236615.1 uncultured Polyangiaceae bacterium
GGTCGTTTTATTCTTGATGTGGTATTGTTGATGTGTGGGTGGTTAGTTGCGACGTGTTACGATTGTTCTCGCGTGTAGATCTGAGACCGTCGTGGTCACGTGCGAAAGCTGTGAGAAGTGTTAAGAGTGGTCGGGTTGTTGTCGATCGGCGCTGCTCTGCGTCTCGTGTCGCTCGAAGATCGCGAACAAGAAGCGCGCGCTCTTTCACCGCGCCCGCCGCGCCGTCATCAGTCGCGCGCGGAGGGCGAGCCTCCTAGACCATCATCGGCAACACGGGCGCGGACGCTGGACGGAGAAGTTGCTCACGCTCACCGCGCCGCACGTCCGCAAGCATTCGATCGGCGAGCGCATCGGCCTCGTGCGCGGGGCGTGGTCCCATTTCCTCAAGCACATGAACGCGTGGTTTCGCGAGCACGGCGACGCGCAGGAGTTCGGTGACCTCGTGCATTGGCACCGCACCTTCGAGTGGACTCCGGGAAAGGCTGACCGGCTCGGCCATCCTCACATCCACGTGTGGCTTTTCTGTCCGTTTCTCCCGCGCGAGCTCGTCGCATCCTGGTGGGCCGATGCGCTTGAGCGCGCAGGGCACGAACGCGCCGACGTCGCGCGCGTCATCATCGATCTTCGGGTGGTGCGCGGCGACGGCGAGGGCATCGCGAACGAGGTGATTAAGTACCTGACCAAGGACATCATCGCCGGCGGCGCGAAGGTCGCACCTGACATCTTCGCGGAGGTCTACAAGGCGCTCGACGGTGCCCGCGCAACGCAGGGCTCCCGCGGCTTCATCAAGCTTGCCGCGGCCGGTCGCAAGAGCCGGGACTTCTGCGAATGCGGCGAGGCCGCGTGCGTCCGAATCCACGTGCTTCCGAGCGTCCTGCCCGAGGAGGACGACAGCGAGCGGGCGCCGCGGAGCCGAGATGCGCCTTCGCGCGCTCGTCTTCGCAGCCGAGAGGTCGCGTAGCGAGGAACCGGTACCAGCAAACAAGAAACGAGAAAACGCCCCCGCGCTGCTTCAACAGCCGGGGGCGAGGTCCGAACCTGAGAGAGGAAGTTCGAACATGAGCAAGGTAGTTGCGGGAACGTCGACGAGCACGCCCGAAGACGTTTTGAAGCCCAAGAAACCGGCACGCGTCTACGACGCGAACGAGCTCGAGCTCCTCCAGTCGCGCCAAGAGATCGGCCGGCTGCGGCGCGAGCTCGAAGCGGCGCGCGGGAAACGCAAGCCGGGCTACCGCACCGCGAGCGGCAACCACCGAACGCAAGTCCTCCACCCCGTCGACCCGGCGCGGCGCGTCTCGATCACCGCGAGCTCTCAGACGAAGATGGTCGAGCGCGCGAACTTCGTCCGCGAGCTCGGGCGCGACGTCCAGCTTGGGATCAAGTCGCGCGTGGAGGTCCTGCGCATCCTGGAGCACGTCGAAGGCCGCGGGCCTGGCGCGACGGCGCAGCACGCGACCGTGCACGACGTGTGGCACGCGTGGAGCGCGACGACGTCGACGGAGTTTCAGGCGAAGACGAAAAGCGTCTGGAAGCACAACGTCGCGCCGTTCTTCGAGCGCGGCAAAGAGGAGTGGTGGCACCTCGACGAGACGCGCATGCGCGCGTGGTGCAAGGCGCTGGAGAAAAAGGACTACGCGCCGAAGACGATTCGCGCCGCGGCCGCGTACCTCGCGGCCGCGTTCAATCTCGCCGCGCGCACGAAGACGATCGACGGCGTCCCGTGGGGCTCGTGGTCGCCACCGCGCGCTGAGATCCGGAAGCCGCGCGAGTCGGCTCGATCCATCGAGGAGATTGTCCGGCTCGTCGTGCTCACGCGCCGCCGCGATGCCCTCCTACGCGCGCGCGGCCGCTTCGCCGATCTGACGGCGCGCGTCGTCGTCGCCACGTTCTGCGGGCTTCGCAACGGCGAGCTCGGCGGCCTCGGATGGGACGACGTCGACTTCGACCGCGGCACCATCACGATCCGCCATCAAGCCTCCGACGCGTGGCGCCGCCTGCACCCCGATTGGTCGCGGCCGCTCAAGCCCGTGAAGGGCAAGCGCGCGCGCACGATGCTTCTCCACCTCGACGCGCTCGCGCTTTTGATTGAGCAGAAAACCGAGCTCGCTGCGCGCGGCTGGTACCGCAAGGATGGCCCGGTGTTCCCCGCGGCGCGTGGCGCGTGGCGCACGCACGCCGCGACCATCAAGCCGGAGAGGTTCCAGGCGCTCGCCGTCGAGGCTGGCCTACCGAACGCCGATCGGTGGGTGACGCACTCGCTTCGTCACTCGGCCGCGACGCTCGAAGGGCTCGGCGGCGCCGACCTTCGATCCATCCAAAAGCGCACGGGCCACGCGTCGCTCGAGGTGCTCGAGGGGTATCTACACGCGCGAGGGCGTGACCTCGCTTGCTCGGCTATCCCGAGACTTCCGCGCGCGGCGGACCGTGAGCAGGTACCGGTACCCACGAGTGAGAAACGAGAAACCGCGCGGTGCGCAGTCGAGCCCGACGGAATCGCAATGACGCTTTCCCGCTGTCGAGACTGCGAGCGGCTGACTCGCGAGCGCGCCGAGCTCGCGAACCGGCCTGGCCTCGCGGACGGGCGGCCTCGCGCGGAATCACAACGGGGCGAGGCGAAGGGTTTTGGGAGCGTCCAGTGACCACCATGCGAACGCGAGAGGACCGCTCGACGACTGGGCCCTTGGCTGCCTGGAGGCTGCTCGGGGACCGCTCAGCGAG
>CAXSGV010000676.1:0-2673 GCA_964236615.1 uncultured Polyangiaceae bacterium
CAACCGCGCCGAAGCCGACGACCGCGCCGATGCGCGCGCTGCCGACACGCCAACACCGAGCAAGCCCCGACGCCCCGACGCGCCGGCGCCACGCCACGCCACGCCACACCGAGCCCCTAGGCCGCCCTCGCGCGCGCGATGAACGCCTTGATGAGCGCAGCATCCTTCCGCCGCGGGTCGCCGAGGGCGTCGACCCCACTCGCGACATCGACGCCCCACGGCCGCACCGCACGCACCGCGCGCTCCACGTTCTCCGGTGAGAGCCCGCCGGCGAGGATCAGCTGCCGCCGCTTCGCGAGCTCCGTCACGAGCGACCAGTCGAAGCTCACCCCCGTACCGCCCAACGCGTACGGCACCTTCGCATCCACCAAAATCCGTTCGCCGGCGTACGCGCTGGCGAGCGCGACGTCAGCGGCAACGTCGACGCGAATCGCTTTGTACGCGCGCGGCAAGAGCTGTAGCAGCGCCCCCGGCGACTCTTCCCCATGCAGCTGCAGAACGTCGACCTCGTCGGCCAGCTCGCGCAGCGTGTCGGCGTCGAAGTCGGCGACTACTGCGACGGTCTCGATGCGTCGCCCTCGCACCGCGCGCAGCACCTCGCGCGCTTCGTCACGCGACACGCACCGGCGGCTCGTGGGGACGAAGTTCAAGCCGATCGCGTCGGCGCCGGCGTCGGCGCATGCGAGTGCGTCGTCGGGGGCGGTGATGCCGCAGATCTTGACTCGAATCACGCCCGCGTTGCTCGCCACACCGACCTCGTCACGTCGGGATCTTCAGCAGCTCTTTTACTTTCGCGATGACCTGCGGTGCCTGAATGGGCTTCGTGATGTACGCGTTGGCGCCGAGCTCGAGGGCGCGCTTGCGATCTTCGACCGAGCCTTCCGTCGTGATGATGATGACCGGCGTGTCCTTGTGCATTGGATCGGTGCGCACGCGTTTGACGAGCTTGAGCCCGTCCATGATCGGCATGTTGATGTCGGTAAGGATGATGTCGAACTTCTGGGTGGCGAGCTTGCGCAAGCCGTCGACACCGTCGTCAGCCTCCGTCACCTTGAGGTTCTTCACGCGGGACAGTGCGAACACGAGGAGCTGCCGCATCATCGGCGAGTCTTCCACCACCAAGCACGAGTACTCGGTCACGATTCAGGCTCCCAGATTGTGAAGTGCTTCGAGCCCCGGGAGCTTCCCCTCGGCATTCGCCAAGAGAAGAGCACCCATGAGGGCGGTGGCTGCGTGCGCGCCGAGCATCTTGAAAAGCTCGTAGTCGACGGGCACGAAGTGTTGTTTTTGCTCGAGCAGCGAATAGACCACGATCGCACCCACGACGACGTCATCGATGCGCATGGGAACGCAAGCCGCTGGAAGATCTTCGTCCGGCGGGATGTCGGCGGGCTCCCGAATGAAGGGCACGCCCGTGAGAAAGACGCGCTCGATGACCCCCTCGGCGCCGTGCTTGGCGTCGGTCTCGGGTCCGACGGCGAGGCGTGGCAGGCGATCGGCTGCCACACCATCGCTCGCGACGGGAATGAGCTCGCGCTCGGCGTTGCCCGTGTCGCGCGCGCCAGCGGCGGCCGGCTGTGACGCCAAGTAAAACGCATGCGCGCGCGCTCCGACGAGCTGCGCGAGGAGCTCCTTCAGGTGACGCACGACGCTCGCGAGACCGAGCGTGGAGTGGAGCTGGTAGCTGGCGACGTAGAGGTTCGCCATGTTGGCGAGCTCATCCTCCATCTCCGCGAAGCGCGAGGAGAAGCGCGTCGAGATGGCCTCTTGCTCATGCACCGTCGAGAGTAGGAGCTGCTTGTCACGCTCGAGGTGCTCGATTTTGCGAAGCAGCTCGCGAATGGCTTCGTCGCTTCGGAGCTGCGTCTTGAGCGCGGCGTTCTCGCTGTCGAGATCGGCCTGCACTCTGCGTAGACGCTCGTTCTCGCGAAGGAGCTCGTCGGTGAGCTCGGCGCCCTTCTTGAAGAAGGTGTTCACGAAGGTGTCGCGCTTCGTCCGTAGATCGGCCGCCGCGCTGACACGATCAGCGCCTGCGTTGGAGGCAGCGTCGGAGGCAGCGCGATTTGCCTCGCCCGGATCCGAAGGCGGAGGAGGCGAGTCGTTGTTCGTCGCCTTCTTTTCCGTCATCGCGGCACCGAATCTACCACAGGGGCGCTACAGCGCGGGGCTCAGGCGATCGAGCCACAATCCCAGCTCGCCGACGACCACGCGCGGCGCGTTGCGAAGGGCTGTGAGGTCCTTGCTGCCCGTGAGGAGCATCGCTGCGCGCAGCTCCGCGAGGACCGCTTCGAGAAACGACGTCGCCCCCGCAGGGCCGCCTTCGTGGAGCGCGCGCAGCACGGGGCGCGCGATGCCGCCGGCGGTGGCGCCGAGCGCGATGCTCTTCGCGACGTCGAGCCCGGATTTGACGCCGCCGGTCGCGATGAGCGTATCGAGACCGAGGGGCGCGAGCAGCGCGACGCTGGCCGCCGTGGGAATACCCCAGTCCCAAAGCGCTTCGCCGAGCGCGCGCGCGCGGACGTCGCCTTGCTCGTCGGCGCGCTTGGTCTCGACCCCGACCCACGACGTTCCGCCGGCGCCCGACACGTCGATGTGGCGAACGCCGACGCGCACGAGCCGCGCCGCCACCGCCGGCGAGATGCCGCAGCCGGTCTCTTTCACGACGATGGGGAT
>CAXSGV010000677.1:0-2629 GCA_964236615.1 uncultured Polyangiaceae bacterium
GCGGCGTCGAGATCGACGCGGCCATTGCTGGCCGTGGCCGCGTGCGTGGCGGCGAGGGCGAGCGCCGCGAAGCCCGACGCGCTCGAGGCGAGCCCGCTCGCCGTCGGAAAGTCGTTGGTGGAGTCGACGCTCGCAAACCGCTTCTCCCCCGTTGCCGCGCGCACGCGATCGAGCAGCGTGCAGGCGCGCGTGTGGGCGTCGCCGCCGGGCTCGCCGCCGTTGAGCACGACGCGATCGCGATCGAGCGCGGCGTCGAACGAGACGCGCGTCGTCGTGGTCATTCCTTCGAGCGTGACCGACAAGCTCGGCACCGCCGGGTAGTTCCCTGCCCGCTCGGTTTTGCCCCAGTACTTCGCGAGCGCGATGTTCGGGTGTGCGATTGCGGTCGCCGTCGTCGCGCCGGTCGTCATGGCGTCGCGCTCTGCCCCGGCTCAAGGGGCTCGGCTGGCGTCGTGGAGCGGCGCTCTTCGCTCGGAGCGACGCGGGTCGAGAAGCCGAGGAAGCCCTCGCTCTTCCACGCCCCTAGAACTGCCTCCGCGGTCTCACCGTTGGCAACGAGCGCAACGACGCAGCCGTTACCCCCGGCGCCCGTCAGCTTGGCACCGAGCGCGCCCGCGTCGCGCGCGAGAGCGCACATCTGCTCGAGCTCCTGCGTCGACAAGAAGAGCCCCGCGAGCAGCATCTGGTTGAGATCCATCAGCCGACCGAGCCCGGTGATGTCGCCCGCTTCGAGCGCGAGGCGCGCGTTGTCGACGAGCGAGCGGATTCCCAGGAACGTCTTCTCGACGATCTCCGGGCGACGCGCCCGCATTCGTGCCACCGCCTCGACCATCGATTTCGTGCTCGAGGCCGTGCCGCTGTGGCCGACGCACAGCGTGAAGCCGTCGGGCGGGAGGAGGAGCGGCGTGATCTTCCCGTCCTCGAAGAAGATCGAGCCACCGCCGAGAGCGACCGCGGTGTCGATGCCGGACGGGTTGCCGTGAAAGACCTTTTCCCACTGCATCGCGCGGTCGCGGATCTGTGCGTCGTCGGCCTCGGGATCGAGCGCGCGCGCGATGGCGACGCCGAGCGCCGCGGAGCAACCGAGGCCGCCACCGGGCGGAAGATCGGCCCGCACCGCGACGTTCCACGAGGTCGCGAACGCGCGGGCGGCGCGTGTGGGCTCGAGGATGGCGCGGAACGCGCGCGCGAGATCGCGCTCGGCATCGTCTTCGAGGATCACGATCGGGAAGCCTTCGATGACGAGGCGGCTCGTGGCGCCGGAAGCGACCTCGGTCGCCACCGCGTGGGCGCCGCGCTCGATGCCGACAGCGATCGCCGGCACGCCGTACACCACCGCGTGCTCACCGAGGAGGATGACTTTGCCCCAAGCCCGCTCTTCTTTCACGACCGAGCCCATTGTCCTAAGTCTCACGCACGCCGAGGGCCATCACGGCGCCCTCGAGCAAACGACGTCCGCCGGACGTCACGGGAATTTCCGCCAGCAGAGCACGTGCCTCGGCAAGGAGCGCGCTGAGACGATCTTCGACGCGCTGCTTTGCGCCCGATGCCACGAGGCGTTCGATGAGGTGCGCCACGTCAGCCGCGGACGCGCCCTGCACGCCGAGAACGCGATCGCGAAGCGCGAGGTCGCTCGGGGCTTCCAGCTCGGCCACGAGCGCGGTGCGCTTTCCGGCCGCGATATCACGACCCGAGGGCTTGCCGGTCGCACGCGCATCCCCGAACGTGCCGAGCAGATCGTCGCGTAGTTGGAACGCGATGCCGAGCGGACGCGCAAACGCGTCGAGCTGCGCGCGTGCGTCGTCGCTCGCGCCCGCGAGGATTGCGCCGAGGGCCACCGGGCCACGCACCGTGTAGCTACCGGTCTTGAGGTCGTGCACGCGCTCGACCGCCGCACGATCGAACGCCTGCGCGCGCATGTCGAGCAGCTGACCCATCACGACGGTGGTCTGGATGCGCGCGAGCTCGGCCATCGCACCAACGACGCGCGCCGGCGGAACGAGCGTCGAAGCAAGCGCGCTTTGAGCGACACCGCACGCCCAGTCGCCGGCGAGGATCGCGGTCGTCTCCCCTGCGGTAGGGCCACCGCGGCGAACGTCGTCTTCGTCCATCCAATCGTCGTGAATGAGAAGGTACGCTTGGAGCAGCTCGACCGCCGCGAGCGCCGGCGCAATGCGGGCCGCGCCGCCTTCGCCGTCGAGCGCCTCGTACGCGGCTGCCACGAGCACCGCGCGCACGCGTTTCCCGCCGCGCAGCGTGAGCGAGCGCACGGCTTCAGCGAGATGAACCGCGTCGGGGCCGAGCGCGTGGGATTGCTCGATGTGCTTGGACAACAGCCGGCCGAGCTCGTCCTCGACGAGGGCCTTGATTCGCGCACTGAGCTCGCCGAAGAGCTCGCGTGCATTTGGTTCCGGCGCGGTCATCGTCGAGCGAGGTCCTTCTTACGGAAAACTCCGATATATTCCATGCCTATTTCGCGTTTTTGAAGGATTGGAGCTCACGCAAACCGTGTCAGGCCACATCGGGGATAGAAAGACGGACCACCTCACGCTCTGTGCGACGGGTGACGTCGGATTTCGCGGCGCATCGACGCTGCTCGAGAATGTGAAGCTCGTGCACGACGCGCTGC
>CAXSGV010000678.1:0-1556 GCA_964236615.1 uncultured Polyangiaceae bacterium
GTGGCGGTTGCCAGCGGCCTTGCAGCCAACGGCATCCCGCTTTGCGCTGGACCTCGCGCGCGATGAACGCGCAAACGATTTCCATCGCGCCCGCCCCTACTTCCCGACGATGAGCGCGCGCACCTGAGCGAGCAGCGCGTTGCGGCGCGCCGTGACCAGCTCGACAGCAAACGGCTGCTTACCGGCGAACGCTTCGACGACATTGCCGATCGCGAACGGCAGCAAGTGCACGCCGCACATGGTCAAGATGAGCTGCTTCGAGTCACGCTCGGCGAAAACGCCTTCGCGTTGGCCAGCGAGAACGAACTGCTCGGCGGCTTCGAGCACGGGGAGCACAGTGGCGCGGAAGCGCTGCTCGGCGAACGGTCCCCAGTCGATCATCTCACGCACGAGGATGCGCGCTGCGAACGGCTGCTCACCCAGCGCGTTCACGAGCGAGATCGTCATGTGATCGAGCCGCTCCGTGTACGTGCCCGGCGTCGTGGCGCTGAGGACGACGAGATCGCCGAGCGCGTTGACGATGCGTTCGAGCACGTCGCCGTAGAGCGCGTCCTTGCTTGCGAAGTGGTGGAACAGCGACGCTTTGCGGAGCCCGACGGAGGCGGCGAGATCCGCCATGCTCGTCCCCTCGTAGCCGCGCTCGGCGAAGAGACGTGTGGCCTCGTCGAGAATGTCATCGCGACGCGAGCGTTTGAGCACGGCAGCTGTCATCTCCCCCTCATCAGTCTACGGCATGTCCATCTCGAGCGCGTCGAGCGCGTCGGCAGCCGGCGCACGTTGCGAGACGGGCCCTTCGGCCACGACGCGCACCGGCTTGAGCAGCTCGGTCACGGCGTTGACGAGTGCGGATTCGGCTTCACGCGGCAGGAGCGACCCCGCATGGAACATCGCGAAGCCGACGTATTCATGAAGTAGTTGCATGAGCCACGCATCGGGATCGTCGCCTGCGAGAGCGCCGAGGTTCTTCGCCACGCGATCGGCCTTGAACGTCCCATCCTCGAGCGGGCCTGCGCCCTGGAAGAGCGGATCGTAGACGCCGCCGCCGGTGGCGAAGCGCGAGAGGCCATCGCGAAGCTCGCTGCCCTTCCCCGCCGCGTCGCACTTTTCGTGGATCGCGACGAGGCCGGGGTTGAACGCTTCGACGATTGCCTCCGGTCCGCGCACGCGCGGCGCGACCATCTGCAGGAAGCCACCGTTGATCAGCTGGAAGATGTGGCGCGTGACCTCGAACTCGAGCTGCCCCGTGCGCCGACCGATCTCCGCCACGTCGCGCTTGCCATCGCACTGCAGCCACACGTCGGTGAGCTCGTCCGGCGGCTTCTTGTCCCCCTTCGGAATCGGAACGGGGATGTAGCCGTCGTTCGGCACCTTCTCGCGGAAGAACTGCATCTCGTCCATCCGGCGCGCGCCCTCCATGAGGAGGCCACCGGCGTTCAAGTTGTGCCGACGAAGCATGCTCTTCTCGTCGTAGCGATCGAAGAAGTAGAACATCCCGTCGCCGACGTGGAGCGCGCCGTAGAAGACCTCTTCGGCCTGCCGCGCCATCATCGGGTAGA
>CAXSGV010000678.1:1566-2372 GCA_964236615.1 uncultured Polyangiaceae bacterium
GGTAGAGCTCCGCGGCGCTCACGTACTCGAGCTCGATCGCGGCTTCACCGAGGCGTTTGCCGGAGGCGGCCGACGCCGAGATGACGGTCTCGAGCTGCTCGCGCGTCACGACGCCGAAGCGGTAGAGCGTCTCACCGAGACGCTCGTCGGGGACGGTCGTGGTCGCGCCCGCGAGGCTTCCATTGTCGAAGAACAAGGAGCGGTCCCCACGTTCGTCGAGCACGAGCAGCTCGCCCGCCCAGCTCGATTGCGCGATGAGCGCAACGACGTCGCACAGCGCGCCGGGCGTTCGGATCTCGCCCGCGAGCTTCAGAACGCGGCCGGACGTCGCCCCTTCCTCGGCGCGGAGGACAATCAGCTCCTTGGGGCTTGGCTGAAAACGCCACTCCCCTGAGCGAGAACGGAGCTGCTGGCTTGCCTTGCGTCCTACGGGATGCACTGTCCCGGTAACGTCGACACGCAGCAGATCTTCACGATCCGACATCTATTTCGAGGATACACGGCGCCTTTCCAAAGGGCGACTTTTGGACCGAACCATGGCACTAGTTGGTCGTGAGCGGCGCCGCCGACATGGAGAAGCTCCTCGCACGTGCGGGCTACTTGGCCGACGATCGGCTGGCGCTCACCGCCTGGCTTGGCCTAAAGCTCGAGAAACCGCTCTTGGTCGAAGGGCCGGCGGGCGTCGGAAAGACCGAGCTCGCCCGAGCCTTGGCCACCGGGCTCGGCCGCACCTTGATTCGGCTGCAGTGCTACGAGGGTCTCGACGAGGCCAAGGCCCTCTACGAGTGGAACTACCGCAAGCAGCT
>CAXSGV010000678.1:2384-2621 GCA_964236615.1 uncultured Polyangiaceae bacterium
GAGACCGTCGCCGCGTCGAGCTTCGCCGAGGCAGCGGACAAAGTCGCAGCCGCAGGCGTTGCTGGAGCTTTCTTCAGCGAGCGGTTCCTCATCGCGCGGCCCCTTCTCGCCGCGCTCACGAGCGACGCGCCGGTCGTCCTTCTGATCGACGAAGTGGACCGCGCCGATCCCGAATTCGAGGCATTTCTCCTGGAAATCCTCGCCGAGCACCAGGTCACGATCCCGGAGCTCGGGACC
>CAXSGV010000679.1:0-2599 GCA_964236615.1 uncultured Polyangiaceae bacterium
GTTGATGAACGACGCGCTTCCAGCGATTGCCGTCGGGTACCGCGGCGAACGCATCGCGCTCACCATCGGCCCCTTCTACTCGAGCACCTCGGCGCCGATGATCGTGAGCCAGGCCGGCGCACTTGGCGGAGTGGGGCAGGGCGGAGTCGTACAGGCTGGACCCGCAGTCCTCGGACGAGCCGACCTCTCGCGCTACGGGGGTACCCTGCTCACGGAGCTCGTCCTCTTTCGCAGCGACGACAAACACACGGCGGCCCACGCGCTCGTCGGCGCGACGATCGCGGAGAGCAAGGGCACGCTCTCGTACCCCGGCTACACGGCAGACGTGTCGATGCCGGCGACCTATGGGCTTTCCGTCGGCGTCGGCGTTCGTCAATGGCTCACACGGAGCTTCGGCGTTGCCCTCGAGGGTGGAGAGAGCTACGTGAGCTCACCGAGCGGCATCTTCACGCTGCGAACGAAGCAGCTTTCCACCTTCGGCTCGCTCGGCGTGTCTCTCGTTCTGTGAGCGCTATTTCGCGCCCTATTTCGCGGCGACAGGAACGTCGCGGCGCGTGGTGACGGGTGTGCCCGTTACCTCGAGAGGCGCGACGAAGTTGAAGAGGCGCGGCACGAGCTTGCCCTTCTTACCCGCGGTCGGATCGAACTCGTAGGAGGTGACCGAGCAGTTCGCGATCTCGTGCGCGCGATCGCTCGCGAGGATCTCTTCTTCGGTCATGTGCTCGAGCAGGTAACGGAGACCGTGCACGACGACCTGGTGCGCGACGATGAGCACGCGCTCGTTGTTGTACTCGCGCGCGATCATGCTGCTGAGGCTGCGCAAACGCAGGATGACGTCGCACCAGCTCTCGCCCCCCGGCGGGCGGTAGTAGAACTTGCCGAGCACGCCACGGAGCTCGGCCTGGTCTGGAAACTTCTGCTCGATGCCGAGCCGCGTGAGGCGATCGAGGATCCCGAACTCCTTCTCGCGAAGACGTTCGTCGATCACCGTCTCGATGCCGGTGAGACCGGCAGCCGCGAGTAGCCGCGTCGTCGTGTCGCGCGCGCGCAAGTACGGCGACGTCAACGCGATGTTTGGGCGCATCTCCGCAGGTGCGCCGGCAAACCATCGCCCGACCGCGTCGCCCTGCTGCTCGCCGAGGGGTGACAGTGGAACGTCGACGTCGCGACCCCCGATGTCGATGGTGTGAAGGCGCGCTGCCTCGGCCTGATCGCGCGCGACGTTCCCCGCGCTTTCGCCATGACGAACGATGAAGAGGTGACGCGGCCACGTGAGGAGCTCGTTCGGCACGGGGCTCCACGGTACCACCGTCCCTCGCCCGGTCTCACTCTTCGAGCGTCACCGGAAATAGGACGGCCCTAGCTTGCTAGGACGACGTGCTCCTGAAGCGCCGAGAGCGCTGCGCCTGTATGGCGAACGCGAAATTCACGAGCTCCCACGCCCAGACCGAGGGTGCGACGACGATCAGCGCGAAGCGCAGGACAGCGAGCAACGCCGTCGCGAGCAACGCAAGCACAGGCGTGTGAGCGCCCGACGAGAGAAGCACAGCGCCGACTCCGAGGCTGTCGAGCGTCCAGCCGAGCAGCTCGTAGACGACGAGCGCGACCACGATCGACACGAGCCTACCTACGAGCGCCTTCACGACGCACCACCTTCGGAATGTGCGAGCGCAGGTGCGGGAAGCGCCGTCATCATCGCGAACAGGATCGCGTCACCGATGGGACCGCCAGTGACGTGCGACGTCGTTCTGCCGTGGGTGCGGGGCGCGCCGAACAGGTTCGCGGTCGCGAAGTAGCCCGTGAACGCGACCTCGTCACCGTGGATGCGGCTCGCTGCAAGCGCGAAGCCCGTGGCTGAGACGCCCGCTCCGAGCACGACCGGCCCCGAGTCGATGTCGCCGGAGCCCGCGCCGTTCGCGGAGTACTCGCGCACGACGCCAAAACCGACGATGGATGCGTGGAGCTCACGGTGCACGGCGGTCCAGAGATCTTTCGACAGCGCGGGATCGGCGAACGACAGGAAGTAGGACGCCAGCGCGGAGCCCGAGCCACGCGCGCGATCGCGAGCGATTCCCGTTTTGGGATCGACGGCCTGCACGAGCAAGCCACTGGAAGGATCGAGCGCCGTCGAGCGGATGCGCGCCGACCACGCGCGCACGACATCGGGCACAGGCTCGCCGCGCGTCGACGCATGCAGACCGATGGAGCCGACGGCCGCGGAGTTGTCGACCGGGTAGCCCTCGCCGGGGTACGTCTCGAGGAGCATCGTCTTCGAGCGCTCGATGCG
Source organism: uncultured Polyangiaceae bacterium (assembly GCA_964236615.1). Taxonomy (GTDB): domain Bacteria; phylum Myxococcota_A; class Polyangia; order Polyangiales; family Polyangiaceae; genus CAXSGV01. The sequence continues at coordinate 2,288 of CAXSGV010000679.1, forward strand.
GCGCACGAGCGCTGCCGTGATCGCGTCGTGCAGCGGACGAAAGCGCGACTTCGGATCGACCTTCACGTGCAAGCCGAGCGCGAGGTTCAAGTAGCCGAGGTACGCGGCGTGGCCGCGGTCGCTGGCGAGACCGTCGAGCGGATCGTCACCCCACGCTTCGCGATCGAACTCTCGCGCGCGCGACGTGACGAGCCGATCGATGCACGTCTCCATGAGCGCCGCGTTGCGCGCACGAATCTCGGGTGCCTCCGGGTGCTGGAGGGCGAGCTGCCCGAAGCCCATCGCCGCCATCATGTACGTGCCGAACAACCA
>CAXSGV010000680.1:0-507 GCA_964236615.1 uncultured Polyangiaceae bacterium
GCCGTAGCGGCAGCCGACCATGCAGGCGCCGCACTTGATGCAGCCGGTGCGGTCAGGACCCGCGCCGTTGAAAAAGGGATCGGGGACCGTCTTACCCGGCTCGCCGAAATAGACGCCGACGTCGACGTTCTTGAACGTGTGCCCGCGCCCCATCTCGGTCGCGACCTCCTTGAGGATGCGATCGGTCTCGACGATGAACGGGCTCGGTACGGCGCCGAGCATGCGCTTGGCGGTCTCGTAGTGTGGCGCGAGATCCTTCACCCAGTCGATGCCGACCCAGCGCTCGTCGACGAACGCGGCGGCCCCCGGCTGCAGGAGTGTGTTCGCGTAGACGAGGCTTCCGCCGCCGACGCCCGCGCCGTGGAGGAAGAAGATGTCCTTGAGGACCGTCATCTGCAGGATGCCGTAGAGCCCGAGCCCGGGCTTCCACAGGAATTTCTTCACGTCCCAGGTCGTCTTCGCGAAGTCCTCGGGCTTCCAGCGTTTGCCCATCTCGAGGACGGCCAC
>CAXSGV010000680.1:517-2586 GCA_964236615.1 uncultured Polyangiaceae bacterium
AATAGCCCTTTTCGGAGAGGCGAAGCGCAGACACGCTGCCGCCGAAACCGGAGCCGACCACGACGAAGTCGAAGTCGAAGCCGTCGTTGTCCTGCTGGGGCGGTGCGTCCATCGTCTGAGAGCGTAACGCGCGATCAGCCTGCGGGGGCAGCGATGTCGACCTCGAACGCGGTCGTCTCTTCGGTGGTGGTGACGCGGGCGCCGATGATCGCGAGGATGTGGCGCATCGGATCGTTCGACCGCTGGACCTCACCGACGAACTTTCGCACGCCCTTCCGCCAGGCGACGCGCGAGAGCTCGGTCAAGAGGATGCGACCGAGGCCGCACCGGCGCATCTCGTCGGCCACCACGATCGCGGCCTCGGCCGCGGTGGGATCGCTCGCCTGGCGGATGAAGCGCGCCACGCCGACGCCCCGCTCCTCCTTGAGATCGGGCGTCTGCCAGATGGCGACGAGGGCGACGTGGTTCTCGCCGTCGACGTTCGTGAGGTAGCGAAGCTGAGCATCGCTGAGCTCGTTCATGCCGGACAGAAAGCGCAGGTACCGCGTCTCGGGCGACAGTCGATCGAAGGCCGCGCGGAGCCCGGCGGCGTCGTCGGGCCGGATCGCCCGTACCGTCACGCGGCGTCCGTCGCTCAGAACGTGGTCGTCCTCCATAGCCAACTCTATCTAGGACCAATTAGCCTCCGCTCGTGGATCGAAATATCTTCCGAGAAGATCACGAGCTCTTCCGCGCCTCCTTTCGAAAGTTCCTCGAGCGTGACGTCATTCCGCACCAGGAACGCTGGAACGAGGCGGGCATCGTCGACCGTGATGCCTGGCGGAAGATCGGCGCCGGTGGCTTCTTGTGCCCGTGGCTCGAGGACAAATACGGCGGCGCGGGCGGTGACCTTCTTCACTCGGTCGTGATGGTCGAGGAGATGTGCAAGATCTACGAGTCGGGTTTTGCGATCACGCTCCACTCCGACATCGTCGTCCCGTACATCCACGCGTTCGGCACCGAGGAACAGAAGATGCGCTGGCTCCCCGGCTGCGCGTCGGGCGAGCTCGTGACGGCGATCGCGATGACCGAGCCCGGCACCGGCTCCGATCTCGCGGCCATCACGACGCGCGCGAAGAAGGACGGCGACGACTACGTCATCACGGGCGCCAAGACGTTCATCTCGAACGGCATCTTGTGCGACCTCTGCATCGTCGCTGCGAAGACCGACGACGATCCCAAGAACGCGCACAAGGGCATCTCGCTCTTCGTCGTCGAGGCGACGCGCCCCGGCTTCGTCAAGGGCAAGAAGCTGAGGAAGATGGGCATGGCCAGTCAGGACACGGCCGAGCTCTCGTTCGAAGAGTGCCGCGTGCCCGCCGGAAACCGGCTCGGCGACGAGGGCGCTGGCTTCTTCATGCTGATGACGAAGCTCCAGCAAGAGCGCTTGATCGTCGCGCAAATTTCGCAGAACGCGGCCGAGCAAGTGCTCAAGGACACGATCGCGTATTGCCAGGAGCGCAAGGCGTTCGGCAAGCCCATCGTGAAGTTCCAGAACACGCAGTTCAAGCTCGTCGAGTGCGCGACGAAGGTCGAGGTCGGGCGCGCCTTCCTCGACAAGCTCACCACCGAGCACATCGCCGGGAAGTCCCTCGTCAAAGAGTGCTCGATGGCAAAGCTCTGGCAGACCGAGATGGGCCAGGAGGTCGTCGACACGTGCCTCCAATTCTTCGGCGGCTACGGCTACATGCTCGAGTACCCGATCTCGCGGGCGTACATGGACGCGCGCGTGCAGCGCATCTACGCGGGGACGAACGAGATCATGAAGATCATCATCGCCAAGCAGATGGGTCTCTAGCGGCGCGCGCCGCGCACGCGAAAAGAAACGCTACTGCGGCCCGAGCTGGACGCAGATCAGCGCGATGAAGGCCGGCAGCGCCTGCACGAACGCGATCTTCTTGCCGACGGTGGCCCCACCGTAGAGCCCGGCAATCACGATGCAGCCCAGGAAGAAGCTCTGAATGAGGTAGATGAAGTGCGTGTCGTGGAGGAAGAACGTCCACACGAGGCCTGCGGCGAGGAACCCGTTG
>CAXSGV010000681.1:0-2586 GCA_964236615.1 uncultured Polyangiaceae bacterium
CGTTCTCGGTGCGTCGCTGCTCGCGGGCGTGTACCCGGCGCTGCGTGCCGCCAAAATGGATCCGGCGCCGGTCTTTCGCGGCCTGACCTGACATGGCGAGCGAGCTCGTGCTCCGCGCAGAAATGCTCACGCGCAGCTTTGGCGACAAGGACGCGGTCCACGACGTCTCGCTCGTTGTCGAGCGCGGCGAGTCCGTCGCCATCTTCGGCCCGAGCGGGTGCGGCAAGACGACGCTGCTTCACATGATCGGATTGCTCGAGCGTCCGAGCTCCGGGCGCGTGCACCTCGGTGACGACGGCGATGCGTGGAGCCGCGACGCAGCAAGCCGCGCCCGCCTTCGCCTCGCGTACCTCGGCTTCGTGTTCCAGACGAACAACCTCCTCGGGCATCTCACGGCGCGCGAGAACGTCGCGCTCCCCGCTTGGTGTAAGGACGGCGGTCCCAAGGCCGCGATGAAGAGCGCTGACGCGTGGCTCGAGCGCATGAACCTCGAGAGCCGCAGCGCGGTGAAGGCCGCCGCGCTATCGACCGGCGAAGCCCAGCGCGTGGCCATCGCGCGCGCGCTCGTCAATGGACCCACGCTGCTGCTCGCCGACGAGCCCACCGGAAGCCTCGACTCGAAGAACGCCGACAATGTCGTCGAGACCCTGGTCAGTGCGTGCGCCAACCAGACGACGCTCGTCATCGTCACCCACGACACCGCGATCGCGGCGCGCATGTCGCGCACGGTGACGATGCGCGACGGCCAGCTCACGTGACGCGCGGAGCGCGTGGACGGGTCAGGGGCCGATCGGCGGAAGGTAACGATCGATGATCCGCTCGCGGAGCCCGCGCGGAAGCGACGCGCCCATGCGACTCAGGATCGACATCTGCCACGGAAACCGGATCACCCGCTTTCCTGCTTCGACGCCGCGAATCGCCTGCGCCGCGGCCTCCTTCGTCGGGAGCAGGAAGGGCACGTTCGCGTGGGGATCGGTGAGCTCCGACACGAACCACCCCGACTCGATGAGGCAGAGTCGAACGTCGAACTTCAAGGCGTCGAAGCGGAGGCCCTCGAGGAGGGCACGCACGGCGACCTTCGTCGCTGTGTATGGGCCCGAGCGAAGGAGGTTGCCGTCGGCCGAAAGCGAGCCGGTCACGGCGATCGTGCCGGAGCGCTGCTTGCGCATCCGCTCGAGGAGCGGCTCGAGCCAGTAGACGACGCCAAAGTAATTGAGGCGCATGATCCACTCCGCCGACTCCGCCGAGAACGCGGTCACGGTGGATTCGTCGCCGGCGCAGCACTGAAAGAGCTTGTCTTCGAGGATGGGATCGCTCGGATCGGGCATCCGGCCGCCGCCCGCGTTCAGGTACGCGCGATCGATGCGCCCCCAGCGTTGGTCGAGCTCCTTGGTCGCGGTCGCGATATCGGCGCGCGATGTCGTGTCGCCTACGAGGACGAGCGCTTCTTTTGCGCCCTGCGCGAGGCAACCGCGCGCGACGTGCTCGAGCTTCTCGCGGCGACGAGCGAAGAGCGCGACCTTCGCTCCGCGCCGCGCGTACTCGTACGCGAGCTCTTCACCCAAGCCACTCGAAGCGCCAGTGATGAGGACGTGCATGCGGCTCATTCGCACCGCCCCCGAGGCGCGTCAACGCCGCGGCTTCCACAGCGCCGACCGAAATGGAGCGGCGAGCTGCCCGAAGTAGTCCCGAGGAAAAACGGCGTCGGCCTCACCCTCGAGGCCCGTCCGCGCGGGGGGCTCGCGATCGTTCGGCAGGCGCCGCGTGCGGAAGAGGACGTCCCACGCGAGGATGACGCCACCGAAGTTTGCGTTCGACTACTCGAGGCGACGCGAGTGATGCCAGCGGTGAACCTCGGGCGAGCTGAGGATCCAGTTGAGCGGACCGAAGCGAAGATCGATGTTCGCGTGCTGGAGCCACGTGTGGATGCTCGTCATCACGACGAACACGCCGAGCGTGCTTTCGGGCGCGCCGAGGAAAACGAGCGGCAACATCGCGAGCCCCGAGACCATCGCGTCGACCGGGTGGTTGCGCACCTGGTTCAGCCAGTACACGCGCGGCGCGCTGTGATGAACCGCGTGAAAGCGCCACATCCACGGGAGAAAGTGCTGAGCGCGGTGAAGCCAATAGCCACCGAGCTCCTCGATCGCGAGCGCGAGGCCGAGCTGCAGGGCGAGAGGCCAGCGCGTCGGCCAGAGCACCGCTGCGTCGATCTCACTACCCATGTGGCCTTCGAAGACGAGGGTCGCGATGCCGCGAGCGCCGAGCACGATGCCGGTCGAGAAGACGAGGTGCAGCACATCGGTCTGCACGTCGTCGTGCGACGCGAGCCAGGCCGGCCGGTAAGGTCGAACGCGCTCCGCGACGAGAATGATCGCCACCGCGATCGCGACGACGCCGAGCACGACCACGCCCAAGGGCGCGCCGTGCGTGAGGCCGTACCACGCGGCGAACGCTCCCCCGCCCGTCAGCGCGACGTAAAACCCGAGGCTGGTCGCGATGGCGATCGACGCTGCGGGTCGCGGGATCATGAGCTCACCGGATCGTCGTAGCATCGCGCCGGTGACCCGGGAACTGCTCGAGCCC
>CAXSGV010000682.1:0-256 GCA_964236615.1 uncultured Polyangiaceae bacterium
ACTGGCGCCGTGCCCAACGCGGAACCCCCATGCGCCCTGAAGCGCGCATGGGGGTTCCGCGTTGGGCACGGCGCCAGTGCCGCAGCTCGCAGAGATTGCGGCCGACCCGCAGTTCGAGCCCGAGGAGATCACGCAACGAGAGTTCGAAGCCGTCTGGAGTCGTCGGGAAAACTGACGCGGCCGACGCGTTGCCTCGGCGCCGGCGACCGCGTTGGTGACGGGCCGCGCTCGAGGACCACGATGGGCGCTTCGGTCG
>CAXSGV010000682.1:266-2585 GCA_964236615.1 uncultured Polyangiaceae bacterium
ACGCGGAAGGGGAACCAGTGGCCGAACCCCGACGTCGTGTAGAGCTGCTTGTCGCCGCGGCTGTACGAGCCCCACTGGAGATCCTTTCCCTCCACGACCTCGAGGATGCTCTTGCCGCCGATGCCCATCTGGTGGCCATGCGTGTGGCCCGAGAGCGTGAGGTCGAAGCCGCGTGCGGCGCCGGGTAGGAAGCCTTCGGGGCGGTGCGAGAGGAGAAGCTTGAAGGCGTCGGTGGGCGCGTGCGCGATGCAGCGCTCGACCGACGACGCTAGGAAGTCCGTGAGGTCGTGCTCGCGGACGGGATCGTTGGCGCCGGCGATCCAGATGCGCGCGTCGCCGAGCTTGATCGTCGCACCGCGATCGAGCAGCAGCGGTATTGGGCTGCGGTCGTAGATCGGGCGCGTGACCCGGATGTCGTGCAGGTACTCGTGGTTGCCAATCGACGCGAAGGCGCCCAGCGGCGCGCCGAAGTCGTGGACGGCTTGCAGCGCGGGTGCGAGCTCCGCGGGGTCGTCGATCACGTCGCCGGTGAGGACGATCAGGTGCGGGGCGTGGGCTCGCGCACGCTCGAGCAGCGCTTCGAGATCGGCGACGTGGAAGGAGACGCCGAGGTGCAGATCGCTCAGGTGAAGGATGCGCAGGCCGTGGAGCTGCGGCGGGAGATCCGGGTAGCGCATCTTGATGATCTTGAGCTGTTGGGGATCGTTCGCGGTGGAGAAGCCGCGCGCGGTTTGGGACATCGCGAGGAGCGGGATGCTCGCGGCGGTGCCGTGGATGAGGGTTCTTCGGGAGAGGAGAGACAGAGCGGGCTCGGGCTCGGGCTCGGGCTCGGGCTCGGGCTCGGGCTCGGCTAGAGAGGGCTGCGGCGCCGCCCTCAGGAAGAGAAACGAGAGGAGCTTGCGCGCGGCGGCGGCGAAGGGGAGCGTCGCGGCGAGTGTCGTCAGCAGGGTGATCGCGAAGTAGGTCAGACCTACGCCCTGCGACGCCAGGTCCCAGCGGTTGAAGCCGGGGGCTTGGGACCAGAGCGTGAACCCCAGGGCTTCGGTCGCGAGAAGCAGAGCCAGGGCGATGCGGACTGGGCGGAGGCGCGACCAGTCAGGGAGGAAGATGCGCAGCGAGGCGATCGCGGCGACGGACACGACGGCAGCGGGCTCGAGGGTGACCTCGAGTGGGAGGGGAGGGAACATGGACCATAGGAGTGCGCCGGCCCCTTCGATCCCGCGCGGCAACGGCGTGAAACGTCATCGATGGTCGTGTGAATCGTTTGTGAACCGCGGGAGCGTGATCGCGAAGACCGCACCTTTCGTCGCGGCGTTGGAAGCGCTCACGGTTCCCCCGTGCGCTTCGACGACAGCTCGTACGAGCGCCAAGCCGAGGCCGGTGCCGTGCTCGCGGCCACGCGTTGTGAAGAAGCGGGTGAACACCTTCGGGAGATCTTCGTCGGCAATACCGGGGCCCGTGTCGGTCACGCGAAGCAGGATCGCGGTCTCCGATAGCGAGAGATCGATCTCCACGCGGCCGCTTTCGGACGCGAACGAGGCTGCGTTCTCCACGAGGTTGCGCAGGACCGAGTCGAGGCGGTGCGGCACGCCGAGCACGAGCGCTTCGTCTTTCGCGTCGACCTCGAAGGTCACGTTGGGGTGGCGAGCGCGCATGCCGTTGGCGATGCCGCGCGCCAGCTCGGCGAGATCGACGGGCGAGCGATCTTCGCTCGGCATGCCGGCTTCCGCGCGCGCGATCTCGAGGAACTGCGAGACCAACGTGTCGAGCCGCGTGCTGGAGTCGGCGAGTACCTTCGCCAGACGTTCGGCGCGCGTCTCGTCGACTGGGCCCGACGCGAGGGCTTCGGCGCAGGCGCGGATCGTCGCGACCGGATTTTTCAGCTCGTGCACGAGATCGGCAACGAAACGCTCATTTTCGCCGCGACGCTCTTCGAGCGAGCCGAGAAGCTCGTTGAACGCGCGCGCGAGATCGCCCATCTCGTCGCCTTCCGTCGTCGTGAGCGCAGGCGCGGGGCGTGCGCTCGCGGCCGCGTCGAGCACCTCCTTCTGCAGCGCTTCGATTGGCGTCACCATGCGCGCGCCCATCCACCACGCGAGCAAGAGAGCGAACGGAAGCGTCACGAGCGAGAGTCGGGCGAGCTGGTAGCGCAGATCGTAGAGCGCTCGCACGGCGCGCCGCGAGCTGCCTTGCACGTAGATGACCTCATGTGTCCCGTCGGGATTCGGAAAAATACGGACGGCGTGGCAGACGAGGAGCTTCGCGCCAGGCGAAGTGCGGCACCCGCTCGCGATGGGAACGGCGGTGCCTTCGGCGATC
>CAXSGV010000683.1:0-2570 GCA_964236615.1 uncultured Polyangiaceae bacterium
CCGTGGGATCCGATCGTCATCCAGGCCGCCGAGCCGCTCGCGCCCGACGCGATGAAGGCTGCCACCGCCGTGAACGCTCCGCGCGGTGCGCTCTCACTCCGCTGGGATCACGAAGTGCCTGGTCCCGATGGCTGGGCCGGCTCCACGTCGGTCGTCGCCCACGTCGGCGACTGGGGGCACGCAACGGGTGAGAAGGACACGCTCGACCACGCGGGCGGCGTTCGCGATCGCGCCGGGCTCGCCACCAACGTCTTCGGTGTGCCGGTGCAGTTCGTCGCCATCGGTCCTGCGACGACGAGCATCGGCTTCGACGACGACGTCATGTCGGCGTCGCTCTGGGGCGCGGGCGACGTCCTCGGCGGCGGCTTGAGCGGCGCGAATGATCCGCGCTGCGAGAGCGGCGGCTGCGCGCGCATCGGTCCGGTGCAGTCGAACGTGTGCGGAATCGCTCGCGCAGGGTTCGCTGCGCAGCTAATGCGCGCGACGGAGGGTAAGGTCTCCCTTCGCTACCGCGTGCTCGTTGGGGACACGTCCAACCGCCCCGAGCAAAAGCCGAACGTGTACGGATCTTTGGTGGCGCTGGAGCTAGCGACGCCGGGCGAATTGCCCGTCGATGTCGCTGTTCCGTTCGATCAAGCCGCGCTCACGAAATTGCCGGCAGCGATCGATGGATTCAGCTGGGGCACCGCCTGGTCGACGTTCGACGCGTCGGCGCCCGCAGGCTCGAGCCGCAACGCACCGATTGGATTTGCAGTCGTCGCCGGCGGCGCCGCGGCCTCACGTGGAGGTTGCGGAGGTCCGCTCCCGCCGCCCGTCGAGTTCGAGGTCCTCGTCGAGCGCGTCGACGCGAAGTAGTAGCGACCGATCTCAGCTGCGCGTGGCGTTGGGCGCGTGAGAGGGGCGCCGGCCGCGCACCTTGCGCCGCGTCCCTTCGACGCGCTCCGGCTCTTCGCCCGCGACGAACGCGACGCGCACCGGGTGTGGCCGTAGTCGTGGCGCGCGCTCGGCGAGCGCCTCGTAATGCGCGCGACCCACGCGACGTTGATCGTAGACGAGCGTCGACCAGATCGCGCCGTCGCGCGCGGCAGCACGATCGGCCTGATCGATGTCGAAGCGCAGATCGAACACCATGCGTTTGTTGCCGAGGATCTCTTCGGTCAACCCGCGTTCGGCGAGATCGCGGAACACGCTCGGGCCGAAGCGGTCGTAGTAGAGGACCGTGTGCGCGGTCGACACGGCGCCCGCCCACGGATAGGTGCGCAGCGTCCAGCCCGTGGAGAGATCGGCGAGCTTGTCGTCGACGTCGGCGCGCTCCTCGTCGGTCTTCCAAGGTTTGATTGGGGCGAAGAAGATTCCTAGCCCGAGATCGTCGCCCGCGAGCTCCCACGTCTCCGAGATGCCGAACCGCGACGGTTCCTGCGCGACGAGCGATCCGTGCGTGAGCCCGAACTCGCCCACGATGTACACGGCGAGTCGATCGCGACGTGCGTCGATGAACTCCAGGGTCGAGAGCGCCTCGGCGTGTGTCTCCGTGGGGAACTCGGTGAAGCACATGGCTTCGGCGGCGATGCCCGCCGCGGACAGTCGATCGACGACGCCGGCCACGACCTCGACGGGCGCGCCCTTGTCGATCAGGTCGAGCACGCGCTGCGAGCCCGACTCGACACCCAACGCGCAGGCCACGGCGCCGCCCTGGCGAAGTGTCTCCGCGCGCTCGGTGGTGAGGTACTTCTCGGGCTTGAGATCGGTCGCCCAGCGAATGTCGATCGCGTCATCGATGAGCGCCTGCGCGATCTTCACGATCGTCTTCGGCGCGACCGAGTCTTGCGACAAGTAGAAGTAGCGCGTGCCGTGCTTCGCTTTCAGCGCGCGCAGCTGCTCCACGACGACGCTCACCTCGCGTTCGCGGTAGACGGCGGTGCCAACCTCGGCGAGGCCATAGTGGCAGAACGTGCATTTCCCCCAGTAGCAACCGCGCGTGGGGTCGTAAGGAAGGACGAGGTGCGGCGCGAGGTACCGGTCGAGCGCGAGCCCGTCGAAGTCGGGCGCGGGGAGCGCCTTCAGATCTTCCATTCCGTGGCCGGCGAGGAAACGCGCACCCACGAGCTTGTCGCGCAGCACGACATTGGGAAGCTTGCGCAATGCACGCTTTTTCTCGACTGGGTCGACGGTGCGGAGCGCTTCGAGAAGAGCGAGCAGCGTGTGCTCGCCTTCGAAGACGCACGCTGAGTCGAACGGCCCGAGAGCCCGCGCGAGGCGCTCGCCCGAGAGCCGAATCAGCATCTGCGTGATGCCGGGCCCGCCGCACGTGACGTGCACGTCCGGCAGCGCGCGCTTGATCTTCATCGCGAACGCGTACGCGGGCTGAAGCTGGCCGGGAAAGCACACGGACAGTCCGACCACCGAGGCGCCCGAAGCGCGTAAGCGCGGGATGAGCGACTCGGTGACGTACGCGTCGAACGGGTCGGCCCCGGGCTGCCCCGCGCGATCGATCTCGTCCATGGTCGTGAGCCCGAACGGCGTGCGGTACGCGGTGAAGTCGAGGTGCAGCGGGTGGTGCGTCGCCGATA
>CAXSGV010000684.1:0-252 GCA_964236615.1 uncultured Polyangiaceae bacterium
CATGAAGGCCGTGGTCACGTTTGGAGTGCTCGCCGTCTCGCTGGTCGCCTCGTCGTCGTTCGCCGCGCCGCACGCTCGTTCGTCCGCGCCGAAGAAGTCAGGGCCTGCGGTCGTCGCGAAGAAGCCCGTCGCTACGCCGGCGCGCGCGACGACCAAGCCCGCGAAGGCGGAGGCGAACGCCCCGACGAACGTCATCGTCACGAAGGATGCGAAGCGCGATCGCGTCGCGTCGTCCGGCACGATGGTCATCAA
>CAXSGV010000684.1:262-2224 GCA_964236615.1 uncultured Polyangiaceae bacterium
GCTGCCTCCGCTTCCGGCGAAGCCGCCCTGTCTGCGCGAGCCGATCGCCGTGCTCGCGCACCTCAACGAAGAGGACAAGTTCGCGCTCACGCGCTGCGATGGAAGCCCCGCTCCAACGGCGCTCGAGCACCTCTCGGTTGCCATGCGTCCGGGCAGCGCGCCGAAGCCGACGACGTCGATCCTCGAGCTGTCGAAGGTGAAGGACACGAACTTCGCCCCGGGCGTTCGGCGCATGGACCCGCTGCTGGTCGAGCGCCTGCAGACGGTCGTCGATCACTTCACGAAGAGCGGGAAAACGCCGCGTGTCGTCGTGATCTCCGGTTACCGTCCGAGCAGCACCGGCAGCTACCACGCGAGCGGCCGCGCGCTCGACTTCCGCCTCGACGGCGTTCGCAACGAGGAGCTCGTGTCGTTCTGCAAGACGCTCCCCGACACCGGCTGCGGCTACTACCCGAACAGCTTCTTCATCCACCTCGACATCCGCGATCCCGGCACCGGCCACACGACGTGGATCGACGCGAGCGGACCCGGCGAGAAGCCGCGCTACGTCTCGACGTGGCCGCCGCCGGCGACGCCCGCGGACAAGCCCGTCGAGTCGACCTCCGATGCGCTCGCGCAGCTAGAACGGATGTCGAAGGGCGAAATCCCCGCGTTCCCGATCGACGAGCATCCGTCGCTGCCCGCGCATGCCGCGACCATAGCCGTCCCCGGCTTGAGCAAGGGCGCAGCGATCGTCACCGGCACGCTCGGCGAGAACCCCGCAGAGGAAGAGTGAGCTCGCGCTTCTGCGCGAATCAGCCGATCGCGCAGAAGCCTTCGTAGTCGATGTACTCGGTGATGGTTGGGTTCGGACCACACACCGGGCAGCTCGGATCTTTCCTCAGCTTCAGCTCGCGGAACTTCATCTTCATGCTGTCGTAGGTCATCAAGCGGCCGGTGAGGAGATCGCCCTTACCGAGAAGCAGCTTGATGGCCTCCGTCGCTTGCAGCGTGCCGACGATGCCGCAGAGAATGCCGAGCACGCCTGCCTCCTGGCAGCTCGGCGCGAGGTGCGGCGGGGGCGGCTCGGGGTAGAGGCAGCGGTAACAAGGTCCGCTGTCGCGCCCGAATTTTTCGGCGGCCTTCGGCGGGAGGAACGTCGTGACCTGGCCGTCGAAGCGGAAGATCGATCCGTGCACGACCGGCTTGCCCATCCACACGCTCGCGTCGTTGACGAGGTAGCGCGTCGGGAAGTTGTCGGTGCCGTCGACCACGAGCTCGTAGTCCGCGAAGATGCGCTCGACGTTGGCGCTGGTGACGCGCTCCTCGTGAGCGATCACCTTCACGTCGGGGTTGAGCTCGGCGATCGCCTTGGCCGCGCTCTCGACCTTCGGTGTGCCGACACGGCTCGTGGCGTGGATGATTTGACGTTGCAGGTTCGACGCGTCCACCACGTCGGCGTCGACGATGCCGAGCGTGCCGACACCCGCGGCGGCGAGGTAGAGCGCGGCCGGTGAGCCGAGCCCGCCCGCCCCGAGGAGGAGCACCTTCGATCGGAGCAAGCGCGCCTGACCCGCCTCGCCGACCTCGGGAAGGAGGATGTGACGCGAGTAGCGATCGCGCTGCGAGTCGGTGAGCTGCGGCGGGAAATCGATCGGGTAGCCGAGATCCTTCCAGCGCACGAAGCCGGGGTTCGCCGTCTCGACGTTGGAGTAGCCGAGCTCCATCAGCGTCTGAGCAGCGAACGCCGATCGCGAGCCGCCAGCGCAGTAGGCGACGATCTTTTCGTTCTTGTCGGTGAGCCGCGATTCGGCCATTTGCTCGAGGAACGCGCGTGGGATCGAGACGGCGTTCGGAATGTGTCCCGCGCGGAACTCCTCCTTTTCGCGGACATCGACGAGCACGAGCTTTTCGCCGGCTTCGATTCGCTTCTTGAGGTCGTCCAGGCTGACGGGGCGAGTGGACTTGCGCGCGTTGGCAAGG
>CAXSGV010000684.1:2234-2508 GCA_964236615.1 uncultured Polyangiaceae bacterium
CGGCATGATGCCGGGACTCTTCGTCCAAGCGTGCCCGCCGGTCAAGCGTTCGCAAGCACCTCGGTACGAAGGCGCGTGACGATCTGCTGCGCGTCGACGAGGCGCTCTTGCACCGGAGCTACGCACCCCAGCGCGATGGGCCGCCAGCGCGCGGCGACGTCGGCGTTCTCGACGATGTGGAGCACGTCCTCGAGGATGCGGCCAAACCCGTAAACATCGTCACGCGGCTCGGCGGGGCGACCTGCCATGCGCTCGGGTGAGACGTAGCCGAAGC
>CAXSGV010000685.1:0-2502 GCA_964236615.1 uncultured Polyangiaceae bacterium
GCACCCACGGATTTTCGGCTTCGATCTCGGCGATCTTCGCGAGCGTGCCGTCGGTGCTGCGGTTGTTCGCGAAGAGCAGCTCGATGCGGACCTTGCTCTGAATCGCGGCGATCGCCGGCACGAGGCGCCCGAAGAACAGAGGCACCGTCTGCTCCTCGTTGAAGACGGGGCACACGATGGTGACGAGCGGAAGCGGGTCCGATCCTTCGCGAGGGCTGCCGGTCTCCACGTGCGTCACCTCACGCGACGCGCGGCACCGGCACGGGGACGATGAACTTGCCGCCCGCGGCCGCGTACGCGCTCTGCTGCTTCTTGATCTCGTCGAAGAAGTTCCACGCGAGGACCATGAGGTACGTGGGCTGCTTGGCGAGCACCTGCTCGGCGGCGACGACCGGAAGGTGCGTGCCCGGCATCAGCTTGCCTTGCTTGTAGGGGCTGCGATCGGCGACCCAGTCGAGGAGGTCCTTGCCGATCTCGCAGTAGTTCGTGAGCACGACGCCCTTGGCCGCCGCGCCGTAGCCGGCGATCGATGCGCCGCTCTTCTTCAGGTCGCGGAGCAGCTCGGGGATCGTCGTCTTGAGACGGCGCGTGCCTTCGGCAAACTCGGCGAGCGGCTTCATCGTGTCGAGCCCGATCGCCTTTTCCTTCGCGAGGAGGCGCGCCACGTTGGCGGTGGGCGCGTTGCCCTTCTTCTTTCCGCGCGCGATGAGCGAGCCGCCGTGAAGGCCGATCTCTTCGACGTCCCAGAGGACGATGCCCGCTTCGCTGAACAGGTGCGAGAGCGCCGTCACCGAGAAGTAGCTGAGGTGCTCGTGGTAAATCGTGTCGAACTCGAGCTCACGGACCATCTCGCCCAGGTAAGGCACTTCGACGTGAAGGATGCCGTCGTCGGTCAGCCACTCGCCTGCGCCCGCGATGAAGTCGACGACCTCGGGCACGTGCGCGACGACGTTGCGCGCGATGATGAGCTTGGCCGAGCCCTGCTCCTTCTTCACGCGCGCGGCGGTCTGCGAGTTGAAGAACTCGGCGAGCGTGGGGATGCCTTCGCGGTTGGCGACCTCCGCGATGTTCTTCGCGGGCTCGACGCCGTAGACCTTGGACGCGGCTTTGAACGGCTTGAGGATGCAGCCGTCGTTGCTGGCGAGCTCGCCGACGAGATCACCTTTGCCAAGCGAGAGCTCCTCTGCGTAGCGGTTCGCGAGCGTCTCGCCGTGGCGAACGATCGATTCCGACATCGACGAGAAGTAGATGTAGTCCTCGAAGACATCCTTCGGATCGAGCATGTGCGTGAGCTGCACGTGCGTGCACTTGGGGCAGAACACGAGCGCGAGCGGGTGCTTCGTCTCGGCGGCGATGTCGGCCGCGCTCGAGAGGAAGCTGTTCACCGGCGGCATGTCGCCGAGCGACAGGACGTCGTGGAGCTCCGTCGAACGGCAGATCCGGCAGGCTTGGACGCGGGTGGCCATGGGCCCGCTTTCTAGACGAACCCCAGCTGTTTCGCATGGATAATCGTGCGCGCGGGCAGCTGCCGCAGCTCGTGGCGCTCGCTCGTGAGGACGACCTGGTCGGGCCGCGGCGCGATCTGACCCGATTCGACTGCGCTGACCTCACGGACGTCGAGCTTGGGGAGATCGAGCTCTTTGGCGATCGCCCGCGCCCACGCGGCCTTGGTGAAAGGCTCGCCGCCCGTCAGATGCACGACGCCGGTCATCCCACGATCCGCGAGCGTGAGCGTGGACGCAGCAAGCCAGCCCGCGGACGTGGGGCACCCCGCCTGGCCTTCGGGCACCTTGAGCGTTTCGCCTGCGCGCGCGGCTTCGACGACGCGGTAGACGAAGTTCTTCTTCCGGAGCTCTTCGCCGAAGACCCAGGCTGTACGAATGACGAGCGACGCCCCGCGTTCCAGCAGCAGCTCCTCGACCGCGCGCTTGTGGCGCGCGTAGACGCTGGGCGGGTTGACCTCGTCGCTCTCGACGTAGGGCGCGCCTTTCATGCCGTCGAACACGTGATCGGTCGAATAGAAATAGATCGGCACCTCGCGTGGGAGCGCCGCGATCAGGTGCTGCACTGTCGTGACATTCTCGCGGAAACTCCGCTCGGGGTCTCTTTCGCAGCCGTCGACCCACGGCCACGCCGAGCACACGGCGACACGCAGGCCGTCGGTGGTCCCGAGCACCTCGGCGACGACGCGCGACACCGCCGCGGCGTCGAGGAGATCGAGCGCGACGTTGGCCATGCCGACGGGCGTGCGCGCGGCCCCGATGACTCGCTCGCCGCGCAAAACGGCGTGTCGCGCGAGCTCGCCACCGACGAGGCCCGACGCGCCGACGACGAAGAGCGTCGGCACGTCAGCGATCTTTCAGCGACCAGTCGTAGGGGATGTGGCTCTTGTGGGGATCGAGCCGCTCGATCTCGTGCGGATCGTGCGGAATGCTCGCGCAGTTGGCGACGATCGCGGGGATCAAACCAACACACTTGGAGCCGTTCCACACGAGAACTGGC
>CAXSGV010000686.1:0-2502 GCA_964236615.1 uncultured Polyangiaceae bacterium
ACGGTCGAGAAGATCATCCGGGTGCAGGAGCGTGCCCTGAGCGTGCGCGTCCCGATGGTCTACCTCGTCGACTCGGCGGGCGCGCGCATCACCGAGCAGGTCCAGATGTTCCCCGGCCGTCGCGGCGCGGGACGGATCTTCGCCAACGAGGTCGCGCTCTCGGGCGCGGTGCCGCAGATCTGCGTGCTGTTCGGCCCGAGCGCCGCGGGCGGCGCCTACATCCCCGCGTTCTGCGACGTGGTGATCATGCGCGACGGCAACGCGTCGATGTACCTCGGCTCGCCGCGGATGGCCGAGATGGTCATCGGCGAGAAGGTGACGCTCGAGGAGATGGGCGGCGCGAAGATGCACTGCTCGGTCTCCGGCTGCGGTGACGTGCTCGTGAAGACGGAGGACGAGGCCATCGCGTGGTGCCGCACGTACCTCGGCTACATGCCCACGAACTGCGAGCACGCCCCGCCACGCGTCGAAGCGCGCGCTCCCAAGGCGAGCGGCAAGCGGCTCGAAGAGATCATACCGACCGACGAGAACAAGCCCTTCGACATGATGGCCGTGATTCACGAGATCATCGACGAAGGCTCGTGGTGCGAGATCAAGCGCCTCTTCGCGCGCGAGATTCTCACGGGCTTCGCGCGCATCGACGGCCGCACGGTGGGCATCGTCGCGAACCAGCCGAAGTGGCTCGGCGGTGTTCTCTTCGTCGACTCGGCCGACAAGTCCGCCCGATTCATCTGGCTGTGCGACGCGTTCAACATTCCGATCTTGTTTCTCGCCGACGTGCCTGGGTTCATGATCGGCACCAAGGTCGAGAAGCAAGGGATCATCCGCGCCGGCGCGAAGATGATTGCGGCTGTGAGCGAGGCCACCGTGCCCAAGCTCAGCGTGATCGTGCGCAAGGCTTATGGCGCAGGGCTCTACGCCATGTGCGGGCCTGCGTTCGAGCCCGACGCGTGCATCGCGCTTCCGACCGCGTCGATCGCGGTGATGGGGCCGTCGGCAGCGGTCAACGCGGTCTACTACAACAAGATCCAGGAAGTTCCGGACGGTCCGGAGCGCAAGGCGTACGTGGCGAAGCTGCAGGACGAGTACCGCGAAGGCGTGGATCTCATGAAGCTCGCCGCCGAGCTCGTGATCGACGCGATCGTCCCCGGCGATCGTTTGCGGGCCGAGGTGGTGTCCCGCTTTTCCCGCTACGAGGGGAAACAAAAGGCGCGCCCGCACAAAAAGCACATGGTCCCGCCGGTCTGAGCTCGGCCTGAAATGCGCCATCCTCGCCTCGCCGACGCCGCGCTCGCGTGCCTTCTCGGGCTCGCGGCGACCGCGGCGTCGGACGCGCAGGCCGCCGGACCCGTCGCCGGTCCGCTGCGCGATCTGCACCCCGATGGCGCGTCGATCGTTCGGCTGCTCGGCTCGCACGCCGAGGAGACGCTCGCACCGGGGTCGAGGCAGATTGGGGCGCTCGTCGCCATCCCGCCGGGGCAGAGCGCTGCAGCGATGGGGCTCGAGCCAGTCACCGACGGCATCGGTCGCCTCCGCACGAGCGCGCTCAACATCGATCTTTGGGCGAAGGCGCATCCCGGCGCGCACATGGAAGTCTCGCCGCCGCTGCACATGCTCCTCGAGCGCGCGAACTACTGGACGCGCGCGGCGGTCGCACGCGGCACCTACGGCGTCGACGGGACCGGCGTCATCGTGGGCGTCGCCGACACGGGGCTCGACGTTTCACACCCGAGCCTGCGTGAGGAGAGCGGCAAGACGCGCGTCGCGTGGATGCTCGATCTCTCCCTCAAGCCGCTCGGCCTCCACCCCGAGCTCGAGGATAAATTCGGCGTGAAGGACGCCGACGGGAAGCTCACCTCGGGTGCCGTGCTGTCGGCGTCGGACATCGATTTCTTGCTCGATCAGGACCGACGCGCGCCCCAGGACGAGGTCGGGCACGGCACGCACGTCACATCGATCGCCGCCGGCGGCGCAGGATCGAGCTACGTCGGCATCGCGCCCAAGGCGACGATCGTCGCGGTGCGCGTCACGCGCAGCAATGCCGACGGCATCGAGAACGATGATCTCTTGCGCGGCGTTCAGTTCCTCTTCAATCGCGGCGACGAGATGAAGATGCCGATCGTCGCGAACCTCTCGCTCGGCGGCGACTTCGGACCGCACGACGGCTCCATGCTCTGGGAGAAGACGATTGCGAGCTTCGTCGGGCCCGAGCACCCCGGTCGTGCGATCGTCGTTGCGGCAGGCAACAGCGGATCGATCGCCGAGCACGCGGTGCACGAAAGCGTGCGCGTGAGCAAAGGCACGAAGATGCGCGTGCCGATCTCGACGCGGGGCGCAGAGAGCGGCGGCGTGCAGGTCTGGGTCACGCTGCGCTCGGGCGCCAACGTCTCCATTGGTCTCGATGGAACCGCTGGCACCTGGATCTCGCCGGTCGGGGAAGGCGAGCAGGCAGGGCTCAACCAAGACGGCTACAACGCTGGCGTCATCTTCGGCTCCGGAATC
>CAXSGV010000687.1:0-2492 GCA_964236615.1 uncultured Polyangiaceae bacterium
GTATGTAGTGTTGATTTTGTGATGTTAGTGAGTTGTGTGCGCCTCGTTCTTCGTGCAGATGGACTCGGTGTGACCCGACCCGTAGCGACCGACGTGATCGAGTGCGCCTTCGAGGCCGTCGACGACACGAACGGCGATCACCTTCTCGAGGAACTCGTGACCCCAGTCGAGCTCCTTGGCGGCAATCGCCTGGGGAACGAGCTCGCGCGTGCGCTCGTCGCCGCGGAGCTCGCAGCCACCCGCAAGCAGCGCCTTGGCGAGCGGAGGCAAGAGCCGCGCGGCATCGCTCGCGTCGATGAGCAAGCACTCGAGCGCGTTGCACACGCCGGGGCGCGAGAGCTTGCCGTCGACGACGAGACGCTCGGCCATCGCGGCATCGGCCCCAGCGTCGACGAAGAGGTGGCACACCCCCTTGTAGTGCTGGACCACCGGCACGCGCGCGTTCTCCGTGACGAAGCGAATCAGGCTCTCGCCGCCGCGCGGGATCGCGAGATCGACGTAGTCGGACTGCTGCACGAGCGCGCGCACGGCGTCGCGATCGGTGAAGGGAATGACCTGGACGGCGTCGCGGGGAAGCCCAGACGTCTCGAGCGCGTCGCCGATCACGGCCGCAATGGCGAGGTTCGAGCCGCGCGCTTCGGAGCCGCCGCGCAGCACGATCGCGTTGCCTGCCTTGAGCGCGAGAGCGCTTGCCTCGGCGGTCACGTTCGGGCGCGACTCGTAGATCATCGCGATGACACCAAGCGGAACTCGCACGCGCGACACCGAGACGCCGCTCGGGCGCGTCGACTTGGAGATGACCTCGCCCACGGGATCGGGCAGCTCGGCGATTTCTTCGACGGCACGCGCGAGGGCTTCGAGCCGCGTGGGATCGAGCGTCAGGCGATCGATCATGGCCGCCGAGGTGCCGGCAGCGCGCGCGCTCTCGACGTCGCGCGCATTGGCAGCGAGCACTTCGGCGCCGCGCGCGCGAAGCCCGGCGGCAACCGCACGAAGCGCGTCGTCCTTCTTCGCGCGTGGCATCGGCGCCACCTTCCGTGAAGCTCGGCGCGCGCGTGCACAGAGAGCCGTTACTTCGGCGTCCACGCTTTCCGTTCCCTCGCGAGAAGCGGTCACACCACGATCCTCATGCTCAGACGCTCATCTCGGTCGGGCGAGAAATAGCAGGTTTCTCGGCTTGCGCGAGCGTGTAGAGCACGGAACGTACGAGAGGTCGGCTTCAGCGAGCACGAGGCAGAAATTCCACTCGTCCGGTACGCGGCAACGTGGCCGTCGCCTTGGGCTCTCCGTAGCGCGCGTGGAACTGCGCTACGCACGCGGCCGGCAAGAAGTCGGCGTCGACCTGGATGCCGGCGAAGTCGTTGCCGCGGTAAAAACGATCGAAACGCTCCCATTGCTCGTCGGAGAAGCAACGAAGCTCGCGCGTGGGGTGCTCGCGCTTCGGGTCGTCGGGCATGAACATCCCCTCCCAACCCTCGTCGAGCCACCATCGGAATTGGTCGGGATGCGCGCGGCTAAGGTAGATACCCACGGTCGCCTTCCGGTGAAAACGCCGGTAGGCGTAGGACGTGGAGAGCTGCTGGTAGTAGGGGCAGAGCTCCTTCGTGATCACGAGGTTCGCGCTGGCGATGCAAAATGGCCACTCGAGCAGGCCGGTGCCGGGCGCTCGCGCGATCTCCTCGAAGTACTGCCGGTGGCTCGCCTCCAGCGTGGCAGGGCGGTACTCGTTCACGAGAAAGAGAGCGGTAAGAACCTCCGCCGCGCCGAGCACGGACACAATCCAGCGCATCGTCCGCGGCCATTCGGCAGCCGTGACAGCGATCAACGCGAGCAACACGGGGAGCACGATGGTGCCGCGGCCCGCAACGCGGTGGTACGCGAACCACGGGAAAATCTGCACAGACTTTATCCAGCGCGGATGGAACACGAAGATCAAGAGCGCCATCACGAGCAGCGGCTTGATAAGGGCGAAGTTTGCCGTCTTGCGCGCGTACCAAAAGCCGACCCCCGCCGCGACCAGCAGCGTGTACCCGGGCGCGTACTCGCCGATGCCCTCGTCGTTTCCGAAGATGCCGTGGACGAGGTTCGAGTTGGGGTGAACGCCGGGGAGGTAGGGGAAAATCACGTGGAGCTGGTTCGCCCAGAAGTTCCCGCCGGTCTCCGTCATCGGGTAGGTCGCCGTGTCCTTCACGACCGCGAGGACGAACGGAATGTAGAGACACAAAGGGACGAGCAGCAGCGCCGCGAGGCCGGCGAAGGCGGCGCGATGCCGCGCAAACTCTCCGCGAACGTCCTCCGGAAGGAGGAGGCGGAGTCGACCGAGCAGCCGCGGGTCGCGCGCGCCACACAGCGACCAGGCACACCAGAGGGTGATCGTGAACGACGTGAGCGCGTGACCGAAGACGTAGCCGAGGTCGAGCCCGCCCGAGAGGGCAAGCAGCGCAACCCGCGCGAGAATGAAACGCGCGCTCGGGCGCTTGCCGCTGGCGATG
>CAXSGV010000688.1:0-2492 GCA_964236615.1 uncultured Polyangiaceae bacterium
CGTGCGCCGCTTGGCGATCGAGAGCCGTTTTTGATGCGTCAGGTAACCTGAAAAATGCGGTCGTTCGTCCTCACGCCGCATCTTTTTTCGATCTTCAGTCGATTCATCGAAGAGCGCACCGGCATCCACCACCAGATGAACGATACGGAGCTCCTCTCGGGCAAGGTCGCGTCGCGCGCGCTCGAAGCCGGCTACGAGTCCCCGCTCGATTACTATTACCTGCTCCGGTACGATGATCCGCATGGCACGGAGCTCGACGCCCTCATTGATGTGCTCGTCGTCAATGAGACCTACTTCTACCGCGAAGCCTCCACGCTCCAGGCGCTCATCGAGCACCACCTCGCTCCGATCATCGCCAGCGGAAGGCGCCCGCGCGTGTGGTCGGCGGCCGCGTCGTCTGGCGAAGAACCCCTCACGCTCGCGATGATGCTCGCATCGGCCGGGCTGCTCGAGCGCACCGAGCTGGTCGCTACCGATGTTTCCCTGCGTGTGCTCGCGCGCGCGCGGGCCGGCACGTATGGGCGGACGTCGTTGCGGCATCTTCCGCCCGCCGAACGCGCGCGCTGGTTCATCGAGGAAGAGGGCGCACGTCTTCGCGTCAAGCCCGAGCTCTCGGGCAACATCGCGTGGCGCCGGGTCAACCTCGTCGACCCGGCTGCAGTCGCCGCGCTCGGACAGTTCGACGCCATTCTGTGCCGCAATGCGCTCATCTACTTCGCCGACGCGACCGTGCGCGGGGTCGTCGCGTCGCTGACCGCGGCGCTCGCCCCTGGGGGCATGCTCGCCGTGGGCGCGTCGGAATCACTTTTCCGGTTCGGCACCGCGCTGCGCGGCGAGCAGCACGGCGATGCGTTCTTCTACACGGCCGTGGCGCCGTCATGACGTCCCCCAAGCCTTTGCGCGTGCTGGTCGTCGACGACTCTGCCTTCGCGCGCAAGGTCGTTCGCGAGGTGCTCCAGCGGAGCCCCCTCATCGAGGTCGTCGGCATTGCGCGCGATGGGCTCGACGCGCTCGAAAAGATCGCCGAGCTGAAACCCGACGTCATCACGCTCGACCTCGTCATGCCGCAGCTCGACGGTCTGGGCGTGCTCCGCGCGCTCGGCGAGCACAAGAACCCTCCGCGCGTGGTCGTCGTCAGCATGGCGGACGAGGACAGCGAGCTCGGCGTCGCCGCGCTGCTGGCGGGCGCCTACGACGTCGTGCACAAGCCCACGGCGCTCGCGACCGATCACCTCTACGAGCTCGGGGCGGACCTGGTGCAGGCCGTCATCGATGCCGCGAGCGCGACGAGGCCGAAGCCGGTCTCGCTGCCCCCGATAGCGGTCGCACCTGCGCCCGTGGCCGTCCGTGGCGCGCGCCTCCTCGTCATCGGGGCATCGACCGGCGGACCGCAGGCGCTGTCCAAGATCCTGAAGAGCTTGCCGGCTTCGTTCCCCGTGCCGATCGCGCTCGTCCTCCACATGCCTGCAGGTTACACGGAGTCGTTCGCCAAGCGACTCGATGCCGAGTGCGCCCTCGACATCCGCGAGGCTCGGGACGGCCTCGTGATCGATGCCGGCATGGCGATCGTGGGACGCGCCGGCATGCACATGATCATCGAGACCGACGCCAGTGGGCACGTTCGCGTTCGCCTCGCGGTCGAGCCGCTGCACACCGCGCATCGTCCGGCCGTCGACGTTCTCTTCGAGTCCGCAGCGAACGCGCTCGGCTCCGCGGTCGTCGGCGTCGTGCTCACCGGGATGGGGACCGACGGCCTCGCCGGCTCCCGCGTGCTTCACGCGGCGGGCGGTCGGATCATCACCGAGGCGGCGAGCTCCTGCATCGTGTACGGAATGCCCCGCGCCGTCTTCGAAGCGGGCCTCGCCGTCGCCGAAGCGCCGCTCGACCAAATCGTCGCGACGCTCTTGCGGCACCTCTAGCGAAGTTTCCCCGTACCTCGCGCGATCTGATGGATCCGCCGGCTCGTAAAGCCAGCGTTGACGCTTGGCGCGATCTCCGCGCCGGAAAGAGGTTCTCAGGATGAAGCGATACCTAGGATGCGCGGCCACGGCCGCACTGTGCTTTTCGTTGTCGGCGGTGGGCTGCACCGACGACGACACCGTGGCGACTACCACGACAGACGCCGGCAGCGGCGACGCGACGGCGACGACCGACGGCGCGGCGGCGGACACGCTGTACAAGCGGCTCGGCGAGCACAAAGGGATTCGCGCTGCGCTCGAAGCGGTCGTGGCCGACGAGCTCAAGGATCCCGAGATCGCGAGCTTCTTCGTGCTCCTCAACGACGGCGCGACGAATCCGCGGCCGGACCACCCGACGGGCGATCAGCTTCTCGAGTGCCTAACGAACCAGCTCGGCAAAGCTGCTGGCGGCGCGGAAGAATTTCCGACGAAGCTCGGTGCCGACAAGGGCAGCTTCCAGTGCCGCGACATGAAGACCGCGCACGCGAACCTTCACATCTCGGGGAGCACTTTCGACAAGTTCGTCGGAATCGC
>CAXSGV010000689.1:0-2489 GCA_964236615.1 uncultured Polyangiaceae bacterium
AAGGCCGCGCGCTTCAGCAGAGCTCCACCGTCGAGATGCAGCGGCGTCTCCTTCTTTCCCGAAAGCTCCACGATCCCGAGCTCCGGCGCGTTCTGCGCGAGGTGGCGCGAGTAGCTGCCTTCGGTGAGACCGGTTACGTCGAAGGCGGCGGCGCGCACGTGTTGCAACACGAGCACTTCGCTCTTGGGACCGCGCACGCGCACGGTGGCGGGCTCGGCGACGGGAACGCCCTTCACGACGAAGCCGGGCGCGGGGGTGCCGACGACCGAGACTTGAATCGGCACATCTCGTACGACTTGGTCTTCCCACAGCAAGTCGAGCGTGGGCGGGTCGAACTGCTCGACGTGCACGCTCGGCGGGACATGCACCATGTGCGGCTCGAAGGTGACGCGCTTCTCGCTGCCGGTGTGGATGTCGACCTGAAGGTTGCCGATGTCGTCGGCGCGAAGCTCGTCGAGCGCCGAACGTGAGCCGCGCAGTGTGAGCCGCACCTGGGGAGGGATGGTGGTGACGAGGACGCGGTTCGCGCTCTCGGGCGGCATGAGCACGACGAGGTCGAGGAGCATCGAGCGCTGCGCGTCCTGCGCGCCGTGGAACAGCGAGTAGAGAAAGAGCGCGAGCACGAACGCGATGAACTTGAGGTTCAAGTTCTCGCTGAACGCGCCTTTGACCTGCTCGCTCCAGTTCACCGTCGCCATGCGGGGCCCAGGTTACTCACTTGTCGGAGTCATTCCCCGACGGCGGGAAAATGGCGCTGGCGGGGATCGGCTTCGGCGTCTCGATTGGCTTGGCCTGCGTGAGCGGGCGCGGCGGCGCGGGCTCGGGGCGCGGCCCGACCTCGGAGTCCTCTTCGAACTCCAGCACGGGCGGCGGCGGCGCGACTGACGCGCGCTCGGTGCCGGGCGTGGGCGGCGGGATCGTGATCCGGTAGGAGCCGGTGCCGCCACGATCCTTCTTCGTGGGATGCGCCTTCTTCTTTCGGTTTCGCTGGCCAAAGAGGCCGAGCAACGCCTGCCGCAGCGAGGCGCCGTCGAGGTTCGAGATGATGTTGCCGTTGAAGCAGAAGCTGATGGTGCCGCGCTCCTCGCTCACGACGACGACGACGGCGTCCGTCTCCTCGGTGATGCCGAGAGCCGCGCGGTGCCGCGAGCCGAGCGACTTGTCGAGCACCTTGGTGTCGGGCATGGGAAAAAAGACGCCAGCCTTCGCGATGCGGAGGTTGCGAATGACGACGGCGCCATCGTGCAGCTTGTTGACGCTCTCGGGGATGAAGAGACCGACCAGCAGCTCGCGCTTCACGCTCGCGTCGATATCGGTCCCCTGACCGACGACGAACTCGTCGAGGTTGGCGTCCTGCTCGAAGCAGATGAGCGCGCCCATGCGGTGACGCGCGAGCTCGGTGGCGGCGGCGACGACCTCGTCGATGACCTTGGACTCCTGCTGCCGCGAAATCCCGCCGAAGAACGCTCGTGAGCCGACGCGCATGAGGCCGCGGCGAATGTCGTTCTGGAAGACGACGACCACGATGAGCACGAGCGACGAAAGCAAGGACGACAGCAGGTTGTAGAGCGTGACGAAGTTCGCCCAGCGCGACAGCACGTACACGACGAAGATGACGCCGAGGCCGGTGCCCATCTGCATCGCGCGCGTGCCGCGAAGGACGATGAGCGCGCGGTAAATGACGTACGTGACGATCAGGAGATCGAGGATGTCGATCACGACCTGACCAAACGGCCGCGCCGCAAAGAGGCGAAGGAGTCCCTCGAGCATCAGGGCACCTCGCCCTGCGGAGAGAGCACATCGCGCTGCGGAGCGGCTTGCATGCGGCGTGTGAAGTCGATGGCCTGGCGCGTGGCGCGCACGTCGTGCACGCGAACGATCGCCGCGCCACTTGCAGCCGCGTAGACCGCAGCTGCGATGGAAGCCCCGAGGCGATCGCCAGGGCTGGCGTCGGAATCGGTGAGCTTGAGGAAGGACTTGCGGCTCGCACCGACGACGACGGGCACGCCGACGGCGCGGCTGAGCTCGGCCAGGCGGCGAAGGAGCTCTTCGGAGTGCGCCGCGGCCTTCGAGAAGCCAAGGCCCGGATCCATGTAGAGCGCATCTTTTTCGACGCCGCAGGCGAGCGCGCGGTCGGCGGCCGCGCGCCACTCCTCCGCGACTGCCTCGACGACGTCGTCGCCGTAGGCATCGGCGGGCACCTTGCCGAAGCCGGGCATGTTCTCCTGCGAGCCCCGCGAATGCATCAGCACGAACGCGGCGTGGGCCTCGGCGGCGACGCGGGCGAGGTCATCGTCTCTCAGGCAGCTCACGTCGTTGACGGCTGCGGCGCCCGCTTCGAGGCAAGCGCGGGCGACCTCGGGGCTTTGGGTATCGATCGAAACACACCCCACCCCGCGCTCCCGGCAGCGAGCCACGGCGTGACGCACGACGTCGAGAACGCGGGCGAGCTGCTCCGCGGCCGGTACCTCGCGAGCCGCCGGACGGGT
>CAXSGV010000690.1:0-2476 GCA_964236615.1 uncultured Polyangiaceae bacterium
ATCGACGCGCGCAAAGGCGGCATCACGCGAGAAAAAGTCGCCGCCGTCGCTGAACGAATCCGGCGTGACGTTGCAAATTCCCATCAGGGCGACACCGCGCTTCGACACGGCCGCCCGAACGATGGCCTGAAAGTGTGCCCCTCGCCGTTGGCTCAAGAAAGATCCCTACCGCTATCTGGCGTAGCAATCGCCGTACCCATGAGCAACAAACCTCGTGTTGCCAACGCCGATTGCTGGGCGCGATAATGGCGGCAGACGGCGATGCTACGCACGCGGGTTCGAGCGGGGGCGGTCGCCGGGCTGGTGATGAGCCTGGTTTTCGCGGCCGTCATGACCTTGGTCCAGACGGGCGATGCCTTTTTGCCCGCGCTGTCGCCCGCGTTCGGGAAGCCCACCCCCGTCACGTTGCGGGTGCCATACGCCTCGTTCATCCAGAAGGCCCTCTCCTCGCGCATCGCTTACGAGCACACGCGGATCCTCATTCCGCGTGGAACGGTCCTCGATGAGTCGAACGACGCCCACCGCGTAGCCGTCGCGTTCGAGGAAGCTCGCCGCCCGGTGGGTGGTCGCCGCCTGGCCGCGCTGGCGATCGTCCACCTGACGCTCTTTCTCATGTGCTCGACCTACCTGCGTCGGTTCGGGCCCACACGAACGCGCCTGCTCCGAACGCAGCTCGGTCTCTTCGGCACGATGACCGCGTTCGTCATCGGCGCGAAGCTGGTGCTCCTCCTGACACCCGTCAGCGAGTTCTGGATCCCGCTCGCGACCGTCGCGCTGTGGTGCAACTACGCCTTCGAGCGGCGCACCGCCTTCCTCATCAACGTGATGCTCGCGTTCATGACCGCTTCCTTGCTGCTGTTCGATCTCCCGTTCTTGACGGTGCTCATCACGCGCGGGTTCGCATCGAGCCTGCTTTTCTTGAACCGGAAAAACTCGCGTCAGATGGTCATGGCGGGCGCGGGCGCCGGCATCGTCGCCTGCGTGATGTACGCGGCGATCGTCACCATCTTCGAGGGCACCTTCTCGCCGATGCGGGATCTCGATCTCGGCGTGCAGTCGCCGCTGCTCGGTTGCCTTGGTGGCGGCATGCTCGCGGGCGCCATCGGACATTTGCTCGCGCAGACGGCACAGCGCGCGCTCGGCAGCGTGTCGCGTGATCGCCTGATCGATCTCACGGACCTCGAGCAACCGCTTCTCAAGAAGATGTCGACCGAGGCGCCCGGCTCGTGGGAGCACGCGCGCGCGATGGCGAACCTCGCCGAAGCTGCGGCCTCCGCCATCCACGCCGATGCGCTGCTCGTGCGGGTCGGCGCGTACTACCACGACCTCGGAAAGACGATTCAGCCGAAGTATTTCGTCGAAAATCTGTCGCCCGGCGAGCGTACGCCGCACGACGATCTCGAGCCCGACGTCAGCGCGGACGCGATCATGGCGCATGTCGTCCAGGGCACGAAGATCCTACGCGAGGGCGGCATTCCCGAGCCCGTGGTCGAGTTCGCGTACACGCACCATGGCACGCAGGTGATCGAGTACTTCTTCCACAAGTGCAAAGAGAGCGGGAACCCGAAGAACCTCGGTGAGGACTTCTTCCGTTACCCCGGCATGAAGCCGCAGACGAAGGGGACCGCGATCCTCATGCTCGTCGACTCCATCGAGGCCGCGAGCCGCACCATCCAGCCGCCGACGCAGGTGAAGTTCGAGGAGATGATCCAGCGCGTCGTCTTCACGAAGCTGAAGTCCGGTCAGCTCGACGACTGCGGGCTCACGATCGAGGACATGAAGATCCTCGTGGTGAAGATGGCCGACACGCTCGTGAACATGTACCACAGCCGAATCAAGTACCCGTGGCAGGAGAAGGCGAACACGCAGCCCCCACCCCCGGTCGCTGTCGGCACGCCGCGCCCACCCACGGCGACCCCGAGCGCACCCAGCGTCGTGGGCGACGCGAAGTCGGACGACAAGGACAAGCCCGTCACCGAGAAGCCGAAATCCCCGAAAGAAAAGCCGAACTGAGGAAGAACTAGCAACTCGGCGCGCGTGCGGACGACCAGCGTTCATGATCGAACGCACAGCCGCCGCGTCCCGCCCGCAAACCTCCGAGATCGACCGCGACAGCGAGCACGCGCCGCCGGTTCCGACCAAGCCGAAACCACGTGACGCCTTCGAGGACGCGGTCCTCGGCGCCGTCGCCGATCGCCGCGCCGACGAGTCGCTCCGCATGTTCGCCGCCAACACCGGCGCCGCGAGCGCGGTGCCCCTGAACCGGCGCGACGACGTCCTCTACATCGGCATGAACATGGACGCGTCGGGGACCGGTAAGCCGCAGTCGGAGTCCGAGGCGGCCGCGCTCGTGAAGATGACGAACGGACACGCCCAGCGCATCGGCAAGTCGCGCGCCAGGGTCGAGGAGAATCGCGGGGAGCGAGCGCGCCGCCGCCTCGCGCGCGTCGCGCCCGGCCGTCGCAGAGACCTCCGA
>CAXSGV010000691.1:0-450 GCA_964236615.1 uncultured Polyangiaceae bacterium
CGCGCACGGCCAAGGCAACGGCGCGGTGCGCCCCCCGCCCCCGCCCCCGCCTCCGACTCGCCCACCACCACCACCACCGCCTCCACCTCCGCCGCCTCCATTGCCGCCTCCACCATCGCCGCCGCCGCTGCCACCGACGCCGCCCGGGCGCTACGTCCGCGCGGAGAGCGGCCTCGGAACGTGCGCCGTCGGCCGCGTTGGATTCTGGTCGGGCTACCACTTCGGGGCGTGCGTCGGCCTCGCGACACGCGGCGAGATCATCGGCATAGTGGTCCATGTCGTGCCCGTCGCTGGTCTGGGTGGACCGGCCGTGCCCGCGCCGGTCGTGGGCGATCACCCGGTAGCCGTGCTGCAGGAAGAACAGCATCTGCCAATCCCAGTCGTCGCTGCTCAGCGGCCAGCCGTGGTGGAACACGATCGGCTGGCCCTGCCCCCAGTCCTTGTAGAAGA
>CAXSGV010000691.1:460-2436 GCA_964236615.1 uncultured Polyangiaceae bacterium
GTCGTCTTCTACGACGCCCACGATCGGACCGTGGTCCTCGGTGGCGGCACCGTCCCCACGCTCGACTTCATGCTGCCGTTCTCGGTGGTCGTTCCGCTCGGCAACCGCGACTTGTGGACGGGCCCGTACATCCGTGTCGGCCCGCAGTTCGGCTACAGCGCGACGCTCGGTGTCCCGTCGGACGGATTCTTTCGCCTAGGCGGCCAGGTCGGCTTCGGGTGGGATCTCGACCTCTCGTCGTCGCTCGCGCTCCGCCTCCTCGACGCGCGCTTCTACGCCGAGGGGCGCGCCGACAAGACACCCCTCGACACCGATCGCCTCGGCAACCGCTTCGACCTCGGGTTCTGGGTCGCGACCGGGCTCACATTCAAGTAAGAAGCTCGCTCCCAGATGTCGGAGAGCGAGATCACCGCCGCGCTCGAACGCGCTCTCCTCCGTGAGCTGCTCGCGCAGTGGAAGCACGTCAACGCGTCGTATTTTCGAAACGGCCTCCGCCCACCGGCGATCGAGCTGACGTCCTCACGCTCCCTGCTCGGTCGCTGGCTTCGCGAATCGCGCACGATCGAAATCGCGCGCGAGATGGTGCTCGAGCGCCCGTGGGGCATGGTCGTCGAGGTCTTGAAGCACGAGATGGCGCACCAGTACGTGCACGAGATCCTCGGTGCGATCGAAGAGACCGCGCACGGCCCGGCCTTCCGCGAAGCCTGCCGTCGCCTCGGGATCGACGCGCGCGCCGCCGGTCTCCCCAATCGCGACGCGCACGCGCCGTCACCCGAAGAGCACCGTGTGATCGAGCGCATCGCCCGTCTGCTCGCGCTCGCCGAGAGCCCCAACGTGCACGAAGCCGAAGCTGCGACCGTCGCCGCTCAGCGCCTCATGCTCAAGTACAACATCGAGGCGCAGAAATCGGCCACGGTGCAGGACTACGGGTACCGCCACCTCGGCAAGCCGAGCGGCCGCGTCGGCGAGGCGGAGCGCGTGCTCGCAGCTCTCCTCGGTAAGCACTTCTTCGTCGAGGTGATCTGGGTGCCGGTCTACCGGCCCCTCGAGGGCAAGCGCGGCAGCGTGCTCGAGATCTGCGGCACTGCCTCGAACCTTGCGATGGCCGAATACGTCCACGCGTACCTCTCGCACGCGGCCGAGCAGCTTTGGAGCGAGCACAAGAAGACTTACGACGTGCGCGGCAACAAGGACCGCCGCACCTTCCTCGCGGGCGTGATGGCGGGCTTCGCCGAGAAGCTGCGGCGCGACCAGCAGGGGCACCACGAGGCAGGTCTCGTTTGGGTCGCCGACGGCGATCTTTCGAATTTCTACCGGCGACGTCACCCTCACGTGCGCAACGTGCGCCTCGCCGGTACGCGCAAGAACGAAGCGTTCGGCCACGGACGCGAGGCCGGCAAGAAGATCATCCTGCGACGCGGCGTCGGTGCCGCGGGCGCTCACGCCAGTCAAATGGGCAGCGGCGGCGCGCCCCGCCTCTTGCCCGCGCGCGGACGGAGCACATGATGCCTGCAAGCTACACCTTGTTTCCGACCGCGATCGGCGACTGCGGAATCGCGTGGAGCGACGACGGCGTCACCTCCATCCAGCTCCCGGAAGCGACACCCGAGGCGACGGAGGCGCGCCTCCGCGCGAAGAACCCCGGGGCGACACGCGCGCCCGGAACGCGCCTGCCCGCATGGGTCGACGACGCGGTGCGCGCGATCGAGGAGCACGTGTCGACCACCGACAAGGACGAGGTCGACCTCTCGAGCGTGCGTCTCGACTTCACGCGCACGCCGCCGTTCCACAAGAAGGTCTACGAGGCCGCACGCGGCGTCCCCTCGGGCACGACGGTCACCTACGCCGAGCTTGCGACGCTCGCAGGGTCGCCGAAAGCGGTGCGCGCGGTCGGGCAAGCGATGGCGAAGAACCCTTACCCGATCGTGATCCCCTGCCACCGCATTCTCGCCAAGGGCAACACGCCGGGCGGGTTC
>CAXSGV010000692.1:0-2420 GCA_964236615.1 uncultured Polyangiaceae bacterium
CCAACGATGCTCATGGACTCCGACGCGTCCGATGCGTCGCCGTTCGGCCCGCGCCGACTCACGACCGCCGACTGCGCGCGTGTCGTCCGCGAGGCCGGGCCCAAGGCACGCGTGCCGCTGTTCTCCGAGTGGCCCCTGACGCGGCTTCGGATCCGGTAGGCTTCGGCGATCGTGAGCCCGCGCAAGTCTTCCCTCGTGATTTTGATGGCCGACGATGACGCCGAGGACCGGCTGATGACGGCGGAAGCCTTTGCCGAGAGCCGCGTCCGCAACCCGCTCGAGTTCGTCGAGAACGGCGAAGATCTCATGGACTACCTCCGCAAGCGGGGTCGTTATGCGGAGCCCGCACACGCGCCGCGGCCGGGGATCATCCTGCTCGACCTCAACATGCCGCGGAAGGATGGGCGCGAAGCCCTCGCCGAGCTGAAGGCCGATCCGGACCTTCGTGGGATCCCCGTCGTGGTCCTCACGACCTCGCACAGCCCAGAGGACCTGCGCAACGCCTACGACCTCGGTGCGAGCTCGTACATCGCAAAGCCGGTGACGTTCGGCGGTCTGGTCGAGGCGATGAAGCAGCTCGGTAGCTACTGGTTCGATCTCGTCGAGCTTCCAGGCCCACGCGAATAGCGCCGAGGCGCGCCTATGACGACCGATAGTAGACTGCTCACCAACGCCGCCTTCGTTGCCTGGTGCCGCAGCACCTCTCTCGCGGTCGTCGCGTGGAAGCTCGAGGACCCGAACGACGCGAGATCGTTCCGCCTCGCCTTCGTGAACAAGGGCGCGTCACGTGCGCTCGGTCTCGATCTCGCCACGTTCATCGGCGATCGCCTCTTCGACCTTTTCCCTGCGTCGGACCCGGCACGCGCGGCTCGATACGTCGAGTCGATCCGCACGGGCGAGGCGGCAGACCTCGGGACGATGGTCTACGGCGACGCGCGTACGCCACGCGCGGTCTACGAGGGCTGGGCGTATCCGCTCGGCGATCAGACCATCGCCATCGTCTACGAGAACGTCACGATGCGTGACGCCCAGCAGGCCGAGCTCGACTCCACCACGGCGTTCCTCGAAGCGATCGTCGAGAACATTCCGAACATGATCTTCGTCAAGGACGCCGCCGACCTCCGCTTTCTGCGAATGAACCGTGCAGGCGAGGAGCTCCTCGGGATCTCCCGCGCGGCCCTGCTCGGCAAGAGCGACTACGATCTCTTCGCCGCGGCGCAGGCCGACGCCTTTACGGCCGATGATCGCAAGACCCTCGCGGGTGGCAAGATCAAGGACATCGCGGAGGAGCCAATCCAGACCGCCAACGGCGAACTCTGCGTGCACACGAAGAAGATTCCGCTGCTCGGTGGACCGGGGCAGCCGGCGTTCCTCGTAGGGATCTCCGAAGACATCACCGAGCGACGCGTCGTACAAAAAGAGCTCCAGCGCGCGCGCGACGAGCTCGAGCTCCGCGTCGTCGAGCGCACGGCCGACCTCGAAAAATCGAACGCGGCGCTGCGCATGCGCGAGGCCGAGCTACGCGCAACGGCGCGCGACCTCGAGCGCGCGAACACCGAGCTCCAGGAGCTCGTCGCTGTGGCGACGCATGATCTCCAGGAGCCGCTACGCAAGATTCAAGCGTTCTCGGACCGCGCCAGGCGGGCTCTCGACGGCGGCCCGGCGCCCATCGACCACATGGAGAAGATCGCGAGCACGGCCGCCCGCATGCGCCAGCTGATCGACGACCTCCTGGCCTTTTCGCGGCTCCTACTCACGCGGCTCACGTTCACGCGCGTCGAGCTCGGCGAGGTCCTTCGCCAAGTGACGACCGATCTCGAAGGCGTAATTTCCGAGACCGGCGGCTCTGTGGTCGTAGGCGCGCTCCCCGCGATCGACGGTCACTCCGCGCAGCTCCTCCAACTCTTCACGAACCTGGTTGCGAACGCGCTCAAGTTCCACAAGCCAGATGCCGGCGCGCGGGTCACCGTCGCGTCGCGCTCGTTCGAAGCCCCCGAGCTCGCGAATCCCCACGTCATGGTTCCATGGTGCGAGATCACCGTTCGCGACGACGGCATCGGCTTCGACTCGAAGTATGTCGATCGCATCTTCAAGATCTTCGAGCGACTGCATTCGCGCGAGGCGTTCGAAGGCACGGGCATCGGGCTCGCCATTTGTCGCCGCGTCGTCGAGCGCCACGGCGGAACGCTCACCGCGAACAGCGCGGTGGGGGAAGGGGCGACATTCGTGGTGACGCTTCCCCTGGTCCAGCGCGCGCCCGCCGACGACGCTTCGGTCAGCGCGCGTTGATCTCGCGCAGCTGCGTTCCGCCTGGGTACGCGTAGCTGACGAACGAGTCGAAGCCGTAGACGATCACACCCACCGGAAGATCCGACTGCACACGGTGCACGCCGTCGTTCTGGCGGCCAGGGGTGAGCACA
>CAXSGV010000693.1:0-2409 GCA_964236615.1 uncultured Polyangiaceae bacterium
TGCGACGTCCGCACCAAGATCGAGCTGCATCCGTTCACGCTCGAGGAGATGGAGCGGTTTCTCGACGACCTCTTCAAGCGGATTCCGAATTTTCCTCGCGAGCTCCGAAGCGAGATTCTCCACCGCTCCGAGGGAAACCCGGCGCTGTGCCGCGAGCTCGTACGCTTGCTCGTCGATCGCGGCGCGCTCGTCGTCGACGATCAGCACGTGCCCGTGCGCTGGGAGAAGGGGCGCTCGAGCAAGCTCGTCTTGCCCGACACGGTGCTCGGCGTCCTCCAAGCGCGCCTCGACGGCCTTCCGTTCGCAGAGAAGGAGCTGCTCAAGCTAGCGGCAGTCATTGGTCGTGTGTTTTGGCTAGGCGCGCTCGAGATGCTCGTTCCGCACATCGCTGCGTCCGAGGTGATGGCTCTCGTCGACGCGCTCAGCGCGCGCGAGTTTCTGATCCCGGCCGCGACGTCCTCGCCGGTTTCGGGCGGACGCGAGTACTCGTTCTCCACGCAGGCGCTTCGCGATACGGCGTACGAGCTCGTCCCCGGCAACTCGCGGAAAGCCGCGCACCGCCGTGTCGCCGAGTGGCTCGTCGCCCGCGGTGAGCTGTGGGAGGGCGGTCAGGCCGATCTCGCGCTGCACCTCGATGCGGCCGGCGAGCACGAGCGCGCGCGACGTCACCACCTCAGCGCAGCTCGCCAGGCCCTCAGCGTTCACGCGTACCCCGAGGCCGTCGCGTGCTTTCAGCGTATGGCCAAGAGCTGGCCGGCGGAGACCACCAAGGACGATCGCATCCACCGCGCCGGCGTCTTTCGTGAGCGCGCCGCGGCCGAAGCGAAGATTGGACGCTTCGACGATGCGCTTCGCTCGCTCGACGCCGCTGCGAGCGATTTGGCGCTTGCGGGCGTCCCACGTGAAGACGCGGTGCACGGATGGATAGCGCTCGAGCGCGGCCTCGTCCTCAAAGAGTACGGGCGCACCGCGGCGTCGCTGGCGGCGCTCGACGAAGGCGTCGAGCTCGCCGCGAGCCAACCGCCAGGTCTCCTGCACATGCGCTTCCACAGCGCCCGCGCCTTCCAACGCGCGGCCATGGGCGATCGCGCCGGAGCTGCCGCCGACACGGCCGCGGGTCTTCGCGTCGGCCAGTCCCTCAACGTGCGCGACGCGAGCTGGCACCTCGCGATGGCGCGCCTCGAGGACGCCGAGGGCGCCGTGTACTTCTTCGAAGAGAAGTTCGACGCGGCGGAAGGGGCGTTCCAGCGCTCGCTCGAGCACCGCGATCTCGGTGGCGATCCACAAGGCATGCAGGACGCGTATGTGAACCTCGGTGGGCTCGCTTTCTCCCGCCGCGATTGGGCCGCGGCAGCGACGTATTACGAGAAGGCGCTCGCCAGCGCGCGCAAGCTCCGATGGGCGAGCCGCGAGGCGATCGGTCACTCGAACCTCGGACAGGCGAAGCTCGCTGCGGGCGACGCCGAAGCCGCGGTCCGCGAGCTGGAGCTAGCGTGCCGTCTCGCCGACGAAGGGGACTACCTCGACGTGCTCGCCGATAGCGTACGCGCGCTATCGGAGGCGCAGCTTGCGTCGGGTGCGGTCGAGGCCGCGCTCGTCACCGCGCAAACGGGAATTCAGCACGCCGAGAAATCGGGCACGCCGTACTTCATCGCGATGGCGAACGCGGCCGCGATGGACGCGCATCTCGCGAAAATGAACCTGTCGCGCGAGAAGGAAGACTTTACGGCGGCCATCCGTCACCGCGATACGGCGGTCGCGATCTTGCGTGAGGCCAAGCAGACCTCGGCGGCGGAGCAGGTTGAAAAGCGATTTCAGAAGGGGAGCAATTCCACCGTCAACACGTAAGATGGAAGGCGAAGATGAAATTGCCTATCCCGAGCCGTTCCGCGCTTCTTGCGTTTGCCCTGTCGACCGCGGGTTTGTCGCTGTTTTCCGCCGCAAGCGTCGGGTGCTCGTCGCTCAAGGACACGGGGGAGGCCGCCGAAGGCGCCACCTGCTCGAGCACGGTCAACGGCGGCGGTGACGCAGCTTCACTGACGAGCGCGCTGTCCTCGGCGGCCGCAGGCTCGTGCGTCGTCCTCGTCAGCCAGACGTACCTCGGTAGCTTCACCGTGCCGGCAGGCATCACGCTCTCGAGCGCTCGCGGCACGCGCGCCATCTTTCGATCGACCGACGACACGCCTGCGATCGAGCTTGCGGGCGGCTCGAACGGCGCCGGCGCGTCGCTCTTCGGTGTCGATGTCATCGACACCAAGGGCGTCGGCATCGTCGTTCGTGGCGGCGGCGCGCACATCCAGGATGTCACCGTCTCGGGCGCCAAGAGCGCGGCGATCGCGGTGCAGTGCAAGGACGCATCGTGCCTCGACGGCAACCACGTCGTCACGCTCGACGACGTCCGCATGAAGG
>CAXSGV010000694.1:0-2325 GCA_964236615.1 uncultured Polyangiaceae bacterium
GGCCTCACCGGCCATGTCGTCGGTGGCGAGCTCGCTCACGGGGACGCGGCACGTGATGCGGACCTTCCGCTTGTCGCAGAGGTTCGAGAGGATGCGGAGCCCGACCTTCGCGTGCGCGAGCTCGGCCAACCGATCGGCGACTGCCTCGGCAACACCGTTCACGAGGTTGGCGCCCATGGCGTCGCGGCAGTCGATGATGATGTGAACGACCATCATGCGATCGGCGCGCACCCCGAGGTGGCGAACCTCGATGTCCTTGGCGCCACCGCCGCGCGACAGGAGCCCGGGGATGGCGCGATCGGCGCGCGCGAGGATGTCCGCTTTGGCGGCGAGGATGCGAGCCTCGGCGCCCGCGGGATCGTCGACGGCGATCAACTGCACCTGGCTGATCATGAGCGGCGCGTCGACCTCGGCCGTGAAGCCGCCGCCGGCGCGCACCATCTTTGCGGCGTTGGAAGCGGCAGCGACGACGCTGGGCTCTTCGACGACCATCGGGACGACGTAATCCTTGCCGTTGACGCGCACGTTGAGGGCGACGCCGAACGGGAGCGCGTAGGTGCCAATCACGTTCTCGACGAACTTGTCTGCCGTGTCCGCGTCGAGCCCGCCGCCATCGAACGCGCGCGCCATCTCCCCCATCTCGGTGCCGGTGACGTCGCCAATGAGCTCACGGCGTTCGAGGACAGTCACCTTGTAGAAGCCGGGCAAACGAGAGGTACGGGCCATGGTCGGGGAGTCTCTTAGAGGTGGCGGAGACGAGAGTCGAGCGAGTCTTTTCGAGAAGAGAACGTTTCAAAGGCTCAATTGGTATCGAGGGTCGTGACGCGGACCCCGCGGTGATCGAGGCCGAGCTCGATCGCCTGCATCCCGAGCCCGGCGGCACGCTTGATGAAGCTTTCGGTGGGCTTGGCGGTGCCGAGGAAGATGCCGACGTCGCCGCCGCCTGCACCCGACGGGAGAAACGCGGCGTCCTCCTCCTGGGCGGCGACCGCGAGGCGCTTGAACGCGAGCGGGACGATGTTCGCGTCCGCGGCATCGCCGAGGCCTTCGAGCGATGCGCCGACGGCGCGCGCGGCGACGATGAACTCACGTAGCGAGCCGCCCTCGAATTTTTCGGCCGCGTTCTCTGCGGCGGCGCCCACGCTGATCATCTGCCGGCGGTGGGCGTCGGGATCGGTGGCGCGGAGCTCGTTGACCTGCGCGAGGAGATCGCTCGTGCGCGCGCTCGAGCCGCTGAACCAGACCGACAAGACGAGGTCGTCGGGGAAGCGCGAGTGGAGGATCCACGGCTTACCGGCGTGGAGCGAGTAGCGCAGCACACCGCCGTAAGTGCTGGCAGCGACGTCGACGCCGCTGCCGCCGCCCTGCACGAGCGCGTGGGCCTCGCGTGCGCGCCAGAAGATCTTGGAGCGCACGTCGGGGTCGGCGAGATCCGCGCCTTTCTTCGCGGCGTCGGCGCCGAGCGATGCCACGAGGACCGCGGCGCTCGAGCCGAGGCCGAGCTTGCTGCCCTCGTGGTAGAGGGCGCTCGCATCGAAATGCGGCGCGCGATCGCCGAGCGCCTCCGCGACCTCGCGCGTGGGTGTTTCGGTGGAGCGCGAGGCGTCGACGTGCGCGTAGCGATCGACCGCCACGACGATCGCCGGCGCGCCTTCGAGCACGGCGTAGGCGCCGGTGAGGAGGAGCTTGCCGGGTGCGGCGACGCAGGGTTCTTTGGTCCGCATGCTCATGCGAGACGGGCTCCTTCGCCCGGCCGTGTGTAAAGTACACGCAGCACCCCGGGCACGGCAGACAGCGCCGCGGTCGCGCGCGCTGCGTCCGCGTCGCGCACCAGCACTTTTACGTGTGGCCCCGCGTCGATCGTCGACCAGGCGGGGAGCCCATTCGCGCGCAGCGACCGCACCGCCTCGAGCACCGCGAGCGTCCCGCCTTCGAAGTAGATCACGCCTGCCGCGATCGCGCTCGCGTGCATGGCGAGGGCGCTCGCTTCAGCGAGCGTACCGACCTGCTCGAAGTCCTTGGCGAGCAGCGCGGCGCGGAGCGCCACGAACATACGCGGCGCGGCGTCGAGCCACGCGCGGTAGTAGGGGCTCGACGCAGCAGTGCGGCGCATGCCGTCGGTCGATCCGACCGCTTTTTGCCCCTCGCGCGTGACGCACACGAGCACACGCAGATCGAGGTGGTCGATCGGTGCGACGGGCTTGGCCGACAGCAGCTCGTTGCTAGGATCGTCGGTTCCGGCGGCGAGCTCGACGAACCCGCCGAACACGCTGCGGGCTGCGCTTGCCGAGCTGCGGCGCGCGAGATCGCTCACCTGCGCGGTCG
>CAXSGV010000695.1:0-360 GCA_964236615.1 uncultured Polyangiaceae bacterium
CCAGCGGGTAGCGCCGGCGCCGGGAGGGTGACGTCGAGCGTGCCGCCGCCAGGAACGCGCCGCAGGAACGGAATGCGGGTGGCGTCGGATAGCTCGTGGAAGAGGAGCACGCCGCCGTCGGGGCGCGCGATGTCCATGTTGAGCCGCGCGGCCACGTCGGGGAGGAGACCGCTCGCGTCCGGACCGCCGAAGTGCGCGATCACCTTTTTGCTCGCGTCGATGGCTTGGAGCTCGACCCACGGCTCGCGCACGTCGGTGACGCCGGTCGGGAAATCGTGGCCCGCCTTGTTCGTCAGCGTGACCTTGACGTCGGTGCCGACGCGAACCGCTGCGAGCGTGATGGCACCCTCGAGGTTCTTG
>CAXSGV010000695.1:370-2266 GCA_964236615.1 uncultured Polyangiaceae bacterium
AACGCGGGATCACCCCCGCTGAACTTCGATGCAAGGTACATGTTTCCGCCGATCGCGGCGTGATCGACGATGCCATTCTCGTCCTTGCTCATGTGGCAGTCGACGCACGTCGTACGGTCCTCGCCAGCGGCGGGGTTCGCGAACTTCGTCTGCTTCCACTCGCGGTAGGTCGATATGGCCTCGAGCCCACTGCCGGGCACGAACTGCGTGTGGCAACCGGCGCAAAATTCGGGCGTCCGCAAAAGCGCGAGCCCGGCGCTGGCGCGTGCTTTGTGATCGATCGTCCAAGTGTGGGCGTCGTACTGGAGATCGCCGTTGCCGCCGGCGCGCAGCGTACGCGTGACGTCGTGGCAGCCGAGGCAGGTCACGCCGCGACCGGAGGAGAGCGACGTGTCGCCGAGGCGCACCCCCATCGGATCGTGGCAGCCCGCGCAGAGGCGGCTGTACTGCGGACCGCGGAGGTCCTGCTCGACCTTCGTGCAGAACTTCGTCATCGGATCTTCGCCGGCGTGCGCGTGCGCGCTCTTCTGCCAGGCGGCGTACTCGCTCTTGTGGCAGTTGCCGCACCAGGCGCCGTCGTAGCTCGCGTCGGGCGTCGGGCCCGGCAAGATCCAGCTCGGGCCGACCGGCAAGTCGCGTGCGATCACCCGCGCCAGGCGCTGCGCCATCGTGCGGGCGGCGGCCGGCGGCGCGGACGGGTCGACCTCGCCCACGCGGCTGTGGCCCGTGCGATCGGGGGCGAGACCACCTTGATCGAGCAGCGCGACGAGCACGTCGTGCGGCTCGAACGCCGGCGAGTCGGGCGTGGGCGCCGTCGAGAAGAGATCCTTCATCCCCACGTGGCCGATCTGCGCGTCCACCGTGCGGTCCGCGACCGGCGTTTCGAAGAAGACCTCGTTCGTCGTGGTGAAGCCGTCGAGGTGGCAGCTCGCACACGACATCCAGTCGTTGCCCGTCGTCGCGAGCACGCCCTTACCGGAGCTCGCGCGGTAAAAGAGCTTGAGGCCCTCGCGGAGCTCGGGATCCACCGGATCCTTTGCGACGAGCGGGATAGGCGCGCCGAGCAACCGCACGTGCTTGATGACGCTACCGCCCGCGAGATCGACGCGCGTGAGCGTGTGCGACTGGTCCGCGAGCAAAAAGGCGCGGTCGCCTTTCTCGTCGAGCGTGATGCCGATCGGATGGTCGCCTGGGAGATCGCGGAGGATGTCGATCGCGCGCCCCGAAAGGACATCGAACACCAAGAGGTCTTCGCTGCCGCACGCGAGCACGTAACCGGCGATGCCATTCGGATGGAGCGCAGCGGCACAGGGCTGCGACACGATGGTGGCGTTCGCCGTCGCATCGGGGAGGTTGATCGCGTCGAACAAAAGCTTCCGGCCCTGAATGGTGCCCGTCACCGGATCGGTCGCGACCTCGAGCCGCAGGGGCGACACATCGATCACGCTCACCGCAGGAAACACCGTGCTCTGGAATTGGAACGGCCGCGTCGGCGCGATGAGCTCGTGGCCGAGCCATGCTTCGAAGCCGCTCGGCGCCCACGCAAGCGACTCGAACGCAAACGGCCGCCCTTGCGGCACTTTCGGATCGGGATCGGCGGCCTGGTTTTCGAGGACGACGTCGACGAGCGGCTTGCGCGTCGCGGTGTCGACGATCGTCACTTTGCCGTCGATGCGGTGCACCGCGTAGAGCTCGGGCCGAAGGCGCGAGACCGCGACACCCGAGGGGAGACGCCCGACTTTGATCGTCTCCACGAGAACGCCGAGCGTGCGATCGATCACCGCGATGGCGTCGTCGTCTTCGACAGCCACATAGAGAAAGCGCGGGTTGGCAGCGTCCCACACCGCTGCGCGCGGATGCGTACCGAGCGGAATCGCGCGCTTCACGACGCGCGTC
>CAXSGV010000696.1:0-2241 GCA_964236615.1 uncultured Polyangiaceae bacterium
CGCAAGCGCACGATCTCGGCGGCTCGCCGGCGGCGCTCGCGCAGGCGTTCTCCGACGAGCGTCGCGAGGTAGGCCGCGACCTGATCGTGATCGGCGACGAGACCCGCGGCCTCACACGCGGCAGAGAGCTCGCGTGCAAACGCCTGCGCGGACGGGACGCGACGTTTCAGGTCGATCGTGAGCGCGTGCTTCACCGCCGCTTCGATCTCGGGCGAGAGATCCGGCGCGACCGTTCGCAGAGCGGCAGGCTCCTCGCTCACGACCTTGAGCAACGTGCCGACGTCGTTGTCGGTCGCGTAGAGACGGCGTTCGGCGAGCAGCTCCCAAGCGAGGACGCCAGCCGCCCAGACGTCACAGCGGCGATCGAGGGTCTGGCTGCGCGCCTGCTCCGGCGCCATGTACGAAATCTTTCCTTTGACGAGGCCGCTGCGCGTCTCGCTCAAACGCGACGAAGCCTTCGCGATTCCGAAGTCGGTGAGCTTCGCCACGCCATCGAGGCCAACGAGGATGTTCTGCGGAGAGAAGTCGCGGTGCACGAGGTCGAGCGGCGTACCCGCGTCGTCCTTGATCTCGTGCGCGGCGTGCAGGCCCGCAAGCGCGTCGAGGAGGATCCGGATCCCGACGCCGCGAGGCAGGGACTGGCTTTGCGCCGCACCCTTGCGACGCAACCCTGCGAGGGTGTCGCCCTCGATGTACTCCATGACGAGAAAGAGCCCGAGGGGATCGTCCTCGACGTCGAGGACCGGAACGACGTTCAGGTGCTTGATGCGCACGGCGAGCATCGCCTCGTCGAGAAGGTCCGACGCAAACTCGGTCGTCTCTTTGAGATGCGCGTGCGTCAGCTTGAGCGCGACGTCACGCTCGAACCCGCCCGCGCCGCGCGCGCGTGCGAGGTACACCGTCGCCATGCCGCCGCTGGCGATGGGCAATAGAATCTCGTAGCGCCCGACCCTCTCCGGGATCGTGGCGGCAGTGCGCGCAGGCTTCTGCATCCCCCTCTCGGCGACGATAGCAGCGCAACCGCACGGAGACTCTGCCATAAATCGCGGATCCGGCCGACCGAGAAAGGGGTATCGTCCGCTCCGCCGAGGAGGATTCACGCATGTCCCGCGCTTCTTTTTCCCTGTTTACGTGGCTTCAAATTGCCGTTGGTGTCGTCCTGCTTGCCTGCTCCACCGGCTGCGGTTCGAGCCTTGCCCAGCCTTTCGACCAGATGAAGAGCGCGCCCATCACGGCGTTCCGCCTTCAGAACTTCGAGCCTCCGCCCGCGGTCGCGAACGCGACGACGCCCGCGCTGGGTGGCATCCAACTTCCGCCACAGATCCAGAGCTGGATCACGGCCGGCGCCGCGCTGCTTCCGCCGGGCCTCCTGCCGCCGGGCATCATGCCGGGTGCGGCAGCCGTCCCGCCGCCGGCCGCGAACGTCCAGAGGTTCCACGAGTTCCGGATCCTCAGCTTCATGAACGTCAACGACACGAAGGTGCACGACGAGGTGCTCGACATCTTCGGCACCGAGAAGAACTTCGAAGTGCCACGCGAGCAGTGCATGTTCGCCGAGTTCGGCTTCTCGATTGGGCAGATCAACCAGCCCCCCGCCGATATCCTCGTCTCGCTCTCGTGCAACCAGATCCGCAGCTTCGGCTTCGCGTGGCCGCACGGCGCGAAGACGGGCATGACGCCCGACACCGCCAAGCGAGTGATCGCCGTCATGCAAAAGACGTTCGGCGGCTGACCCGCCGACGAGCGCCGCCCTCGCGGGAGCGCGCATGAGCGACCGCCCGATCATCAAGTACGAGCCCAACTTCGCGCTGAAGTGGCTCTACCAGCGGTTCTTCGAGCACATCCAGATCGACGAGACGTGGACGCGCGCGGTACGCGAAGCCGACGCGCGCGGCGTAGGCGCCGCACGATTCGTCGGTGTGCGAGGGAGAGGCGGCGTCGGCGTTGCAGCAGCGCGAGCAGTCGGTGGTCGCGCTCCCCGAGCCGTTGCACGCGACGCGCGAGCTCTCGTTGCTCGAGGACGCTTGCTCGCACTGCGGCTCGTTCCACCCGAGCCGCGCGGCGCGCTGGCCACACGTCTCGCCTCCTCCTCCGCCCAGCCCCTCGAGAACCGCGCGGAGATCGGCGATCGCGGTCATCGCGGCCTTGCCGGCCCTCCTCGCCCTCCGGACGGCCGTGAGCCGATTGACGCCCTCGGCGATCAGGCGGTCGGTCTCGACTCTGGTCAACAACGCCCGATGC
>CAXSGV010000697.1:0-2159 GCA_964236615.1 uncultured Polyangiaceae bacterium
AAGAGGAGACAGATCTGCGGGATCATCCCGGACATCTGAACCTGGTTGTAGAAGATGCGTCCGGCGCCGCGGCGGCCGGGGAACATCTCGATCTGATCGGTGATGCGCGCCCCGGCCGAGTCGACGAGGTAGAGCATCGGGATCTGGAGATCGCGCGCCGTCTCCTGGATGCGGAGGATCTTCTCGACGGTCCGGCGACCCCAGGAGCCTGCCTTGATCGTCGAGTCGTTCGCCATGATGGCGACCTTGCGTCCGTCGATGAGCGCCGTGCCGATGATGACGCCGTCGGCCGGCAAATCGTGGTCGAGCGCGTTGGCGAGCGCGGCGTCCTCGACGAAGGTTTCCTTGTCGACGAGACGAGCGATCCGCTCGCGCGCAAAGAGCTTCCCGGTCTCCGCGTTCTTGCGATGGTATTTCTCGGCGCCGCCCTTGCCGATCCGTTCAAGAGCCTCGTTCAGCGCACGTTCTTTCGACATGGGAGACGTAACGTAGACGGAACGCGACCCCGACGGAACCTGCTGCTGCCGGCCATCTGGAATAGGTGGTCCAAACGCACTCCGCGATCCATGATGGGCCCACGCTTCCGACGTGGCCGCCTGTCTCAGGGTGGACGGCCGTGACGGATCTTCTCCTTACTGGCCATCCTTCTGGAGAAGACGTGCAAAACGCCGAGCCCCCCCGGATCGTCATGGAGCAGCCGGCTCCTTGCGCCGAGCAAAATGGTGTCGCAGAGCTGTTTGCGCGGCCGTTGGCCTCGTCGCGAGGACCGCGCGCAGGCTGGACCGTGCACGTCCGCATTCTTCGCGAAGGGGCTGGGCTGCGCGCGCGCGGCGAGCTCTGGGACGAGACGGACGCCGTCGTCGCGGAACGGACGTTCACCAGTGGCGCCCGCAGCTGCGCGCCGCTCGCGAAGGCGCTCGGTGTGTGGGCGACCATCACGCTCGACGAAGAGCTCGTCAAGGCGACCGAAGCCGCGAGGAACGCCGAGGCCGCGAAATCCGACGCGTCGAGCATGAGCACGAGCAGCACCACGACCACCACCGGCGCGACGTACTCGCGCGCCGCGGCGATGTGGCCACCGCCCGCTCCGCCTCTTCCCGATTCCGATCACGTGACGACCCCGCGGCGCAAGCGCACCTTCGAGGTCGGCGTTTCGAGCCTCCTCATGGGCGGCACCGGTACCGGCGCTCTCGTCGGCCCGTCGTTCTTTGCCGTCGTCGAGACCGTGCCTGGCCTGCTTCTCCGCCCCACGCTTGCCTTCGG
The DNA here is from genome assembly GCA_964236615.1 of uncultured Polyangiaceae bacterium. Lineage (GTDB taxonomy): Bacteria > Myxococcota_A > Polyangia > Polyangiales > Polyangiaceae > CAXSGV01. The sequence continues at coordinate 1,264 of CAXSGV010000697.1, forward strand.
CAGCACCGTGCAAGAGCAGCGCAGCGGCTTTTGGGGGATCGCGCGCGTCGACGCCTGCGGCCGAATACCTGGAAACTACAAGGAAGCGCGTGGCATTCAGATCGACGTCTGCGCCGGCCCCGAGATCGGCTTTCTCCACGCGATGTACGGCACCTTTCCGACGTTGGCCGTCGGCCCCGCGATCAGCATGCGCGGCGACATCTCGGCATCTCTTGCGGCGGAGATCCGCGGCATCGGCCTCGTCAACTTGATCCGCGAGCATCTCGACGAGGTCGCGGTCGTACCGGCGCTCGCGGGCCGCGCCGAGGTTGGAATCACTTGGAGGGTCCAGTGACGGAACGCGTGCCTCATCTCTCGTCGTTCGCGGCGGCCGAAGCCCTCGACGTCGTCGACATCTCGAGCGCCGAGCGCGAGCCCGACAGCGCGCCGCCTGCGCCCGCATCGTCTGTGCGCGTCGTCGATCGCGATCGCGTGTTCCGCGCGCTCTACGAAGCCGAGGTTGGCTTCGTGTGGCGAAACCTTCGTCGCCTCGGCATCTACGAGTCGGACGTCGACGACAAGACGCAAGAGGTGTTCGTCATCGCGCACCGTCGCTTTGGCGACTTCGAGGATCGCGGCTTTGGTGCGCGCGCCTGGCTGTTTCAAATCTTGCTCCGCGTAGCGTCGGATGCGCGCCGGCACCGCCGTCGCCACCCCGAGGACGCCGACGGCGACGTCGCCGTGGGTCGTCACTCGGTCGACCCGCAGCAGACCGCGGCGCTCGTGCGGCGTGAGCAGCTCAATCGCCTCGATCGTGCGCTGCAGACGATCGAGATGGGTCGCCGCGCCGTGCTCGTGCTCCACGAGATCGAGGAGCTCACCGCGGAGAGCGAACACTTCGAGCCGCTCGGCAAGCC
>CAXSGV010000698.1:0-2053 GCA_964236615.1 uncultured Polyangiaceae bacterium
GCAGTATTGGTAGATTTTCGATGAAAACGCGCTTCGCCTCGCGCGCAGGCAACCGCGAGCTATCGTGAGCGGGTGGACAGCGACCGGGTGGACAGCGGCCTCGTCATCGCTGGCAAGTACCACGTCGTCCAGCTGATCGCGCAGGGGGGCATGGGCGTCGTCTACGACGCGATTCACGCGAAGACGGGGCGCCGCGTCGCGCTCAAGCTGATCAAAGAGCGCGGGCTTTCCGGTGGACCCGCCGCGCTGCGACGCTTCGAGCGCGAGGCGAAGGCAGCGGGCGCGATCGACTCACTCCATGTCGTTCAAGTGCTCGACGCGGGCGAGGACGACGCGAGCGGGATGCCGTTCATGGTGATGGAGTACCTCCAAGGCGAGGACCTCCGCACCGTGCTCGCGCGCGGTGCGCTGCCGCCAGACCAAGCGATCGCGATTGCGACGCAAGTGTGCCTCGGCCTCGTTCGCGCCCACGCGGCGGACATCATTCATCGCGACTTGAAACCGGCGAATTTATTTTTGGCTGAGGCGGACGGCGATCAACGGATCGTGAAGATTCTCGACTTCGGAATTGCAAAGCTTCTCGGCGAAGAGAGTCGAACGCACGACCTCACCGGCACGGGCGACATCGTCGGATCGCCTCCGTACATGTCCCCGGAGCAGCTCGTTTCGCCGCGTGATGTGGATCACCGAACCGATCTCTGGTCGCTCGGTGTCGTCCTCTACGAGATGCTCTGCGGCGTCACGCCTACCTCGGGTCTCGGGCCCATCGGCACGCGCGTCTACGCGATCTGCCACCTACCTGCTCCTCCGCTCGCGACGCAGCTGCGCGACGTCCGGCCCGCGCTCGCCGCCCTCGTGCATCGCGCGCTCGCGGTCGATCCCGACGCGCGGTTCGCGTCGGCGGAGGAGATGCTCGAGGCGCTTCGCGAGCTCCAGCCTGAGACGATTGCGCTGCGGGACGGCGACCTTCGCATTCCGCGCACGCCGCTCTCCCCCTCGACATCGCCGACGGCGCTCGATCTCGCGCCCACGGAGCTCGAGCGACCCGTCGCGCGCTTTGCGTCGCGCGCGGGGTGGGCCGCCGCGGCCGCGTTCGTCACGATGCTCGGCGGTCTCTACGCGAGTCGGCACGCGCACTCCCCCGCCGCCGCATCGGCGCCCCCGATCGCTGCGACCGCCGCATCGAGCACGGTCGTCCCGAGCGCCGTCCCCGCCGCGGTCGTCACGCTGCAAACGAACGCGCCGGAAGAAGCAGCCCTACCCGACGCCGGTCACGCCGAGGCGACGCACGTGCGCCACGCCCCGACGATCATGGCGCCGCGCAGAGCACCGCGCGCGCCCGCCTCCCCCGCCTCACGCAAGGGGGCTGCGACCGTTCGCGCATCGACGGGTCGCGAACAGCTCTAGTACCTCGACGCAGAGGAATTGACTGGTTCGGGCAGCGATGGCCGTGCACTTCGGTGGGGCTCTCCTGGGGCAACTTCAGCCCGAGCGGCCGAACGGGTCGCATGCTCAGCTTCCAACGCCTCGACGTCTTGCAGCGTGCGATCGAATTTCTCTCGCTTGCTAGCGCATCGTTAGCGACCGACCGAAGGGCCATGCCGAGCGCGCCGATCACCTTGTCCGTGCGGCCGAATCCGTCCTGCGAAACATCGCGGAGGGGCCCGGCGCTGGTCGGAAGCGGACAGGGCGAAGCACGACGAGATCGCTCGCGGCCGAGCGATGGAGTGTGTGCCGCCTCGCTCGCCGTCATGAAGCTGCGAAAGGTCGTCGCCCCCGCTCGCTCGCTACGAATCCGGGATTCGCGTTCTCGAAGGCATCGTCGCCGTGCTGACAAAGATGGTCTGAGCGTCAACGTGGCGAACGTCCAAGTCCACGTCGTCGTCGCCGTCAACGAGCGCGACAACCAACGTCACGTACGTCAACGTCGACCGATCGAGCCAGCGACCCCTGGGGCACGGCTCACCTCGTCCGACGTGTCGCGCTTCTCGAGCACGCCGCCCTTTGGGCTCACATCGGCTGCGAAACGCCGCGCTTCGGCGCGACCACGCGC